>NZ_KV878783.1:606449-909161 GCF_001890765.1 Spirulina major PCC 6313 | reverse complement strand
CCGCCAGTGCTAAAGCTTTGCTGGTTCATAACGACCAAGTGCAGGGCGTGGAAACGGAGGACGTGAGTGCTGATGAGATGTGGTCATTCGTGAAAAAAAAACAAACAATGCTTGCCCGAAGAAGTTGAAGTAGGCGATTGCTGGATTGCGATGAGTTTGGCAGATTCGAGCGGGTTAATCTTGGCAGCACGAGTGGGGAAACACACCGATGAACTGATTGAAGAACTGGTGGTGAGCACGGAGGGAAAGACCCATTGCCAGCAATGGAATAGTGACAACTGGGGAGGATATGAGCGGGTACTGCCGCTGGAAATTGAGCACTACATTGGCAAAGACCAAACGCAACGGTTGGAGCGTACCAATGGAATTATCAGGCAGCAGACGGGTAGGTGGCATCGACGACAGAACAAGTTTGGCAAACTGTGGCAGCAGACAAAGGTGACGGTGCGTTTAGTGGTGAGTTATTTCAACTGGATCTGGCAGCACAGTCGCTACAAGAGCACGGCGGCACAACGAGCAGGATTGACTGACCATCGCTGGAGTTGGCAGGATATCCTCTCCTTCCCCACAATAATCTAATGCACTACCTATTTTTCCAACCTATCGAGTCATTCTTCACAACGTCAACACGTCCTATTCTATGTGGTGGACTACTCCCCCTCTCCGTCAAGGCAGCGAGCTAGAAGCTCGCACTACAGAAGATTTCAGGAAGGTAGAATCTACCGAACCCCGATCCGCCAAGAACTGAAGTTCTTGGCTCATAGCGAAAGTGGGCTGATGCCCACTGTGGAACCCGTTAAAACGGGGTTTTGCTCTGAGGCGGGGATTTCAATCCCCGACTGGGGGGAACTTAACCCACAAGCCCCAAAAGGCAGGCCATGAGAGCTTTTTGGGCGTGCATCCGGTTTTCCGCCTGATCCCAAATCCGAGAATGCGATCCTTCCATTGCCGATTCAGTAATCTCCTCGCCCCGGTGCGCCGGGAGACAATGGAGCACGATCGCATCGGGATCGGCATGGCTCAACAGATCATCATTAATTTGGTAGGGCTGGAAAATCGGAATCCGCGACTCGGCAAGATCCTCCTGACCCATACTCGCCCAAACATCGGTGTAGAGCACATTGGTATTTTCCACGGCTGCGATCGGGTCTGTGAGGATATTGATCGTCGTATCGGGGAGGGCGAGGGCTTGGGCTTGGGCCACCACTGCGGGACTGGGGGCATAGTCCGGGGGTGTGGCAACGTTGATATTCACCCCCGCGAGGGCACAGCCAATCAACAGCGAATGCACCACATTATTCCCATCGCCCAAATAGGTTAAGGTCAGTCCCTTGAGGGTTTGGAACTGTTCCTGCATCGTCAGCAAGTCGGCTAGAATTTGGCAAGGGTGCGCGAGATCCGTGAGGGCATTGATCACCGGAATCTGAGCGTAGTCGGCAAAGGTTTGGAGGTCGGCTTGGGCAAAGGTGCGAATGGCCAATATATCGAGGTAGCGATCCAAGACGCGGGCGGTGTCAATAATCGGCTCGCCTCGGCCCACCTGGGTGACGCTGGGGTTGAGGTCGATGACTTGGCCGCCGAGTTGATACATGGCAACGGAAAAGCTAACACGGGTGCGGGTGGAGGCTTTGTAAAAGAGTAAGCCCAGCACTTTGTTACAGAGGGGTTTTTCGGCTCCCGTTTTCAGGGCAGTGGCCACCGCGAGTAGTTCGTGGAGTTGGGTAGAGTCGAGGTCGGCAAGGCTGAGTAAATCGCGTCCGTGGAGGTCTTGGATACTCATAGATTTGATGGCTGCACCGGAGAACGTGGATTTTTCAAGAACTTTATTATATCTAGATTTGAATTGTGGGGAAAAGCTGAGATGAAACAGTGGTGGCGTGGCGTGGTGGGGGTGTTGGTGATGCCCTTGGGGGTGTTGGTTCCGGGGGTGGCGATCGCAGCCGAAACGATTGTGTTTAATTTCGGGCCGTTGGAATTTTCGATCGCGGTGGAGTCCTTAGAACAATATGCGGCAACGGGTAAAATTGCCCCGGATTTTCAGGATGTGGCCGCACGGTTGAGCGATGAACAACTCACGGAATTGCGCACGGTGCTGAGCCAACGCGCCCCGGTTGATCCGATTACGATTTCGCAATTTCTCTATTCGCCCCAGGGTGAAGTGATGTTGCGGCAGGTGGGGGAATTGATTTTGACACGGCAACGGGTATCGGGGTTCTATGCCCTGCGATCGGCGTTGATCTTGGCGGCGGCAGATCCGGAGGAAGGGTTAACGCCGTTGAATGTGTTGCGGAAGTTTCCGGTGAAGGGGTTGCGGATTAATTCGGCGTTGGCGTTTGAGTTGGTGAGTTTAGTAAGCCGGAAAACCGAGGAGACGGATCGGGCGATCGCCGTGGTGGAATCGATTGCGGCAGAGGATGCGATCGCGCAATCTACACCCCCCCTCCCCTCGGATCTGCGTACACCGGGCCCCTTTAACTTTGAAGTGCAAGAATGGCAACTCAACGACTCCACCCGGCAACGAGAATTTCTGCTCACCCTTTACCTCCCAGAACAAAACCTGCGGGGCAATGCGCCGGTGGTGGTCATTTCCCACGGCCTCGGCTCGACCCGCCAAACCTTCGCCTACCTCGCTGAGCATTTGGTGTCCTACGGGTTTGCCGTCGCTGTCCCAGAACATCCCGGCAGCAACGGCGAACAGTTGGCCGCCCTGGCCTCCGGTCTCGCCCGCGAAATCACGCCGCCGGAGGAACTCCTCGATCGCCCCCAGGACATCACCCTCGTTTTAGATTGGCTCACTCAGCAGTACGGCGATCGCCTCAACCTCGAAAAAGTGGGGGTGATTGGGCAATCCTTCGGGGCCTATACCGCCCTCGCCTTAGCCGGTGCGGGGATTAACCAAGGGGCCCTTGCGGCCGCCTGTCCCGATAGTCTCTATGCCCTCAATTTGTCCCTGGTGTTGCAATGCGCCGCCTTAAAATTGCCGCAATTCATGCCCCCGGCCGCGCCGCCCTCGTTGCGGGATGAACGGGTACAAGCAGCGATCGCGATCAACCCCCTCAGCAGCGAAATTTTCGGCCCAGAAGAATTAGCCAAGATTGCCATCCCGACGATGATCGTATCGGGCAGTGCCGACACCGTGACCCCCGCCCTCGATGAACAAATCTTGCCCTTCACGGCCTTACAAACCCCGGAGCGGTATTTAGTGCTGTTGAGAAACGGTACGCATTTTTCCACCTTAGGGGCAACCGATGAGGATGTGGAATTGCCGCCAGCGGTGTTAGGACCTGATCCAGCGATCGCCCAAGACTATATGCGCAGTCTCGGCGTTGCGTTTTTCGGCCTCTATATCGCCGGAACCCCGAACTATCGCCCCTATCTCCGCGCCGACTATGGGCAATCCCTATCCAACACCGCCATGCCCATGAGTGTGATCAACACCCTCACCCCCGACCAATTGAAACGCCGCTAATCCGCCGGGGGGACTGGGACGAGGGGGATGGTGTCGTGGAAATGGGCGTAGTCGATTTTGCGATCGCCGTTGGGCAACACCGTCAGCACATCCACAAATTGCGCCTGCCAATCAATATCCTGGGCTTGGTATTGGTGGCGCGTGTGGATCAGTTGGCCCACCGTCTCATCCAGGCCCGTGAGCGTCACAATAAACTGCGCCTGGCACTCGTAGAGATCCGTCGCCGTCATGCCAAACAGAGGGCTTGGGGAATCAATGGGGTGCATCACCATCCAACTGAGGGAGAGGATCGGCGTACTCGATCGCACCAAGTTCAAATCATAGAGGCGGCGCAACTTGTGATTTTCCGGGGTCACTTCCGGCAAAATCACCACCACATTAATCTGGGCTTCGAGGATCAGGTTGCCCCGTTGGTTGGCGGTGCGCAGCATCAGGGTGGGTACGCCATTGTAGGGACAGATGACGAGGCGATCGCTAAAAATCACCCGCGCCGTCGGTCGTGAAAACCGCGCAAACATCAACCCCGTCGCCATCGCCACCGCCAACAGCCCCACAAACACCTCAATCACCACCCAAAAATTGCTATAGGCCGTCGTCGGATACATCGCCCCATAGCCAATCGTCGCCATGGTTTGCACACTGAAAAAAAACGCATCCCGAAACGACCCCGGCTCCGCATTGGCAATACAATCCCCACCGAGGGTATAAATCCCCGCAAAGATCAAATTCAACCCGCCATAGGCCACAAACAGCAGCCCCAACAATTGCGGCCAAGGCAGAGTAAACAGCAGATGATACAGATCCCCCCAGGACAGCGGCTGTACGCCATGGTGGATCACCCGCATAATGCCCAGGTGACTAATCCGTTGGGTGAACTTGGGGAGGCGGGGCAAAAAGCGCATGGAGGGCTAGAGACTAGGGGTAATGGTTTGGGCGATGGTGAGGCGATCGCCGTCGATCTGGACAATGACCACCGTTTTAACCGGGTCGCCCGTACCGCGAAACCGAATCGTACCACTCACCCCGTCAAAATTCCGAATGCTCTGGAGACCAGCTTGGATCGCCTGGGCATCGGTGCGGCCTTGGGAGCGAATCGCGGCAAGGAGGAGGTGCATCGCATCGTAGGCCAGGGCGGCGCTGAGGTTGGGGGGGACACGGTAGGCCTCGCGGTAGGCGGTGATAAACTCGCGAATTTGGGAATCATCGGGGTTGGCGTACCAGTGGGTGGCGAAGTAGCTACCGTCGAGGCTGGGGTCGGGTTGGGTTTGGATGCTGTCCCAGGCATCGCCGCCGAGGAAGGTGGCGGTGATGCCGAGGTCGCGGGCTTGGGCGGTTTGGCGGCGGATGTCGTTGATGTAGTTGGGCAGAAAGAGGAGGTCAGGGGTGCGATCGCGAATCTGCTCCAAGGCAGGGCGAAAATCTGGGTCGGCTTGGGTGGTGTAGGTTTCCCGGTGGACGATTTCCCCGCCGAACTCCGTAAAGGCCGCCGCAAAGGTATCCGCAAGGCTCTGATTGTACACACTGGCAATGTCGTACAGCAGCGCCGCCCGCCGCGCCCCCAAGGTCTCATAGGCAAATTGCGCCAACACCTGCCCCTGCACATCATCAATAAACCCGGCTCGAAACACATAGTTTTTGCCGGCGGTGGTGTCGGGATGGGTGGAGGTGGTGCTGATCGTCGGGATCGGGATCATTTCGGTGAAGTTGGCGACGGGGATGGCGGTAAAACTGAGGGGTAAGCCGACGATCGCAATCACTTGATCTTGAAACATCAACCGCCGGGCCGCAGCAACAGCATGGTCGGGGCGATCTAACTCATCGGCAACCCGTAATTCTAAAGGCCGTTGTTCACCGTAAATCTCGATGCCGCCAGCGTCGTTCACGTCATTGACCACCAATTCCGCCGCCTGCACGAGGGGCAGCCCATCCGCAGCGGCATGGGGGCCGGTTAAGGGGGCCAAAATTCCGATGCGGATCGTGTCCGGAAGGGTTACATTAACAGCAACATCATCCGGGGTTGACGCACGACAGGCGGCAAGTTGGGCCAGACTAACCCCGAAACACGCGAGAAATGTACGACGAGACCAGGTCATGGCAAGGAGGGAGTTATCGGACGCAGCGGACGGATCAAAACAGTCTGGGCAGCAGTGTTAGGGGGGGCGATCGCTCTGCCCCTAGTCCCCGTTTACCCCTTGCTTTCCAGTTATGCCACAGAATGGCCGGAAATTCAGGCAGACCATCACCTAACGGTGGCGGTGAAGGACAATACGCCGCCGCTGGGATTTGTCGGGCCGGATGGCCAGTTGCAGGGCTTTGAAATTGAGGTGGCGCGGGCGGTGGCGCGACAGATCCTCGGTGACGATGCCACGGTGGAGTTTGTGCCGGTGCAGAATCGCGATCGCTTCGAGATCCTCTATCGGGAGGAGGCGGATATCACGATCGCGGGGGTGACGGCGACGACGATGCGATCGCGCCTCGTCTATTTCAGTCGGCCCTACTATTTCAACAGTACGAGCGTGATTACTCGCCAGGCAGGGATTACACAGTTCGCTGATCTGGTCGGGCAACCGATCGCGGTTTTACGGGGGTCAAGTGCGATCGCAGTGCTGCGCCATCGTGATCCTGACGTGACCTTGGTCGGGGTGGATTCGTACCAAGCCGCCCTAGACCTTCTCGAAGCGGGCCAAGCGGCGGCCTTTGTGGGCGATCGCACCATCCTCGTCGGCTGGAGTCAAGGCGATCCCGCGTACCGCGTTTTACCGGATCGCCTGTCCAGTGAACCGTTAGCGATCGCCGTTCCCAAAGGCCCCCAAACCGGTGCGCTCCTCGTCGCCATCAACCAAGCCCTCCAAACCCTGGAAGACTCCGGATGGCTCCAAGCTCAGCAAATCCGTTGGGGACTCCTCGCCCCTTCAGCCTCCCAATGAAATCCCACGGGGGCAATTCCCATCGCTGTCCTGAAAGTTCTGTACTATGGTAGGAAGAATATCCTATGCCCACACACATTGGTTGGGGTGCGTCACGACCAAGCATGGAAACCATAAGCAACGTGAAAACAACCTTACCTTGGCTTCCTGAAGTCTGGCGCAGACGGTAGGAGATCGATGGATGAAGTCTCAGCAACGCAAAAAGCCGAAAATATTGGTGGTTGACGATGAGCCAGATAACCTCGATCTGCTCTACCGCACCTTTCATAGAGAGTACAAAGTCTTTCGTGCTGACAATGGCCCGGCAGGACTTGAAGTCCTGACCGCAGAACCCGACATCGCCGTGATCATTTCCGACCAACGGATGCCGATCATGACGGGGACAGAATTTTTGAGCCTGACGGCGGTGCAATACCCAGACATCATCCGGATTTTGCTGACGGGCTACACCGATGTGGATGACCTCGTGGAAGCGATCAACAGCGGCAAAGTCTTTAAATATGTCACAAAACCCTGGGAAGCGGAACACCTCAAGGGCATCGTCCGCCAAGCCCTCGACACCCACAATGTCCTGAAGGTGCGCACGGAAGAACTCTGTCGCTCCCTACGCCGGGAAACCCTCCTCAACACGGTGACAAACACGATCCGCAATGCCCAACATCGGCGGCGCGGTTCCTCCTCGTCGCCCCTGCGGGAGGTGTTGCAAACCATCGTCAATACCGTCGGGCATTTGCTCGACGTGGATGTGTGCATTTTGAAAACCTGCGTCGATGTGGACGAAGATAGCGACATTTTGGCCTATCAAAAGGAAGAGACGATCGCACCCCTCAGCGAGGCCCAATACGCCGCGATGGTGTGGGAACAGGAGGATGTGACCGTCATGCAGGAGGTGCAGACGAATCCGGATTGTTTGGCGATGGTGCCCGATGGGAGCGATCGCTACCCTGTCTTAGCGGCGGCGGGGGTGGAGTCGGCGTTGATTGTGCCGTTGATGGCGCAGTTGGATTTGGTGGCGGTGTTGGCGCTGCATCGGTGCGATCGCGAGCATCCCTGGGAAGACGACGAAATTCAACTGGGGATTATGGTGGCGGATCAAGCCGCCCTGGCCATTTCCCAAGCCCAAGCCTACGAAAAAGTACAATCCCTCGCCAAACGGGAAGCCCTAATCAACACAATCACCTCAGCAATTCGTTCCACCCTCGACCCCCAAGAAATTTTCATGACAATCACCAAGCGGCTGGGGACGACGCTGGACGTGGACGGCTGCGCCCTGTCCCTGTGGACAGAGGCGGATGAATATGTGCAATGTGTGGGCTTGTACGATCGCACCTCCACCTGGGCCGAAGATGGTGCCGTCCTCGACAGTGAGGAGGCCCAGCCGCAACTGCCCCAATCCCTCGCCCCAATTGCGGGCAATCCGGTCTTAAAGCAACTCTTGCACACCAAAGAACCCGTGGTGATCACCAATATGCAAGAGCAAGAGCAGGCCAGTGATGAGTACGGCAGTGATCTGCCGTTGCGATCGCCCGCCCGCGCTCTGTTGATCGTGCCGATGCTCGTCGATGGTCAGATTATCGGCAGCATTAGCCTACGCCAAAGTGAACTCCCTCGAATGTGGTCACGGGCGGATATTGAACTGACAAAATCGGTGGCCTCTCAGGCAGCGATCGCCGTGCAACAGTCCCGCCTCTACCAAAAAACCCGCCAACAAGCCGAACGCCTCCTCGAACTCGATCGCCAAAAAAACGAATTTTTCCAAAACATCTCCCACGAATTCCGCACCCCCCTAACGCTGATGATCGGCCCCTTAGAGGCCGCCACCCATCGCGATCAGCCCCTCCCCAGCGACCAAACCCAGATCGCCCTCCGCAACGCCCGCCGTCTCCTGCGCCTGGTGAACCAACTCCTCGACCTCCAACGCCTCGATGCTGGTCGGATGCAGCCTAAATTCCGCCCCTGTGACCTCACGGAATTTGTCGAGCAAATTTTAGAATCCTTTCGGCCCTACTGCGATCGCAAAGGTCTCCACCTGATCAGCCACCTCACCCCCTGCGATCCCGTCTATCTCGACCTCGAAAAATTCGACAAAGTGGTGTACAACCTCCTCTCCAACGCCATGAAATTCACCGAGGCAAACGGCAGCATCACCGTCAGCGTCAAACCCGCCGGAGCCTACGTCTGCCTCGAAGTCCGCGACAGCGGCATCGGGATCGCCGATTCCCAAATTCCCTTCCTCTTTGACCGCTTCCGCCAAGCCGAAGGCTCCGTCAACCGCTCCTACGAAGGCACCGGCCTCGGCCTCGCCCTCGTCAAAGAAATCGTCGAACTCCACGGCGGCCAAATCACCGTCCAATCCATCCACCAAGACGATGCCACCGCCGAGGAAACCACCGGCACAGCCTTCATCATTTGGCTGCACCACGGCTCCACCCATCTCCCCTCGGATCAAATTCTCGAAGTGGCCAGCGAAGTCCAAGTCACCCGCGCCGCCGTGGAACTCGCCGACCTCGAAGTGGAACTCCAAGACGACGATCAATCATCCCTGCCGGATCTACCCCTCGCAACAATTCCAGACGGCGTAACACCCGAAGGCATTGACCCCCAGAAACAGTTGATTTTAGTGGTAGACGATAACTCCGACCTGCGCAGTTATGTGTCCTATGTTTTGAAATCCGCCGGTTATCCTGTCTGCACAGCCCGCAACGGCGCGGAAGGTTACAGCGTTTTAGAAGAACAACGGCCGAAACTGATTATTAGTGACCTGATGATGCCGAAGGTGTCGGGGTTGGACTTGATCCGGATGGTGCGGGCCAATGAAGAATTGCGGGGCATACCGATTATTTTGCTGACCGCCAAGGCCGACGAGATGAGCCGGATCGAGGGAACTGAACAGGGGGCTGATGCCTATCTATCCAAACCCTTTAACGATCGCGAACTCCTCGCTAGTGTGCGGAATATGTTGGCGTTGAAGTCCAACGAAGAGCGGATGAAGGAACTCAACGACTACCTCACCGAAGCCGTGCTCAAACGTTTCCTCCCGCCGGAAATGGTGCGCCGCGCGGCCCAAGGCGATATGAAGCTGGATCTTGACCCAGAACCCCGCCTCGTGACGATTTTGTTTAGCGATATTGTTGGGTTTACGCAATTGTCGAGCCGTTTGGAGTCGCGGGGGATTGCGCGGCTGTTGAATGAATACCTCGAAGCGATGACCCAGGTGGTGTTTGAGAATGGCGGGGTGGTGGATAAATTTATGGGGGATGCAATTTTGGCCCTGTTCGGTGCGCCAGAGTCCTTGACCCCGGAAGAACAGGCGCGGCGGGCGGTGGCGACGGCGCGGGGCATGTATCGGGTCTTGGATGACTTAAATCAACGCTGGCGATCGCAAGGCATCGTCAATGATAACGATCCGCCACCTGTCCGCTTCCGGTGTGGCATCCACCAAGGGCAGTCCGTTGTGGGGATGTTCGGCAGTGAACATCATTCCGACTACACCGCCATCGGCCCGCCGGTGAATATTGCCGCCCGTCTCCAAGAATCCGCCCAACCCAACAGCATCCTGGTCTCGTCGGAAGTGGCGGCGTTTCTCAATGATCAAGAAGTGGAAAAATTCCAACAACTTCAACTGAAGGGCATTGCCGAACCCACTTGGGCGTTTTGGGTGACGAAAGGATAGGGCCACAGCCTCGATTCCTATGGGATGATGGCCCTGTTGCTTTCATGGAGTCAAACTTGCTATGCACGCCCTTTCGATTCCAACCTGGATTATTCATGTTTCGAGTGTGATTGAGTGGATCACCGCGATCTGGTTCGTGTGGCGGTTGGGGGAAATTACGGGCGATCGCAGTTGGTGGGCCCTCTCCGCCGGAATGCTCCCGGCCCTCGTCAGCGCCATGTGTGCCTGTACCTGGCATTATTTCGACAATCCCCCGGAATTGGATTGGCTCGTCACCCTCCAAGCCGCCACGACGGTGATCGGGAACTGCACCCTCTGCGCCGCCGCCTGGTGGATCTATCGCCGCCGCCCCCTCAAGGGCAATGAATGAAGCGGATGCATGCCGCTGTCGGGTTCGATGTTCGCTGATCCTGTCGTTTCTTCACGCTCATGTCTAAAGATAATTTGTTCGCGATGTCGTTGTTGCCCTACCTGGGGTTTTTGTGGTTCATGGCGCGATCGCACCGTTTCCCCCGCCTCACCATGATTGGGTTTTATCTGTTACTCGTCTTCGTCGCCGTCACCATCCCCGCTGGTATCTACGCCAAAGTGGCCTACGGCGAAACCCTAGCGAATGTGGACTGGCTCCACGGCGGCGCAGAGTCTTTTTTAACCCTGTCGAATATTCTCGTAGTGCTGGGCTTCTACCAAGCCGTCCAAGCTGCCAAAGCTGCGAAAAACGCCCCAGACTCGTAATCCAATGGCCTGCAATGTTGGGCATTTTGGGATTTTAAAAATGGACGCAACTGGGTTCGAACCAGTGACCCCGTCGATGTCAACGACGTACTCTAACCAACTGAGCTATGCGTCCTCAGCGATTAACTATCGTAACACAGTATTTTCTGAAAATTGCGATCGCCCTCAAAAAAAAATGCATCGCGCCCTACACTGGTGATGTTCAATCGTTGAATGATGACTATGCCAATCTTGCCCGGTCAGGTGTCTTTAGTGGGAGCAGGCGTGAGCCGTGCCACCCTTACCCAGCAGGCTTTAGCCCTGTTGCGCCGGGCGGATATTGTCATTCATGATGTCTTGATTGACCCCAGCATTTTGATGGAAACGCGCCCGGATTGCCTCTGTCTGGAGGTGGGCAAGCGGGGGGGAGAAGCCAGCACACCCCAAGCCCAGATTAACCAGATGTTGATTGCCTATTGTCAGCAGGGGAAGCAGGTGGTGCGGCTCAAAAGTGGTGATCCGGGGGTGTTTGGGCGATCGCACCCTGAAATTGAGGCCCTGACGGTGGCCGCCTGTCCTTGGCAACTAGTGCCGGGAGTTTCCTCGGCGTTAGCGGCTCCGTTATTAGCGGGGATTTTGCTCACGGATAAGGGGCTGAGTCCGGGGTTTGCGGTGATGACGGCCCACGATCTCGACGGGTTGGCCTGGGGGGCGTTGGCCCAGTTGGAAACCGTGGTGTTGTTGATGGGGGGGCGCAATTTAGCGGGGATTGTGGAGCGGTTGACGGCGGCGGGGAAATCGCCCCAAACTGCGATCGCGATCATTCGCCACGGGGGGCAACCCCAACAACAGGTGTGGCGCGGAACCTGTGCTGATATCCTAGAGCAGACAGCGGGGCAACGCCTATCACCCTGCGTGATTGTGATTGGTGAGGTGGTGACCATGCAGCAAAATTCGGTGCAACCCTTGGCGGGGCAGCGTATTGTGGTGACGCGGGCAGCGGAGCAGGCCAGTGTATTTCGGGACTTGCTCGCAGCACAGGGGGCGCAGGTGATCGACCTGCCGGCCTTGGAGATTCGACCGCCATCGAGTTGGGCGGTGTTGGATCGTGCGATCGCCACCCTGGCCGGTGTGGATTGGCTGCTGCTCACCTCTGCCAATGCGGTCAACGCCTTTTTTGACCGCCTCGCTCACCATCACCTAGACAGCCGCGCCCTCGGTCACTGCAAAATTGCTGTTGTGGGCCGCAAAACCGCTAAGGTGCTGCAAACCTACCACCTCACCGCCGACTTCATCCCCCCGGACTATGTGGCGGACGCGATGGTGGCGCATTTTCCTGACCGGCTGGCCGGCAAAACGCTGCTGTTTCCCCGCGTCGAAACCGGGGGGCGTGATCTGTTGGTCAAAGAATTTCAAGCCCAAGGCGCAACGGTAATCGAAGCCCCTGCCTATGAGTCCGGCTGTCCGGCAACGCTTCCCCTGGCGGCTCGCCATCGTTTAACAGCGGGCGAGGTGGACATGATCACCTTCGCCAGTTCTAAGACGGTGCAGAATGTTCACACCCTGCTCCAAAGCGTGCCCGGTTGGGAGGTGTTAATGCAGCGGGTGAAGCTGGCTTCCATTGGCCCGCAAACGTCCCAGGCCTGCGATCGCCTTTTCGGCCGCGTCGATATCGAAGCCCAGGACTACACCCTAGAAGGATTAGCCCAAGCGATCCGGCTCCACTACGCAACCTGATAAAACCTCAAATCGCTCAGAAACCCACCACCGCCTAGAACTGAAGTGCTTGGCTCAGAGCGAAAACCCGTTCAAACGGGTTCGGTAATGAGTGGGCTTTAGCCTACTTGCGCGATGAGCCGGGGATTTGAATCCCCGGCGCGGAGGCTAGGTTAATGGTTGCCGTGGCTGGGGCAGGGGGGGGCTTTGATGGAGCGATCGAGCCAGCCCACCGCTTGCTGAAGGTGTTGGAGAGCGTCGTCCGGTTGATCGTTGAGTAGCAAGACCAAACCAGCGGCGAGATGTTGCTGGGCTTGGGCGCGGCGGTTGCCCTTGAGTCGATGCCAGTCGTTGGGGGCGATCGCCAATTGAGCCGCTAAGGCTTGGGCCAATTCCAGCGGCGTTTGTGCCGGACTGTGGTGGGTCGTGTTCAGAGAAGACGATGGGATCATAAAATTATTGGGCGCGACAGAGTAAATCTACCTTTCGCAGTATAAAAGACCAGCGAAACCTCAAGGGGGAATGATGGAGGGTCAAGAGGAATTTGAACAAGCCATAGCCGCCGCTGATGCTGCGCTGCGGGAGCTAAAAGAGCGGTTCGCCCAAGTGCTCCAAGACCAAAACACCCTCACCGAACTGCAAAGCGATCGCCAACGGATCAAAACCGAAAAACCCCCCGCCTGGAAAACCGAACTCGCCCACATCGAAGCCCAGATCGAAACCATCGCCCTCAACCTCGAAAGCCGCCTGATCCAATGGCAGAGTTTTAAAGAACCCTTTTGGCAAACGGTACGGTTTGGGGGTCTGGGGTTTATTTTGGGGTGGCTGCTCCATAGCTGGCTGCGATCGTGAGGTGCGATCGCGCAAGAGGTTCAGAAGCAGCATGAAAAGTGTCATTTTTGATCTAGATCCTCAGTAGCCCTGTGCAGAGGCAAGGGGCTTAAAGCCCCTTGTTGTCGTTGAGGGGCGAAATTGTGAGAAATGGTCGCCCTCAACGCTTGAGAATCGGGGAGAAACGGTAGGATGGGGGTTGAATTCTCACTGGCAGTCAAGAGAAGGAAGCTTTGATGAGGGTGATAACGGGTTAATGCGATCGCACAAAACACCAAAAGTACCTATATATAACTTCCTGTTTGGATTCCTCACGTTTGGCGTGGGGTTTCTTTTGGGTTTACTCTTGCATCAACAATTAGCACCCGCCTTGATCACCGCTGTGATTATGGTTCCGGTGGGGTATTTTGTGAGCCTCTGGTCTGAATTTCGCCACCTCCAGGACGATCGCCACCAGCGCAATAGTCTCCGCCACCAAATCCATACCCTCCAAGCCCAGCACCACAATTTGCAGCAGACAATCCAGGCCACCCTCCAAACTCAGCAAGAGGTGAATGGCACGTTACAGCGGCTGGAATTGGATCGCGATCGCCTCTTGAGTCGCATCACCGAACTCCACCAGTACCGCAACGAACTCATTCACGAACTCCACCAATACCAACAGGCTCAAACCCCCAACCCCTATCCCCAATCCCTCGACATCGCCACCGCCACCGCCACCCAAGCCCAACAACAAAACCAAGCCCAACAGCTTGAACAATATCTCCACCGTCTCAACGAGGCGATCGAAGCCGCCCAAACCGACATCCTCGACCAACAAGAAGCCCTCGAAGCCGTTCAGCAGGCGGTGACGCAGTTAACCGCCGAAAAAGCCACCCTCCAGAGCCAAACCAGTCAACTCCACCAAACCCTAGGGTCACTCAAAGCCCGCCGCGACGAACTCAGCGACACCCGTCAACACCTCCAGACTCAACAGGCGGAACTCCTCACCCTCCACCAAGAACAGGAGACCCTCCAAGCACGCCTGCGCACCCTCCAGGCCGAGCACGACACCCTCATCCCCCAACTCACCACCCTCCAACACCAGCATCAGGACCTAAGCGGCCAGGTACAACAGCAACAGGCCCAGTTAGCGATCGCCCAACAGGACTACACCACCGCCCAAAACCAACTCCAAGACACCCTCGACACCCTCACCACCACCCAAAACCAACTCACCGCCCTCGAAACCCAACTCGCCGAGCTACAACAACCGGAACTACCGGGCCGAGTCTATGCCCTTGCCAGTGAATGGTATGAGTTTGTCCATGCCCTCACCTCCCTCGAAAAACGGGCCTTGGTGGCAATTTTGGATCAAGATGAAGCGCAGATTAAAACCCTCTGCCGTGCAGCGGATCTAGATGTGCCGGCGCTGGTGGAATCGTTGAATGAAACGGCGCTCATGGCCTTAGGCGATCTGCTGTTGGATTTCGACACGACCACCGACCTGTTAACCATGAACGAAGACTATGCCATGATTATGGCGGGGTCGGTGGCGGTTCTCTTTCGGGAATTACTCACGATTGGGGTTGAAGGTTGATTGAATCCTTGACCTCCAGACCCTGCTTCAAAAGTCGGATCAAGATCCAAGTTGATCAGGGTTAGGGCGATCGCAGGGGTGAGACGAGGTTACCATCGCTCAGTCCTTGATGCGATCGCCCCTAGCGGAGTGCCTAGCCTTAGATGGCAAGTACCTTGAAGACTGAGCGAAGTCGAAGTCTGGTGCTCCGGGATTCGACTCCGCTCCCCCATCCGCTCCAGCCTTACGAATGTAAAGCGTAAAGCCCCCCGTTTTCCAAACGGGGGATATAAGCGAAGGGCTGAATTTATTCAGCCGTGATACCGAGGTATCATAGCAACCATGAAAACGCTCAAGTTCAAGCTCTACCAACACAAGCGAAATCGATACCTCAAGCGGACAATCAATGCCGCAGGGCGTATCTACAACCATTGTGTTGCCCTCCACAAACGGTACTACCGAATGTGGGGCAAGCACTTGAACTGCGCCCGACTGCAAAAACACATCGCCAAGCTTCGGAAACGGAACCCCTGGTGGTTGCAGGTGGGTTCTCAAGCCGTACAGGATATCTGCCAACGAATTGAGAAAGCCTATCAACTGTTCTTCAAACACAACAAAAAAGGCGTTCGCCTGCCAAACTTTAAGAAGACCCGAAAGTACAAATCCTTCACCCTCAAGCAAGCCGGGTACAAATTCCTCGGTGGCAACCGGGTGAGGATTGGGAACAAAGTCTATCAATATTGGAACTCTCGCCCCATTGAGGGCAAGGTCAAGACCGTGACGATTAAACGAACTCCCTTGGGAGAACTGTTCATGATTGTCACGGTAGATACCCTGTCAGAGCCTGAAGTCAAAACCGAGACAGGTAACATTGCTGGTTTTGATTTTGGACTTAAGACCTTCTTGACCTGTTCTGAGGGATTCAAGATTGATGCCCCCTTGTTCTTCAAGCAGTCACTTAACTCGGTTCGCAAAGCGAGTCGAGAGTTGTCCCGTAAGCAAAAGGGTTCAGCGAATCGAGAACGTGCCCGATTGAACTTAGCCCGAAAGCATGAAGATATTGCCCATCGACGGCGGGACTGGTTTTGGAAGTTAGCCCACCAACTGACGAATCAGTTTGATGTGCTGTGTTTTGAAACCTTGAACCTCAAGGCGATGCAGCGGCTTTGGGGGCGTAAGGTGAGTGATTTGGCGTTTCGAGAGTTTCTGCAAATCCTGGAGTGGGTGGCGACGAAGAAGGGGAAGCGGGTGGTCTATGTTGACCGCTGGTTCCCTTCGAGCAAGACCTGTTCAAGTTGTGGTCATATTTTGGAGCATCTGGATTTAGAGACTCGCCATTGGCGGTGTCCCAGTTGCTCGACAGAGAATGACCGGGATGAGAATGCGGCGATGAATATTAAAGTGGCTGGGGCTTCAGCCATTGGGTTAGGTGATGTCAGACAGGCGTTGCCTGCTATTGCTGTTTGATCCCAGAATCCCCCGTTTTCTAAACGGGGGAGTAAGTCAACCTATCTAAGCTAGACAAGACACTAGGCGATTGATCAACCCGTGGGATAAAATGACAATGCTTTTCATCGCCCCATCAATTCATCGGTGCATTGGTGTGCGTTGGATCAAAAGCGTGGGGCTGTGGCTCAGTTGGATAGAGCAAGCGCCTCCTAAGCGCTAGGTCGCCGGTTCAAATCCGGCCAGTCCCGTTATTGTTACGAGCGTGATGCGTAAAGCCCCCTGAATTTTATTCGGGGGATATAAGCGAATAACCGAATTGATTCGGTGGTGATACAATAAAAGCGTTCGCTAGCGCGAAGTAAAATTCCGGGGTGAGCACCTTATGGGCAGGGCGTTGTCCATTGGGCGAGGCAAGATAAGACGGGCTACGCCTGCAATTGCTGTCTGAACCCAGAATCCCCCGTCATTTATGCGGGGGAGTACGTCAACCTAGTTGATTTTATTGGACGTTTTAGAGGCTGTTTGAAAAGTTGAACTCAGATCCAAACCATGAGCTTCACTCAATGGAAACAAGGGGCTTAAGCCCCTTGCCTTTCTCTTAAAGACACTTCTTAAACAAGCTCTTATTGAGCCTCTTCAGCGGCCATTGTCGTTTCCTTCGCAGCTTTATTAGTGGCTAACTTGCGAATTTCTTCGTCAATAAAAAAGAGTCCCTGACCCTCCGTGCCAATCAGTTTAATCTTATCTAAAACACTTTTAAACAGAAACTCCTCTTGATGTTGTTCCGCCACATACCACTGTAAAAATTGCAGCGTAGCATAGTCCGGTTCGGTATTTGCAATATGCACCAGATGGCTAATTTTTTTCGTAATTAACTGTTCATGGGCATAGATTTTTTCAAACACCTCCGTCAAAGATGAGAAGGTGGTGGGGGGAGCTTCCACACCGCCCACCACAGCATAAGCCCCTGTTTCATGCAAATAGCCCAACAAACGACGCATATGCATCATTTCTTCATTGGCATGTTGATTAAGAAACAATGCACACCCATCTAAACTTTTTTGTACACACCATGAACTCATCTGGAGATAAAGATGGGACGAATAAATTTCAAGATTGATTTGGTGATTGAGATGATCAATCAGGTTTTGTGAAAGCATAGTGATTTCGTCCTTACAGTAGGAAAATAGGTCAATGGATCTTGACCCTGGTTCAATGACCCTTACCTGTTGTCTTCATCAATCCAGGTAGCCTTAAATAGGAAAGTCTCTCAATAAGCTTACCAGATTCTGCCGAGGGCGATCGCTCCTCTTTAGGAAGGTTTAATCCGTACCCAAGCGCGAGACCCTCGGTGATAATCACCCCAACGCCCCGCCATTACGTCATCCCGAAGCCCTACCGCTCCCGTTGCAACCGCAGCGGAATCGAGATTTGAAACTCACTCCCCTGACCTAGATCCGACTGGCAACTTAAGATACCGTGATGTTGATCGTGGATAATGCTGTAGCTGACCGCTAGCCCTAAACCCGTGCCCTGCCCCACCACCTTCGTGGTGAAAAACGGATCAAAAATCTTCTGCATCACCGCCGCAGACATCCCCGTACCATTATCGCGAATAGAAATCAAGCAGCGATCGCCCGTGCAGCGGGTTTGAATGGTAATGCAAGGCTCAAAAAAATCCGAGGTTTTAGCCTTCGTTTCTAAGGTGTCAATCGCATTTTCTAACAAACTCAAAAACACCTGATTGAGGTGACTCGGATAACATTCAACCAAGGGCAAGACATCATAGTCTTTTTTAATGGTGATTTCGGCGTGATTGCGCTGGTGTTTGAGGCGATTTTTGAGAAATAAGAGCGTGCTTTCTAAGCCATCATGAATATCACATTCTTTACGATCGGATTCATCAAGTCGGGAAAAGTTGCGCAGCGAATCCACCACCTCCTGAATCCGTTTTGCGCCGACTTGCATGGATTGAAGTAGATCCGGAAAATCACTCAGGATGAAGGGTAAATCCACGGTTTCGACGACATCTTGAATGAGTGGATCAGGATCAGGGTAATATTGTTGATACAGTGCAACGATGGATTTTAAATCATTCACATAGCCTTGGGCATGGATGAGGTTACCGTAAATAAAATTAACCGGATTATTGATTTCGTGGGCAATCCCTCCCACTAACTGCCCTAAACTGGACATTTTTTCTGATTGAATCAACTGGGCTTGCGTGCCTTTTAAGTCTTGGAGGGCAGTTTCAAGTTGGGCTTGGCGTTGGCGTAATTGTTGCTCGGCGGCTTCTTTTTCGATGTTAATTTCTACATAGGCAAAACACAGGCCAACAAAGGGGATTAAATAAGCGATTATTTTTAAAAAATGGGCAATATTAAAATCACTATCAAACAGTCGAGTAGAGCCGAATGCCATGTGAATTTGTGTGGCAATTTGTGGAATCGTGCTGATGATCAGGGATTGTGAGAAAAAACTGGGATAGCGGTGATAGAAGCGGGGAAAGAGAAACAGACCCGCGATCGCAAACAAAACCAGCGGCACTACATCCCAGGGTCGGGTGATCAGCGCGGTGGGAAACATGGTTTGGGGGAGGTGTTCCGTGCGGACACAGATTAAGATTGTGCCATAGGCGACCACTCCGCAGATCACGCTAATCAGGGCAATGGATTGAAATTTGCCGTCGAGGTGCGATCGCTTCGTCCCCAAAAAGAGACTAACTCCAATAATCAAAATCAAACCACTAAAAACCCGACAGATTGCCCAGGTGAAGGGAATCAAGTCTTGGAAGTTGGCAACACCGGCAATGAGGCGATCGGCCGCTAGGGTATGAAAGGCATCCATACAACCGGCATAAAATAGAGAAATGCCGATAATGGGGGTAACAACATCACGGTTGAGAATAAAATAGACAAAAGCAAGAATCGCCGTAAACAGCCCAGCACAAAATGCACTCCATTCTAAAATCGTATGAATGAAGCTTCCGGCTAAGTGAATATGAACGGTATCAATGATATTTTCAGTCGGTGGGGTTTGAAAGAGATCCGCCGTAATCGCAGGTGAGCTAAAGTCAACACCCATTCCCTCCAAGATGACCGGGAGCACACAAACTCCCAACGTAATCCAAGCCAAAATATAGGTAGATTTATAATCTCGGAATGCAAAATAATCCACACTTTTTTGAAGGAGTTGCATTTTTTTGAAAGATCGATTTTGCATTAGATTTAACGCAAGAGAAGATTGGATATTATTGTTTTTGATCTGACCATTTTATCGACAGTATTTGATGATGTCAATGTTTTTTAATGCTTTGAGGTGATTTATTTACAGTGTATTTTTGCAGTCTCGATCGGAATTCTTGATTTATTGCAGATTGTGGCTTTCTATGAATAATTTTTTTGGTCTCTTGCTGGTTTTTGGCTGATTTGGAATTGACCGAAGTGCTGTGCATAATTTTCATGAATTAATTTTAATGCCAGGAGTGTCTGAACTGAATTGACTGAATTGGTGGATACTTCGCCATCTAGATCAACGTCTGGAGCAGGACATTTCAGGACATTTTTATCTGTGCAACGGATGCAATGATGCGGGACGGTTGGATGGGAGGATCGTTGTGATCTTGAGGAGAGGCCCTTAGGGGCGATCGCCCTGGTGAATGTTGTTTGTGTGGTGCTTGCGCCGATCCTGGGTGGGTGTGATTTCCCCGATCAGGGCCCGACGGAGTCTAGGCACAGAGGAGAGGTCTTTGCTGGGCTGGGGTTCGACTTCTCCTCGGGGGATTCATTTTTTATGATTCACAGAGAAAATCATTCTCAATCTGTAGCCGTTCGAGAACCGACAGGATAAGATAGTGCTGCATTCAGTGTGTTGAGGACAGAGAAAAAATCTATGGCTGATGAGGTAATGAACGGGACTGCTTCCCCTGCCTATTTAGAACCGAAAGTTGCGGAGCCATGGTCGATTGAATCGGAGGCGGATCATCTAATGGATGATCTGTTTTCGGATGTTGATGGGATCTTGGATGGGGGAAGCCAGTTACCGACGAAGCCAGCTCAAGGGAATTATGTGTCCTTGCGATCGGTGGTGCCGACGGAGTTGACGATGCCGACCATGCCGGTTCCTGCTCCGGCTGAGGGGGTTGCTACTACCCAATCTAGCCGGAAAGCGTCGGCAGTGCAGTCAGGGCGGCCCTCAGCCAAGATGATCCTGGCACAGAATTTAGATAAGGTCTTTTTTGCGATCGCGGGCCTCTCCTTGGTGGGGGTTGTGGTGTGGTTGGCGACCCAAGGTAAGTTGAATTTGCAGCGATTTCAACCGGCGGTGACGAGTACGGTGGAATCGGGTTCCTCTTGGGCGGAGTTGCCCCCAGAAGAAGCTGCGTTTGGTCAGTATATGTTGCGATCGCTCCAAGCCATTGAACGCCGCCCGCCAAGTCCCGCCGCCGCGACCCCCCAAACCCCCCTCCAGGCTAATCTCACCGCCCCGGACAATACCGCCGCCGCGCCCCAATCGCCCCAGGTGATCGAACGGGTGTATATTCCGGTTTATCCGCCTAATCCTAATTCAGCCGATGGGTCAGGGGTGCGATCGCAGGACAATCAACCGGTAACGCCTCCGAATCTTTCCGAAAATCCGGCCTCGAATTCCACTACACCGGCCCCATTACCTCAGAACAATCGGACGGCTCAGTCGCCCATTCCTCGGTTCCCGGCGGCGACCATTCCCGCGCCGCCCCTCGCTCGTCAGCAGCAGGTGTTGCCCCCTTTACCCTCTTTAGATGAGGCTCCAGGGGTGGCCCCTAGCAATCCATTGCCCTCGAACACCAATAAGTTGGTGGGGATTTTGGACTATGGCGATCGCTCCACGGCATTGTTTATGGTAGGAGAGACCACCCAACGGATCAGCGTCGGGGAACCCATTGGCGATAGTGGCTGGACGTTGGTGTCCACCGAAAACAGGCAGGCCACCGTGCGCCGCAATGGGGAAGTCCGATCGATCTACGTGGGTCAAACCTTCTAACCCCTAAGCCCCCATGAGTGTCTTTGATGATGTCAGCCAATTTCTCGAAGAGCGATTGGATGAGTTTTTGCAGAATAATCCCCAGCTTCAGTGGCAGGTGCTCGAAGAGCAGTTGCGCGAACAAGAGGCCGAGACCCGGCGGCTGATTCAACGTCTGAATCAACAGGTGCAGCAGTTGGAACAGGAGATTTTAGCGATCGCTGAAGATATCAGACTCTGGCATCAACGCATTGCCAAGGCCGAAGCCGCCGGACGCTATGACCTCGCCAACCCAGCCCGCGAACGGGAAGCCGCCCTGCTGCGTCAAGGCAATCAACGCTGGGGCCAACTGGAAAGCACCAAACAAAACCGCAGCCAAGCCGAACACCTCCTCACCCAAACGGTGGCCAAACAAAAGGAACTCGCCGCCAAGGTAGCCGCCGAAGCCGCCGCCCAACCCAAGCCCTCCCAAGCCTCGCCCCCCGGTTGGCAGAATGCCTCGCGCTACCGAACGGGGGTTGATGCCTTTGATGCGGTGGATGCCCAGTTCCGAGAATGGGAAATTGAGGCGGATTTACAGACGATGAAGAAAGATCTGGGCTTGTAGGGGGTGATCCCGTTGATGCAGTCGGGGCAAGGGGCTGAAGTGGCCTGATCTGGGGAGAATTGTTTTAGGCGATTGATCCCCCTCATTAGGGCAGCGAGCTAGAAGCTCGCACTCCAAAGAATAACCATCATGGTGGCGATTGATCCCCATCATTAGGGCAGCGAGCTAGAAGCTCGCACTCCAAAGAATAACCATCATGGTGGCGATTGATCCCCCTCATTAGGGCAGCGAGCTAGAAGCTCGCACTCCAAAGAATAACCATCATGGTAGTGTGAGCCTCTGGCTCACTCCTGATAAATCCTGATAAAGAAGAGGACAGCAGGCAGCGAGCTAGAAGCTCGCACTCCAAAGAATAACCATCATGGTGGCGATTGATCCCCATCATCAGGGCAGCGAGCTAGAAGCTCGCACTCCAAAGAATAACCATCATGGTAGTGTGAGCCTCTGGCTCACTCCTGATAAATCCTGATAAAGAAGAGGACAGCAGGCAGCGAGCTAGAAGCTCGCACTCCAAAGAATAACCATCATGGTGGCGATTGATCCCCATCATCAGGGCAGCGAGCTAGAAGCTCGCACTCCAAAGAATAACCATCATGGTAGTGTGAGCCTCTGGCTCACTCCTGATAAATCCTGATAAAGAAGAGGACAGCAGGCAGCGAGCTAGAAGCTCGCACTCCAAAGAATAACCATCATGGTAGTGTGAGCCTCTGGCTCACTCCTGATAAATCCTGATAAAGAAGAGGACAGCAGGCAGCGAGCTAGAAGCTCGCACTCCAAAGAATAACTATCATGGTGGCGATTGATCCCCATCATCAGGGCAGCGAGCTAGAAGCTCGCACTCCAAAGAATAACCATCATGGTAGTGTGAGCCTCTGGCTCACTTCTGATACAGGGGAGGACAGCAGGCAGCGAGCTAGAAGCTCGCATTCCAAAGAATAACCATCATGGTGGCGATTGATCCCCATCATCAGGGCAGCGAGCTAGAAGCTCGCACTCCAAAGAATAACCATCATGGTAGTGTGAGCCTCTGGCTCACTCCTGATAAATCCTGATAAAGAAGAGGACAGCAGGCAGCGAGCTAGAAGCTCGCACTCCAAAGAATAACCATCATGGTAGTGTGAGCCTCTGGCTCACTCCTGATAAATCCTGATAAAGAAGAGGACAGCAGGCAGCGAGCTAGACGCTCGCACGACAGAAGAGGGCAGGTGTGGGGTTAATCGCGGCTGATTTTGAAGGAAATGGAGGGTTTTGGGGGGGATGGGATGGATGAGGGGGGTTCGGGGGGAGGGGTTAAGGATGGGGCGGACGGTGTGGGGAGGCGGAGCCCGGTGCTGTTGGAGGCGATCGCTAACAAAACCCCCGCCACTCCATAGATCGGTAGCGGCAGGGCCAAGTGGGACAACCACTGATAGGCTTGGATGCCCACAAACAAGATCACGACACTGACAACCCAGATTTGCATAGTTCACCATTGAGTCCCATCCATCGCCTATTTTAGAGGGCCATCTGCGAACGGCAAACCCATCTAGGACGAACTCATCACGATCGCACGATAGGGCACAACCCCCGACTCTTTACTCTCAATACAACGAGCCACACCCCGCGATAGATCCAGCGTGCGCGGTTGGATATAGGGGCCGCGATCGTTAATCCGCACGATCACCGCCTCTTGGCTTTCGAGGTTAATCACCTTCAGGTAAGTGTTAAAGGGTAAATGGGGATGAGCCGCAGTGAAAGCATCTTGGTTATAGGTTTCGCCGTTAGCCGTGAGCCGACCATGGAACATCGGGCCATACCAAGACGCGACCCCTTCAAAATCTTCGCGGGTCTCACGGATGCCATACATCATCTGCTGCGCCGTCACCAGTTCTAACGGCTCCACCCCAAAGGCCTGCCGGAGATTATTCGTCCAATCAATCGCCAATAGTTCCCGATTTTGCTCCTCTGGCGGCACGATCGCATCATCAATCACCACCATTAAGCGATCGCCACTCCGAATCGCGGGGTACTGCCCCATCAAAGTCGGCTCTAATTGCGTTGCGTCCCAATCCGGCTGATTCACAAAATAGCGAATTTGATCGGCGAGGTGCTTGGCGTTTGTGGAGTGGCTGAGGGTTGCGATCGCTGCCCCATTGACCATCACTTGCACCTGTTCCTGACGAGGAGACCATTGCGCCTTGAAATGGTTGATCGGCTGTTGCCACGCATCCCAAAGGGTTTCAATGTCAAACCTCGGCAGCGCAGAACTCACCGTCACCGTTGCCGTTTTCTGGGTTTGATAATCCTCCATCATCCCAGACAGCACCGTGAGCAATTGCTCTCGGACGGTTGCTTGCTGGGGCAGGGGGGCATGGGTGTGGAAATTGGGAGGGTCCGGGATGTGAGACCAGCGCTGCACCATGGCAGGGCAAGCGGTGGTGGAATCTGTGGGCTGCCACGCTAAGGTTTTACCCTGTAACCCTGGGGATGGGTTTGTCGAAAAAGCCTGGGTGAGACGCATACTGAGGGCGAGGGAATCCTGTTGACCTTGTGGGGTGTTGGTCTGCCAGGATTGGGGGGCGGCAGATACGGTGGCCAAGAGGGCGAAGGCGCGATCAGGAGAGAGAGCCATGGCACTAGCACACCACACCATTATGAAGCTCAATGATGAGGTTAACCAAGCGAGTTTGAACAGTGACATGGGGATTTTTGTAGATGGGATGTTAAGTGCAAAAAACAAAAGCAAACGTTACAGAGAATATTAAGAATTCTGAATATAGTCTCTCAGTATATTTAAGTTTTGCAGCGCAGTGGGGGGCGTTAAGCCTGTGGGGTACGCCCAAAGCTAGTCGTACTCGTGTGTTCCCTTTTTTTGATTTGTATAATTAATCACTGACATAGCCTTTCATTATCTAATCACCGTTTTCTTGCCCTCATTGCGGTGAATCGCTATGATGGGATTCCCTTGGACTGAGGGGTTGACCGTGATGTTGCCGTTTTATTATGTGGATGTTTTTGTCGTTCAGTTCTGAATGGGGAATCCCTTCGGGGTGGTGATGGCAGAAAAAGCTGGGCAGCGGCTCTTGGCGATCGCCCGCGCCATAAATTCGCAACCCCCGCCAGCACGGCCCCAGCCCGCCGCCCAAGGCCCGTTGACGGTATAAATTAACACTTTTTGGCTGACGATTTAGCGTCAGACTATTTCTTGATGGGGTGGTAGTCTCTGTTTGGCCGTGAGTGATCGGCTGCTGCTGCGATTTGGATTTTCAATCCGTTTCAGGCATGATTAGCCTCAACTTCTCCGCCTTTGCGTTGAGTCAGATTTTGCAATTGTTGAATCATGCTGACGATGACTAGATAAGCTTACCCATTGCGGGAGGACAATCGGGATATTACCTCGTTTTCCGTCGATTCTCATCATATTACTGTCGATTCTTAACCCTATCTTCTGATCAATCTATTTTTAGATATCATCACAATGTCATGCTTTGACGATATCAAACTGACATTTGAGCAGGGTGGATCGGGACATAATGCCTTGAGAAATAAGGGGGATCACCCTGCTGTGATCTGATCATTTTGTTAAGAACGATCCCCTTTTTTGGGTTTTAGCGCGACAATTCTAAAACTCGGAAGTTATCTTTTGCGTCCCTTTGCGGATAGTTGTTTCCCTTGGTCATATTGCATCCATGAATAAACAAGCATTGCCACAACAACAGGGCCTATACAATCCCCGCTATGAGCATGATGCCTGCGGTGTTGGGTTTATCGTGCATATGAAGGGGGAGCGATCGCACGCGATTGTAGACCAAGCCCTACAAATTTTAGTCAACCTGGAACACCGGGGCGCAGTGGGTGCTGACCCCAACAGCGGCGATGGTGCAGGCATCCTCACCCAACTGCCCCACGCCTTCATGGCCAAGGCGGCCCAAGCCCTGGGGATCACCCTGCCCGAACCCGGTCACTATGGCGTTGGCATGTTTTTCGCGTCCCCTGATCCGGCAGTGCGTCAAGCGGGGCGCGAACAGTTAGAAAAAATTGTCACGGAAACCGGCCAAACCGTTCTCGGTTGGCGTGATGTGCCCACGGATAACGGCGAACTCGGCCCCACCGCCCAGGGCAGTGAACCCTTTATGCAGCAGGTGTTCATCGGTCGCAATCGGGATCTAGAGACTGATCTCGACTTTGAGCGGAAGTTGTATGTGATCAGCAAGCGATCGCACCACGAAATCCAACGCGCTGGCCTTGATGATTATTGGTACGTTTCCAGCCTCTCCTGTCGCACGATCATCTATAAAGGGATGCTCACCACGGCCCAAGTGGGCAGCTACTACCCCGACCTCAGCGACCCCGACTTCACCAGCGCCCTCGGTTTGGTGCATTCCCGCTTCAGCACCAATACCTTCCCCAGTTGGGAGCGATCGCACCCCTACCACTACGTCGCCCACAACGGCGAAATCAACACCCTGCGCGGCAACATCAACTGGATGCACGCCCGCCAAAGTCTCTTCGCCTCAGACTTATTCGGCGACGAACTGGACAAAATGCAGCCGATCATCGACATGGAAGGCAGCGATTCCGCCATTTTTGATAACGCCCTGGAATTAATGGTGCTGTCCGGTCGCTCCCTGCCCCACGCGATGATGATGATGATCCCCGAACCCTGGAGCGCCCACGAGTCCATGAGCGAGGAGCGCAAGGCGTTTTATGAATATCACGCCTGCCTGATGGAACCCTGGGACGGCCCCGCCTCGATCGCTTTTACCGATGGCACGATGATGGGCGCGGTACTCGATCGCAACGGTTTACGCCCCTCCCGCTACTACGTCACCCATGACGACCTGGTGATTATGGCCTCCGAAGCCGGGGTGCTGCCCATTGAGCCGGAGCGCGTCGCCCGCAAAGGTCGCCTCGAACCGGGGCGGATGTTCCTGGTGAATATGGACGAAGGGCGGATCGTGTCCGACGAAGAAATTAAACAGGAGATTGTCGCGGCGCAACCCTATCGGGATTGGCTCGATCAGTATCGGGTGGCGTTGGCGGATCTCCCCGCTGCTGATCCGGTGGAATCGTCCTCAGAAACCCTGATCGCCCAACAGAAAGCTTTTGGCTATACCTTCGAGGAGTTGCGGTTACTGTTGACTCCGATGGCGCAAAATGGCGTGGAAGCGATCGGGGCGATGGGCACGGATACGCCCCTCGCGGCCCTGTCGAACCGGCCCAAGCTGCTCTACGACTATTTTCAGCAACTCTTTGCCCAGGTGACGAACCCGCCGATTGATTCGATCCGCGAGGCGATTATCACCTCGGCGGTGACTACCATTGGCTCGGAGGGGAATCTCCTCAAGCCCCAACCGGAAAGCTGCCAACTGATTCAACTGCCCACGCCGGTATTGAGTAATGCGGAACTGGCGCAGTTAAAGGCGGTGAATCTGCGCGGCTTCTCGTCGCTCACGTTGCCGATTCTTTTTGACCCGCAAACGGGTGTGGAAGGGATGACAGCGGCCCTAGAGCAGATTTTCCAGGCTGCGGATGGGGCGATCGCATCGGGTAAAAATATCTTGATTTTGAGCGATCGCGGTATGGATGCCCACCAGACCCCGATCCCCGCCCTGCTCGCCGTCGCGGGTCTCCATCACCACCTGATCCGCAACGGCACACGCACCCGTGTCGGTTTGGTGCTTGAATCCGGCGAACCCCGCGAGGTGCATCACTTTGCCGTCCTCCTCGGTTATGGCTGCGGCGCGATCAATCCCTACGTGGCCTTTGATAGTTTCCAGGGCATGATCGACGAAGGACTGCTCACGGGCGTTGACCATAAAACCGCCTGTAAGAACTACATCAAAGCCGTCACTAAAGGCGTGATTAAAATCGGATCGAAGATTGGAATTTCCACGATCCAGAGCTATCGCGGGGCGCAAATTTTCGAGGCGATCGGGCTACATCACTCGGTGGTGGATCGATATTTCTCCTGGACGGCTTCCCGTGTGGAAGGGGTGGATCTCAGCGTGATCGCCACCGAAGCGATGCAGCGCCACCATGCTGGGTTTAGCGATCGCGACGGTGCGCCCCTCACCCTCGATGTGGGCGGTGAATACCAATGGCGCAAAGCAGGGGAAGAACACCTCCTCGATCCGATGACAATTCACCTCTTGCAGCAGGCGGTACGCGAAGGCAATTACGACCTCTATCGCCAATATGCCGCCAAGGTGAACGAACAAGGGAAAAGCCTGTTCCGCCTGCGGGATCTCTTGGACTTTAAAGCCCGTGAGCCGATTTCGATTGATCAAGTCGAACCGATTGAAGCGATTATGAAACGCTTTAAAACCGGGGCGATGAGCTATGGGTCAATCTCGAAGGAAACCCATGAAGCGTTAGCGATCGCCATGAACCGGATCGGCGGCAAATCCAACACCGGCGAAGGCGGCGAAGACCCCGAACGCTACACCTGGACGAACGATCGCGGCGACTCGAAAAACAGCGCGATCAAACAAGTTGCGTCTGGCCGCTTCGGGGTCACCAGCCTCTACCTCTCCCAAGCCCGCGAAATTCAAATCAAAATGGCCCAAGGGGCAAAACCCGGCGAAGGCGGTCAACTCCCCGGCCTGAAGGTGTACCCCTGGATCGCCAAGGTGCGCCACTCGACCCCCGGTGTGGGCTTGATTTCGCCACCGCCCCACCATGACATCTATTCCATTGAAGACCTGGCCGAACTGATCCACGACCTCAAAAACGCCAACCGGGAAGCGCGAATCAGCGTCAAACTGGTGTCCGAAGTGGGGGTTGGGACGATCGCCGCCGGGGTGGCAAAAGCTCACGCCGATGTGGTGCTGGTGTCCGGGTTCGACGGCGGTACGGGTGCATCGCCGCAAACCTCGATTAAGCACGCCGGTTTACCCTGGGAATTGGGCCTCGCCGAAACCCATCAAACCCTCGTGTTAAACAATCTCCGCAGTCGGATTGCGGTGGAAACCGACGGACAAATGAAAACGGGGCGGGATTTGGCGATCGCCACCCTCCTCGGCGCGGAAGAATACGGCTTTTCCACCGCGCCCCTCGTCACCCTCGGCTGCATCATGATGCGGGTCTGTCATAAAAACACCTGTCCCGTCGGGGTTGCGACCCAAAACCCCGAACTGCGCAAAAACTTCACCGGCGACCCACAGCATACGGTTAACTTCATGACCTTCATCGCGATGGAATTGCGGGAAATCATGGCGCAGTTAGGGTTCCGGACGATTAACGAAATGGTGGGCCGCACCGATGTCCTCGAACAAAAACAAGCCGTTGACCATTGGAAAGCCAAGGGTATTGACCTGAGTGCCCTCCTCCATCAGCCCGATGTGGGGCCGGACGTGGGCCGCTATTGCCAAATCTCCCAAGATCACGGCTTGGATAAATCCCTGGATATCACGACCCTGTTGGATCTTTGCCAACCGGCCATTGAAAATGGCGAACCCGTCAAAGCCACCCTGCCGATCTGCAACACTAATCGCGTCGTCGGCACCATCCTCGGCAATGAAATTTCCAAACGCCACTGGGACGGCTTGCCCGAAGATACGGTGCATCTTCATTTCCAAGGCAGCGCGGGCCAAAGTTTCGGTGCCTTTGTCCCCAAAGGTGTGACCCTAGAACTTGAAGGCGATGCCAATGATTACTTTGGCAAGGGCCTGAGCGGCGGCAAGATGATTCTCTATCCGTCGAAACAGGCGAGTTTTGATGCGGCGAGTAATATCATCGCGGGGAACGTGGCATTCTATGGGGCGACGGGCGGTGAAGCCTATATTCGCGGCATGGTGGGCGAGCGGTTCTGTGTGCGCAATTCCGGCGTGCGGGCGGTGGTGGAATCCGTGGGCGACCATGGCTGTGAATACATGACCGGCGGTAAGGTGGTGATTCTCGGTCGTACCGGGCGCAATTTTGCGGCGGGGATGAGCGGCGGTGTCGCCTATGTCTTCAATCAGGCGGGAGATTTTGCCATCCGCTGTAATCCGGAGATGGTAGACCTCGAACGCCTCGAAGACCCGGAGGAGATCCGCGAAGTCCGCGACATGATCCAAAAACACGCGGACTATACGGGGAGCGATCGCGCCCAAGCCATCCTTACCGATTGGGAGGCTAATGTGTCCCAGTTCGTCAAGGTGATGCCCCGCGATTACAAGCGCGTTTTGCAGCATATTCAAACCGCCCTGGCCAATGGTCTCAGCGGCGACGATGCCCTCTCGGCGGCCTTTGAAGAAAATGCCCGCGACATCTCCCGGATCAGCGGTAGTTAACCCCCTGTAGGGTGGGCATTGCCCACCTTCTGAATCTGCACTTGTGGAATGGTGGGCATTGCCCACCCTACGCCTAGACGCTCTACGTCTCTCAATCATCACACCCTTCATCATCAGATCACGACCTATGGGTAAACCAACTGGATTTATGGAGTATTTGCGCGAGGTTGCCGAAGATGTGGCACCGAGCGATCGCATTCACAATTGGGATGAATTTCACCTCCCCATGAACGAAGAAAGTCTGCGCAACCAAGGCGCACGCTGTATGGATTGCGGTACACCCTTTTGTCATACGGGGATCGAAATCAGCCGCATGGCCAGCGGTTGCCCGATTAACAACATCATCCCGGAATGGAATGATCTGGTGTATCGCGGCCTCTGGTCCGAAGCCCTCGATCGCCTCCACAAAACCAACAATTTCCCCGAATTCACGGGCCGCGTTTGCCCGGCTCCCTGCGAAGGGGCTTGTGTCTTGGGCATCACGAACCCGCCCGTGACAATTAAAAGCATTGAACATGCGATCGCGGAAAAAGGCTGGGAATCCGGCTGGATCACCCCCAACCCGCCCCAGCAGCGCACCGGCAAGAAAGTGGCGATCGTCGGCTCCGGCCCCGCTGGCTTATCCGCAGCAGCGCAACTCAACAGCGCCGGCCATTGGGTGACGGTGTACGAACGCGCCGATCGCCCCGGTGGTCTGCTGATGTACGGCATCCCCAACATGAAATTGGACAAAAAAGCCGTGGTGATGCGCCGCCTCGATGTCCTCGAAGCCGAGGGAGTCACCTTCGTCTGTAACACCGAAATCGGCACAGACCTCCCCGCTGCCCAACTTCTCAACGAGTTCGACGCGGTGATCCTCTGCACCGGAGCCACGAAACCCCGCGATCTTCCCATTGAAGGGCGCGATCTCAAGGGGATTCACTTCGCCATGGAATTCCTCACGGGCAATACCCGCACCGTCCTCAACGGCAACCCCACGGAAGACTTCATTGCGGCGGCGGGGAAAGATGTGGTGATCATCGGCGGCGGCGATACCGGAACCGATTGCGTCGGCACCTCGATCCGCCATGGGTGCAACTCGGTCACCCAGTTGGAAATCATGCCCAAACCCCCCGAAACCCGCGCCGCCAATAACCCCTGGCCCGAGTGGCCGAAAATTTACCGCATGGATTACGGCCAAGAGGAGGCCGCCGCCCGGTTCGGCTCCGACCCCCGTAGCTATCTCCGCACCGCCACCCACTTTGAAGGCGATGAAAACGGCCATCTCAAAGCCGTTCACACCGTCCTCGTCGATTGGCAAAAGGACGACCAAGGCCGCTTTATTCCCAAGCACATCGAAGGGTCTGAAAAAATTCTCCCGGCACAATTAGTCCTCCTCGCCATGGGTTTTCTCGGCCCCGAACAGCCATTACTGGACTCCCTCGGCCTCGATCGCGACCCCCGCAGCAACATCAAAGCCAACCACGGCGAATACACCACCAGCCTCCCCAATGTTTTCGCAGCGGGCGATTGTCGGCGCGGCCAAAGTCTCGTGGTCTGGGCCATTAATGAGGGTCGTGGTGTGGCGAAAGAGTGCGATCGCTTCTTAATGGGCAGCACCGATTTACCCTAAGTTTCGCTAAATTTTGAGCGATTTAAAACGACATAACCCTGGTGAATGAAAATGATTCACCAGGGTTTTTTGTTAGGATTATCTCGCTGCCAGCAGTATTGATTTCTACGATTCAACACGAGTGAGGAAATACAATTATGGTCGTCACAGTTCCTCAACCTTCTAGCTTAGAAGCATTTTTAACTCGTCACGATATTGATGAGTCGCCAGCGTGGGAATTTATCAATGGAATAGCACATCAAAAACCAATGCCAGAAGTTCAACAGCGTCGCTTGCAGCACGCTTGATCGGGCTGATTAATCTACAAAGCGAGGGCTTTGAAGCGCTGCCGGAGCTACGGTGTACAATGGGCGATCGCTCCCTCATTCCCGACATCACAATCGTACGAGAGTCTGAAATTCCCATCGATGCATCGGAATTAATTAGCCGCAAAGGAATCGATTTCGCGCCCCCCTGGGTGATTGAAATTCTCTCGCCGGATCAACGGTCATTACAGGTCACCCGCAAAATCCTCTTCATGCTTCGTTAAGGCACTCCACTCGGTTGGCTCATTGACCCCAGCGAACAGGTTATCTTAGTTTTTAAGCCGGATACTTTACCCAGTGAATCTGTTGATGCTATGGCATTACTCTTGACCCTGTCTCAAGGCCCAGCGCGTTTGCCGAATCATGCCCCGTAACAGTGCCACCTCCTCCGGGGTGAGCAGGGCGCGATTGTAGAGGCGGCGGAGTTTGGTCATGCGGGCGGCGGCGGTGTGGGGCATGAGATAGCCGATGTCGAGGAGGAGGGTTTCGAGGTCGGTGTAGTAGCCGTTGAGGTGGTCGAGGGGGGCGGTGGGTTGAGCAGGCGCAGGTGTGGGGGTGGAGGGAGCGATCGCCGCTTGGGTCAGTTCATAGGTGCAAATCGCCACCGCTTGGGCCAGGTTGAGGGATGGATAGGCCGGATTCGCGGGGATCATTACGGCCCGCTGGGCGAGGTTGATCTCCTCATTCGTGAGGCCGCGATCTTCTCGACCGAAAATCAGCGCCGCCTCGCCAGCGGTGGCACGGAGCCAGGGCAGGGCGTGGCGGGGCGGTTCGAGGGGAATCGCAAGATTGCAGTCCCGGCCAGCGGTGGCGACGGCGCGATCGCACCCCTGCACCGCGTCCGGTAGGGTTGCCACGATCTGCGCTTGGTCGAGGATCTCTGCGGCGTGGACGGCCATTTGATAGGCCTCTGGAGCGGTGCGATCGCATTGGGGATTCACCAACACCAGCCGCGACAGGCCCATATTTTTCATCACCCGCGCCACTGACCCCACATTCAACGGCCCCGCCGGTTCCACCAACACAATCCGAATCTGCTCTAACCCCATCCCAAATCCTGATTCAGACACATCACGCACCGCCCACTGTAAGCCAATTTGACAAAATCGTTAAAAAAATCCCACAAATTCCCGGCTCCACCGGAGAGGATGGCAAGGTAAACCTAGACGACACCATCGAGTTATTGTGAGGAGGGTGAACCATGTCGGAATTTTTAGATTTTCTCAAACATAAATACGCTTACGTGGCGATCGGAGCATTCAAGCCGGGGCGGTTCAACGAAGCCGAGCAGCTTTTTGTCAAAGCCGTGTCCACCTATACCGAGGGATTTGAAGGGGCCTACCTGCTCCAAAAACCCGGCACTGATGAAGGGATCGCGATTATTCTCTGGGATAATCCCGAAGACATGGAAGCCAACCGCAACGAAGTTCACGAAGCCTTGATTAAAGAAATGGGGCATCTCTTCGCCGCACCGCCGGAAACCGCATTCTATGAAGTGTGTAGCGAAGTGACCCCGAAGCCAACCTCAGCCTAATCAGGAGGAAAACCCATGGCAACCTACATCGTCACCGGCGCAAACCGAGGCATTGGGGTGGAATATTGTCGGCAATTGCAAGCACGGGGTGATGAGGCGATCGCCGTCTGTCGGCAGAGTTCACCGGAACTCGATGCGGTGGGGGTGCGCGTCGAAACGGGGGTAGAGTTGACCGATCCAGACGCGATCGCCGCCTTTAAAACCCGTCTGGGGAATCAACCCATTGATGGGCTGATTAATAACGCCGGAATTGTGGAGCGGGTGGGGTTGGATGATCTCGATTTTGAAAGCATTCGCCGCCAGTTTGAAGTGAATGCGATCGCGCCGCTGCGCTTCACCCATGCCCTGCTATCTCACCTTAACCCCGGCTCAAAAGTCATCCTGATGACCAGCCGCATGGGGTCGATCGCTGACAACACCTCCGGCAGTTCCTACGGCTATCGGATGTCGAAAGTCGCCCTTTCCATGGCCGGAAAATCCCTCGCCCTCGACCTTAAACCCCAAGGCATCGCCGTTGCGATTCTTCATCCCGGCCTCGTCCAAACCCGCATGACCCACTTCACCCCCAACGGCATCACCCCCACCACCTCAGTTAACAATCTCCTCGATCGCATCGATGCCCTCACCCTCGACAATAGCGGCACATTCTGGCACGCCAACGGCGACATTCTCCCCTGGTGATCGGCCCGCATCCCCACACAAGAACCGCGAAACAGTTTCGAGGGGTTCAGGTTTTGCCCTAAACTGTGTAATGGTTTTCACATACGTTTACAAAAAATAAGGATCGGAATGGAAATCGGGACAAAAGTGCAAGTTCGACGGATTCGGGATCGGGTATCGGGTGATGTTGCGGATAAACTCGGCAAGATTGGCACGATCGCAGGCTACAAAATGACTGACGGCAGCGGTGTCGGGGCATTGGTCGAATTCGATGACAAAACCAAAACCTGGTTTTTCGCAGACGAACTCAAAGAAGTTTAATTTTCATCCCCCAAACTCATGGCTCAAGTTCTGACATTTATTGGTAAAGGCGGTGTCGGCTGTACCACCATGGCGATCGCCGCCGCGAAAAAGCTCGCCCAACAGGGGGAGCGGGTGCTACTCGCCTCCCAAGATCCGAGTCCTGTGGTGGGGCTGCTGCTGGGTCATGAGGTGGGGACGGAACCCCAAACTATCGCCCCCAATCTATCAGCGGTGCAATTTAGTTCGCCGGACTTAATGACCCGTGTGTGGGAAGACGAGGTTAAGGCACGGGAGGCGCAATATGTGCGGTTTCCCCTGTTGCGCAATGTCTACGGCCAAGAATTGGGGCTGTTTCCGGGCATGGATTCGGCGCTGGCGCTCTATCAGATTCGCACCTATAACCAGAGCAATCAATACGATGTGATTGTTTACGATGGGGCGGCGGATTTGAACACCCTGCGTACTTTGGGGATTCCGGATACGGGGAGTTGGTATCTGCGCCGTTTTCGGAATGTATTGCTGGAGTCGGATTTGGGGAAAGCGATCGCACCCTTCATCCAACCCCTGAGCAGTGCGATTCTCAATGTGTCCTGGTCGTGGGACAATTTTGCCGACCAACCCACCCAAGAAACCCAAGACCTGCTCGATGAGGGCAAAACCGCGATCGCCAACCCCCAACGGGTCTTAACCTATCTCGTCACCGACGCTAGCCCCGCCGCGATCGCCACGGCTCAATATTATTGGGGCAGTGCGCAGCAGGTGGGGTTGAGTGTCGGCGGTGTGTTGTGGAATCAGGCCACGCCTACGGATGACCAAGTGCGGGCCTTTTTACCGATTCCCAGCACCCCTGTGCCCACCTTGGCGGGGGGCGATTGGGATGCGATCGCCAACCCCCTCCCCAACTTCCGCGACACCGACCACATCCCCCGCCCCCTCACCATCGACACCGCGAGCCGCCAAGTACGGGTCTTCCTCCCCGGCTTCGACAAAAAACAAGTCAAACTCACCCAATACGGCCCCGAACTCACCATCGAAGCCGGCGATCAACGGCGCAACATCTTCCTGCCGCCCCCCCTTTCCGGCCAGCCCGTCAAAGGGGCGAAATTCCAAGACCATTACCTAATCATTTCCCTGTAGCCCCTGAACCCATGACAGACGAACAACAAACCCCAACCCCAGCAGGCTCCAAAACGCGGCAAATGTTAGGCATGAAGGGAGCCGCCCTCGAAACGAACATTTGGAAAATTCGCCTTCAACTGATGAAGCCGATCACCTGGATTCCGCTGATCTGGGGGGTCGTCTGTGGTGCAGCATCGTCAGGCGGCTATGGGTGGGGCATCGAAGACATCCTCAAAGCCTTCACCTGTATGCTCCTCTCCGGGCCAATCATGACCGGCTACACCCAAACCCTGAATGATTACTACGATCGCGAAATTGACGCGATTAACGAACCCTATCGCCCCATCCCCTCCGGCGTGATTTCCATCCCCCAAGTGAAGGCGCAGATCGGGATTCTCCTCGCGGCGGGGTTTGGCTTGGCGGCATTCCTGGATATTTGGTCGGGGAATTCCTTCCCGATGATTACGCTGATCAATGCGATCGGGACGTTTCTCGCCTATATCTATTCCGCACCACCGCTGAAGCTGAAGCAAAACGGCTGGCTCGGTAACTATGCCCTCGGCGCGAGCTACATCACCCTGCCTTGGTGTGCGGGCCATGCCCTGTTTGGCACGTTGAATTGGACGATTGTGTGGTTGACGCTGTTCTATAGTTTGGCGGGGTTAGGGATTGCGATCGTTAATGATTTCAAAAGTGTGGAGGGCGATCGGCAACTGGGGTTAAAATCCCTGCCGGTGATGTTCGGGGTTAAAACCGCTTCCTGGATTTGTGTCCTCATGATCGACATTTTCCAAGCCGGGGTTGCCGCCTATCTAATCTTCATCCACCAAAACCTCTACGCCACAATCTTGATCCTCTTCATCGTCCCGCAAATCACCTTCCAGGATATGTATTTCCTCCGCGACCCCCTCAAAAACGACGTGAAATACCAAGCCAGCGCCCAACCCTTCCTCGTCTTCGGAATGCTCGTCGCCGGCCTCGCCTTAGGTCACAGTTCCCTGGTGTAACTTATCATTTCTTGACAATTAAATTTTGATACAAACGAGCAGAGTTAACTTAACTCTGCTCGTTTCAGTCTTGCTCATGGGGATGAGCCAAATCGGTTCATGTGACGCGCAATCTCTTCCTTCGTTGACGTGGTGCGTCTCCAATCCCTGGTAGTGGTAAAGAAGTAGTGAAAGGTGATTTTTGTGAGATTGACATGATAGAAATAGACCCTGTTTATTTATGATGATGCGATTAGACCTTCATTTTCGGAATGAGTGGCTATAATGATCCTCAATAAATCTGACTCAATTCACCTTGATAACCCCCTATGACAGTTCATGATAATGCCCCTCGCCCTCCCTGTTCCTATTGTGGTTCTCGCGCCATCCTTAAAAACGGAAGTACTCATCCTGAGTACAGGACAAAAAATCAGGCTTTGGCTGAAACCCTGATGATTTCGTAGTTGGGTGGAACAATAGCAACACTCAACACACTCCCTAAAAATCCATAGTCTGTTGTAGTGCGGGCATCTTGCCCGCTGGGATCAGACAAAATAGGGAGCAGGATGCTCCCACCCCATCAAAATCAAGATGCCGCCGTACATTTCAACTTTTGTCCTGTACTCAGGTACTCATCACAAAAAGCAAAAGTTTCTCTGTAAAGACTGTCGCCGTCAGTTCATTGAGAATCCTCAAAAGAAAATCATATCTGAAGAGCAAAAGACCACCGTCAAAGATCTACTACTTGAACGTAGTTCACTAGCTGGTATAGCAAGAGCGTTGAAGGTTTCAAAGACGTGACCCCAAAGTTTTGTGAATAGTGTTTTAGTGTCAACTCCATGCCACATCAGTATCGAAGCACCTCCCGGAGCAGAAATCATCCTAGAATGTGATGAGTTATGGTCTTACGTAAAGAGCAAAGAAAATCAGGAATGGATTTGGTTAGCTCTGGAGAGAAAAAGCCGAAGAATTGTGGGGGCTTACATTGGGAATAGAAGTGGGGAGAGTGCGAAGAAGTTATGGGAATCGATTCTCGAAAGTTGGCAAAGAAGTAGTGTGGTCTACACGGATGGTTTAGAGTCATATTGTGAAGCAATTCCCAAAGAGATTCATCAACCGAAGACCAAAGAGAAGGGTGAGACTAATCACATCGAGAGATTCAACAATACGCTAAGGTAAAGATGCTCACGGTTGGGGAGGAAAGGATTATTTTATATTTTATTCTAAGAAGTTCTTCAATCATGAAGGAGTATTATGATATTTCATAAACTATCATAATGCGATTAATTGATGCTACTTGATGAAGTAATTCACTACTTCTTTACCACTACCAAAAATCAATGGCTAATCCGTCACAAAGGATCGAGGGTTTGGATCGGAGGTCAAGGGGGATAAATTGGGGAGTTGGTCGATCAGGGTTAGGGCTGCGCGGATTTGTGCTTGAATGTGTTGGCTTTCGGCTTCTGTGCCGGGCGGTGTTGAGGCTTGAATGTGGGCTAGGGTTTCGGATAGCACCTGTTGAAGCTGCTTGAAGTCGGATTGCAGAGTATCCCTTGTATAGTTCATATGAGCTGAAGTGCACTTGAACTATATAGATTAAATGTATTAGCTTAAATTTAAGTATTAAAAAGCGATCGCTCATTCCCGTTGCTCGGTAGGATGCAGATGCAACGGCGGAGCTACCCTGTGATAGCCTCCTGAAACATCTGGGTTCGGGATAGAGTGCGATCGCACCACTCCCCGACCGTTAAGCGTAGGGTGATTGGGTTTTGGGATGGAAGCAGAGGTGCGATCGCGGTTGGGGAGCCAGACTCAAGATTGGAAAACGCTAGGCTGTGGGGTGATGTTCAACACCATGTACAGCCTAGCGTTTTGGAGTTCAGCGCCCTCTAGGGTGGGCTGAAGGAAGACGGATTACGACTCAGCGGCGGCTTTTGCGGCCTCAATCCAAGCATCAAAGGTTGCTTGATTGTCCTCGATCCACCCATCGACATGGCGAGCAATATCTTCAGCGGAATCTTCCCCATCCTGCATCAGTTTGTTTTGAGCACTGATATCTTCGATGGGAACTTGCACCAACTCGAACAGTGCTTCAGCAGCGGGATTGTCCGCAATGAACTCTTGGTTGGCGACAATTTTCAAGCGGTCTACAGCAAAGCCGAGATTGATACCTTCCGCCGTGGTTTCCGCTTCAGACACCTCCCCTTGTTCTGCGGGCAAATCGGTGAAGGGCACTTCTAGCCAAATGGTATCTTCACCGGGTTCTAAGACCCCCGCCAACCAGAGGGGAGTCCAGGTATAGAACAGAACCGGCTCATCCTGTTCGTAGCGGGTAATGGTATCGGCAATGAGGGCGGAATATTGACCTTGATCATGCTCAACGGTGTCGCGCAGGTCGTAAGCATCTAAATGGTGTTCAATCACCAATTCACACCCCCAACCGGGGTTACAGCCGGTTAAGTTGGCTTTGCCGTTGCCGTCGGTGTCGAAGAGGGCGGCAATTTCGGGGTCTTGGAGTTGTTCGAGGCTGGTAATGCCTTCGGCATCGGCGGTGGCTTTGTCGATTTGATAGCCTTGCAGCACATTGGGGGTAATGACACCGATGGCATCCAGTTTGTCATCGCCGCCACTATTTTCATAGAATTCGGCGTGGAGTTTTTCCCAGTTGACGGGGGTGTAGTCGAGATCACCGTTGGCGATCGCCACATACATCGTTGCATATTCGATTTCGGCGGGTTCTTCGGTTTCATAGCCCAGGGCTTGTAAGGCCCGATTGACGATTTCGGTTTGGAACCGCTCTTCTTGCAAACTACTATGGGCAGAGCTAACGGTGATGCCTTCCCCAGGCAAGTCACCATTGGCGGTGGCTTCGGTGTCGTCGCCTTCGGTGGTGGTCTCCGGGTCGGTGCTGCCGGATTGACAGGCCACAGAACCGAGCAAAAGACCGGCTAAGACAGTGCCAAAGGTTAAAGATTTGAAATTCAGTTTGATCATGGGTATTGAGATTGAACAGTATGGGGTGAGCGTCATCGGGTGAAACGATGACTATGACGCGGCGTTTTGAGGGCGTGTTTTGCCTTGGATTAAGGACAACACAAGACCGACGGGGCCACGCTTGCGCCAGGGTAGACGGTGGGGTTTGCCGATGGCTTGGGTGAGGCGATCGAGCATGACGGCGATCAGGACGATGCTGATGCCACCAACGGTGGCAAGCCCCACGTCTAAGCGTCCGATGCCTCGTAGGACCATTTGCCCTAGCCCTTCGACGGAAATCATTGAGGCGATGACAACCATGGAGAGGGCAAGCATAATTGCTTGGTTAACTCCGGCGAGGATGGTGGGCATGGCGAGGGGAATTTGGGCTTCCCACAGGATTTGGCGGGGGGTTGATCCGAAAGCGATCGCCGCTTCAACCACTTCTTCAGACACTTGCTGAATGCCAATATTCGTCAGACGAATGAGCGGGGGAACTGCGAAGATAAACGTCACAATAACCCCCGGTACTTCACCAATGCCAAATAACATCACCACCGGCACTAAATAGACAAAGGCCGGTAAAGTTTGCATCGCATCTAGAACCGGCCGCATTGTTTGTTCAAAACGTTGATTCCAGGCTGACAAAATGCCGAGGGGAATACCAATTAAGATGCAGAAAAAGACGGCAGTGAGCACTAATGCCAGGGTGGTCATGGCTTGCGACCATGCTCCTAAAAAGCCCACAAAGAACAGGGCAAAAATGCTATAGATCGCAATCCCCCGACTGGCCACCTGCCATGCAATCAACCCGATGGCCAGGATCAACACCAAGGGGGGGAGCCATTGAAAGAAGGCTTCAATGCCAGTCAAAACTACATTGACGGGGGCGCGAATGGCTTGGAAGACGGGGCGGAAGTTATCCACAACGAATTGCACGATAACCTCAAACCAATCGCCGAGGGGAATGGTATAGGTTTCAAAAATTTCTAGCACGGTATCATTCTGAATCACAAAATAGCTAAATTGGTAAATTGGTAAATTGGTAAATTAGTTCATCGACAATCAGCGATTATTTTAGGAAAACATTGCCCTAAAACCAAGGGCATCCCGCTTAGAGTCTTGGGATTTGGCCTAGGGATTAGGGGCGCAACTACCGCACCAATGGGCAGCAGGCGCGATCGCACCAGGAGAGAATGCCTTAGCTCGCCAACGGCTCCCAGGTTAAATCGGTGACGCTGTCGTTGTCTGTCTCTTCTGTGAGTCGCCCAATACTGGCGAGCACATCGGACTGTTCCACTACGCCTTTAAACTTGCCGTCCTGGTTGGTGACGGCAATGGGTCGATTGTGCTGACAGAGATGAAAAATCTCTTCGAGACTGGTCGTCGCCTGGACTTGGGGAAAATCCCGTTCCATCACAGTGCCAATGTCTTCACATCCGTCCCGCATCGCTTGCTGGATGACGGATTGGCGCACCATCCCCACTGGCCGGGCATTGCGGTTCACAACATACATCTGTCGCAAATCATGATCCTGCATTTGCTGCCAGGCGGCTTTCACGGAATCCTGACCGAGGATGACGGGGACGGTTTGCCGGGCAATGGAGCCGGTTTTGAGGACTTGGGCGCGGTTCACATCTTGGGTGAAGGCGCGGATGTAGTCGTCGGCGGGATGGGTCAGGAGGTCTTCGGGGGTTCCGGTTTGCACGATGTAGCCATCTTTCATGACGGCGACGCGATCGCCGATCTTGAGCGCCTCTTGAATATCGTGGCTGATGAATACAATGGTCTTATGGAGTTCCGCCTGCAACCGCAGTAATTCATCCTGCATTTCCCGTCGAATCAGGGGATCGAGGGCACTGAAGGCTTCATCCATCAGCAAAATTTCGGCATCTGTAGCCAAAGCGCGGGCCAATCCGACCCGCTGCTGCATCCCACCACTGAGGGAGGAGGGCAAATAATCCGCCCATTGCGTCAGACCAACTACATCAAGGACTTCGAGAGCTTTTTTGCGCTGTTCCGTATCGCTGAGGCCACGCACCTTCAAGCCATAGGCAACATTTTGCGCAACCGTTTGGTGGGGAAAGAGTCCAAAACGTTGGAACACCATCGCCACCTTAGTCCGCCGCACTTCGCGGATACGATTTTGATCCACATGGGCCACATCTTCATCGTCAATGTAGATCTGCCCGCTGGTGGGTTCAATCAACCGATTGATGCAGCGCACGAGGGTGGATTTTCCCGACCCAGACAGACCCATGACCACAAAGAGTTCACCTTTCTGGATGGTCATGGAAACATCAGCAATGCCTAGCACATGTCCCGTGGCGCTCAGAATATCTTCGCGGCCTCGTCCATCTCGAAAGAGCTTTAATGCCTGTTGAGGTTTTTCTCCATATATTTTGATTAAGTTTTCAATCCGAATTTTCACTTCCGAAGCATCCATCAAGCCTTATACCGAGTGGTTTATTTCCATCCTAGCATCCAATGTTATCCGGACAGGGAAACGGCGAATTGAATTTGTGATGTTTCTGATCTACATCATTTTATTGGAGAATCGTGCTGTTTGTGAGGGTATTTAGGGCGGTAAAGTGTGAATTTTTAAGCATATTGAAAAATTGTTAAGTGGATTGAACAGGATGCAGTGATCGTTCAAAAATTTGACTGGTGTCGGGCGCGATCGCAGTTCTCTATCAGGACAGCGAGCTAGAACCTCGCACCACAGAGGATGACGGTCATGGGAGTGTGAGCCGGAGGCTCCCTCCTGCTCCGGAGGCTCACGTCTAACAGTTCCAAGCTTGCAACTGAGGGTATGGATCAGCCGTGGCTCGACGAGGGTTGATGCCGCCGGGGTGGCGAGGAACCCCCGGCCACACTACAGTGAAACTACAATCTAGTTTTGACCCCTTCAAGATCATGGCAATGGAACTCCGCGAAAGTATCACCATGGCGGTTCGCACCCTAATGAACTATCGATTGCGCACGGCGTTAACGATGCTGGGAATTGTGATTGGCAATGCGTCGGTGATTACGATGGTGGGCATTGGGCAAGGGGCGCAGAATTTGGCAGAGGATGAGTTTGAATCTTTGGGGCCAAACACCTTATTTGTCGTGCCGGGGTCGCAACAGGAACGCCGGACATCCTTTGAAGTGCCCCAAACCTTGGTGTTGGCCGATGCTGAAGCGATCGCGTCCCAAGTACCCGCCGTTGATGGAGTCGCCCCGCAAATCGTCGCCCAACGGGTGATTTCATTTCAAGGGCGGAATGTGAATAATCAAGTGATTGGCACTAGTCCTGAGTTTCTGGCGGTGCGGAGCTTTGATATGGCCCAGGGTCGATTTTTTAACGATACGGATCTGACACGGAATACAAGGGTGGCGGTGTTGGGCAGTGAAACGGCGGTGAAACTCTTGGGAGACAGCGAACCCATCGGGCAGCGGATTCGCGTCGGCAATGTGAGCTTTGAGGTGGTGGGTGTGATGGAGCCAAAGGGGGCATTTTTAGGAGAAAACCAAGATGAGGCGGTGTATATCCCGATCACCACCATGGCGAATCAGGTGACGGGCAACACGTCCCCCTACGGCCTTCAGGTGACGATCATTTCCGTCAGTGCGCGGGATGAAGAGAGTATCAATGCGGCTCAGTTCCAGATTGAAAACTTGCTGCGTCTGCGCCACCAGATTACCGATGAGGATGATTTTTCAGTGCGAACCCAAAAGGATGTTTTGGGGATTGTGACACGGGTGACGGGGGGATTAACGCTGATGCTGGTGGCGATCGCGGCGATTTCCCTCCTCGTCGGCGGCATTGGGGTGATGAATATCATGCTCGTCTCCGTCACCGAACGCACCCAGGAAATCGGCCTGCGTAAAGCCCTGGGAGCCAAGGAAACCAATATTCTCAGTCAATTTTTGATCGAAGCGGTGATTGTTTCTGCGATTGGGGGAGTCGTGGGCACGGTGATCGGTGCAGGAGGGATCGGGCTGCTGACCCTCACCACGCCCTTAAAATCCACCGTTTCCCCCGTTGCGGTGATCCTGTCCCTCAGCGTTTCGAGCGGGATTGGTCTGTTCTTTGGGGTCATTCCCGCCCGCCGTGCCGCCAAGCTTGACCCCATCGTTGCCCTGCGGAGCTTGTGATCGTCCTGGTTGACTGACTTGATAGCCCTCACTCCCAACCCCTCTCTGAGAGGGCGAGGGCTAGGGCGAGGGCTAGGGTGAGGGCTTTCCGGGATCTGGCTAATTTTGTCAGTCAACCAGGTGATCGTCTCAGTTGCGACCCGCGAACCCGCAAAATATTGTTGATATTTGGAGTTATTTTCCACCGCAATGATCAGCAAAGCCGTGCAACCTCAAAACCTCCTCCATTCAGAGCGAAGAAACATCAAAATCCAGGGAAAAATCGCTACGAATGACACAGGATTGGGGATTATTTTGTTTTAGACTAAAACAGTCTGGTGCGATCGCTCGATCTTTATCCTTCAATATTTTTAGATTTGAGTCTTACCCCGTCGTGAGGTTCATCCCACGTTTTATTCAATCCACAGGAGAACATTCAACATGACTCTATTTACAACCAATAATGTTTTGGTTCCCATTGACTTTTCTGAAGAGGCCTATACAACCCTGACGGAGACCCTCGAATTTGTGGGTGATCCGGCTAAACTACATATTTTGCATGTGCTCACCTCATTGGAGCCAACCGAGCCGGGGGTAGTGTGGCAAACCGTGGACAATCAAGCCCGCATGGAAAAGGTTAAAAAAACGTTTTACGATCGCTTCCCGGACGAGAGTTATCAAAAAATAAAGTTTTCTGTGGTGATCGGGAGTCCAAGCTCAGAAATTATTGACTATGCCCAGACAAACGCCATTGAGTTGATTGTCATTTCCGCCAGTGGTCGTACGGGGGTGTCGCAGTTTTTCCTAGGGTCTGTGGCGGAACGAGTGGTGCGCCATGCCAAATGTCCGGTGTTGGTGAATCGGGGTTAAGGCGCGATCGCAGCGGTTCTGAATATCTAATCTATCAATACTGAGATAATCCCTCCCAAACCGGGGGGATTATTGCGTTGTGGATAGATCTAGGGTGTGCGGTCATCAGTCAGCCGGGTTCGGACTATTGACCCGTGAGGCACAAGGGGCTAAAGCCCCTTGCCTGTCTTCACCCATGCGGCTCATGTTATATGAATTTTTTGCATAGATAGTATCGATGTTAACGGTTGTGAGGCTGGGGTCAGAATTCCTAAGATGAAGACATCAAAACAGCAATGATTTTAATCAACGGAGACGATTATGTTTGGACTATCAAAAACCAACGCAACCCCGAACCACCACCCGTCACAGCATCATCAGGTCGGCTCAATGTTGCGAAAAATGGTACGGTTTTGTAATTTCTATGGTGAATATCAATCAATATCACCTAGCGATCGCCGTCGGTTCGTCATGAATCAAGAACTGCGACAGTAAAACACAAAAAAACAATAGCCGGATTTTCCTAAAAGAATCCTGTTCTCACGAGAAACCCCTCACTAAAATCCGGTGAGGGGTTTCTAACTTAAATGGGTTCCCTTATTCGTAGGTCAACATATTGCCGGAGCTTAATCGATCCCAATAGTCTTTCAAATCACTGGCGACTTCATTGGAAAGAATGTAACAGCCGATCAAGTTAGGGAATGCCATACCGAGTAACATTAAATCGCTGAAGTCGATGATCAAACCCAAGCTGGTTAAGCAACCTAAGAAGGTGCAGACGATGTAGATCACTTTGAAGATGATCGTAGTTTCGGAGCCGAATAAATAGCTCCAGGCTTGGATGCCGTAATAGCTCCAGGAAATAATCGTGGAGAAGGCAAATAAACACACCGCAATGCTCAAGACGATGGGAAACCAACTAATCACGGAGGCGAAGGCGTTGGAGGTCATCGCCACACCGCTTAATTCGTCGCCAGTATCTTGGTAAACACCGCTGAGGACGATCGCGATCGCCGTCATGTTACAGATTACGACGGTATCAATGAACGGCTCAAGCAGTGCCACGATACCTTCGCGGATATGTTCATCGGTACGGGCGGCGGAGTGTGCGATCGCGGCTGAACCCACACCGGCTTCATTGGAAAACGAACTACGGCGAATCCCCTGCACCATGACCCCAACGATGCCACCCACAGCGGCAGAGGGTGCAAAGGCTTCCCGGAAGATCGTCGCTACAGCGGCCGGAACTTCAGCGATATTGACCACAATCACGAACAGACAAGCAACTGCATAGATCACCGCCATTGCCGGGACGAGTTTTTCCGCCACGGCCCCGATGCGACGAATCCCGCCAATAATCACGAAGCCCGCCAAACCTGCAAGCACAAGCCCAAACAGCCATGCTGGGATGCCGGGCACTAAGCCATTAATCGCAGCGTAGGCTTGGTTGGACTGAAACATATTCGCCCCGCCAAGGCTCCCACCCAGGCAGAGAATGCAGAACAACACCGCCAATCCTTTCCCCAGGGGACGCATCCCCTTGGGGGATAAACCCCGCGTCAGGTAATACATCGGCCCGCCTAAGACGGTTCCGTCACTGGCGATGCGGCGATATTTCACCGCCAGGGTGCATTCCACAAACTTAGTGACCATGCCGCAAAAACCCGCCAGGGTCAGCCAGACCATCGCGCCGGGGCCGCCTAACTGAATGGCGACGGCAACCCCGGCAATATTACCGAGGCCGACGGTTCCGGAAACAGCAGTGGCGAGGGCTTGAAAGTGGGAGACTTCCCCTTCGTCATTGGGGTCGTCAAATTTGCCTTGGACGACTTCTATGGCGTGCTTAAAGCCGCGCACATTGATAAAACCCATCCGCAAGGTGAAGAAGATGGCAGCGATAAAGAGCCACAGCACAATGAAAGGGAATCCATTTTCGCCCCCAATTTTAAAAAAGAGCAGGACGGACATCACGTCCACGATGGGTTTGAAGATGGCATCGGCCCCGGTAACAGCGGCATCCTGGGCAAAGGCACGGGGTGCGATCGCACAGATGAGGAGAGCCGTTAAGCCCATCGACCTCCACAGTGGATTTTGAATCAGCATCAATCCGAGGTTTCTAACGGCAGTGGCCCAGGGATGGAGAGGACGGCGCGGTCTAAACGATTTCATAAGGATAGTGTTTTAATGACAGAGCTAGGCAATGATCATCAATGCAGAACGTCACAATGAGATGGGGAGTCAACCCTCCCAAATTAAACAAACCCCACTTGGTAGTGCATTAGATTATTGTGGGGAAGGAGAGGATATCCTGCCAACTCCAGCGATGGTCAGTCAATCCTGCTCGTTGTGCCGCCGTGCTCTTGTAGCGACTGTGCTGCCAGATCCAGTTGAAATAACTCACCACTAAACGCACCGTCACCTTTGTCTGCTGCCACAGTTTGCCAAACTTGTTCTGTCGTCGATGCCACCTACCCGTCTGCTGCCTGATAATTCCATTGGTACGCTCCAACCGTTGCGTTTGGTCTTTGCCAATGTAGTGCTCAATTTCCAGCGGCAGTACCCGCTCATATCCTCCCCAGTTGTCACTATTCCATTGCTGGCAATGGGTCTTTCCCTCCGTGCTCACCACCAGTTCTTCAATCAGTTCATCGGTGTGTTTCCCCACTCGTGCTGTCAAGATTAACCCGCTCGAATCTGCCAAACTCATCGCAATCCAGCAATCGCCTACTTCAACTTCTTCGGGCAAGCATTGTTTGTTTTTTTTCACGAATGACCACATCTCATCAGCACTCACGTCCTCCGTTTCCACGCCCTGCACTTGGTCGTTATGAACCAGCAAAGCTTTAGCACTGGCGGCACGAATAATACTGACCACGGTGTTATAGGCTAATCCGCTGATGCGGCTGACTCCTCGCAAGCTAGTGCCTTCACTGTGGGCTTGAAGTACTTGCTCAATCTGCTCCGGAGTAACATGGCGATAGTAGTAGAGGGTGTCAAAACTCTCGGCAAAGGTTTGCTGGCAGTGAGGGCAGAAGTAGCGTTGATGACCATTGGGCATTTTGCCGTGTTTGTGGGTTTTGGGATGACCGCAGAGCCGACATTCCATAGTTTTAGTGCAGTGGTAACGATTCCTCTACTTTACCAAACCCACATCATTTTGACGCACTACCCCCCACTTGAATGCCCAGGGTTGCAGATCAATCCGTTGATGGTACGAATCAAAAGATCCTACGATCTCGACATTCATCATGGGTTTGCTGAATGTATCACTTGGTAATAACAATGTTTTAGGCTTGGTGCTGTTAAATTCGGCACGGTCTCTCCATGAGATGGGGCGCTGCTTAGGTCTTCTGATTGACGCGAGCCATACCCGCTTGGACGGCCGGGCGAGCGGTGAGGGTGTTCACCCATCGGGTGAGATGGGGATATGCCTCAATGGAGACTTGGAGATGGTTATAGAGGGCGATCCAGGGATAGAGGGCGATATCTGCAATGGAATAGGCTCCGGCTACATAGTCCCGGTGGCTCAGTTGCCGATCGAGAACGCCGAACAGGCGCAGGGTTTCGGCTTCGTAGCGGGTGATGCCGTAGGGTACGGGTTCCGGGGCACTGTGGCGAAAATGCCCCAACTGGCCGAGCATGGGCCCAACGCTGCCCATCTGAAACATCAACCATTGCAGTGCATCCATGCGTTGAGCGCGATCGCTCGGCCACAGCATCCCGGTTTTTTCTGCCAAATAGATCAAAATCGCCCCGGATTCAAAAATCGTCAGCCCCGTATCCCGGTCGGTGATCACCGGGATTTTGCTGTTGGGGTTGAGGGCGACAAATTCGGGGCTGAACTGTTCTTTTTGGGACAGGTCAATGGTGTGGACAGTGTAGGGGAGTCCCATTTCTTCGAGGGCGATCGCAGGTTTGCGACCGTTGGGCGTGGCAGCGGTATAAAGGTCAATCATGAGTAATATCAAAAGAAACGCGAAAACATTCCAAACAACAAATTTGAGGTTAATGGAGAAGTGTAACCCGGTTTAGATAGTAAGAACCGTCCCACCGCCCAGCATTAAAACCCCTGGCTCATAGCGAAAGTGGGCTGAAGCCCACTCCGGAAAGCGTTTCAACGGGTTTGCGCTATGGGGCGGGGATTTCAATCACCCCACACAGCCAAACCCCAAAAAAATTTCCCCCAAACTGCAAAAACGTTCGTTCAGCCTCCTATAAGTGAATACGGTCAGCTTGTTGAGGTCATCCCATGGGACATTTTATGCTTGCCTTGGCGCTGCGCCCCTTGCTGGGCTACGTTGGGGGCGTGTTTGCTGCGAGGGGAGTTGGAGGGATGGGTCAGGGGGTGGGGGTGTTGGGTCTTAAGTATTATTCTTCCTGAGCTAAAGCCACGATTTGTTGATACAGCGGATTGCGAAAAGATGAGAACGCTACTTCCCCCTTTTTAAGGGGGATTGAGGGGGATCTGTGTACCGCAATTTTATGAAAACCGCTATGTAGCCGCTCGGAAATCCAAGTTCCTTGCTTTCGCATTGCATCGAGTACAGTTTTGACGGACTGGAGTAAACCCTGTCGCTTGGCCAGAACTAAAATCCCCATCGTGCCAATTAACGGTAAATTTCGAGACCGGGCAACTCGTCGCGCAGCTTGCTCATTGATTAATAACTGAGCGGCTTGTTGTTCTTCGGCTAGTGTCCAGTCAACAATCAATTGACGGATAGAGATGTTGTAATTTTAGCCTGGCATCAGCCGTTGTAAATCGCCAATCAATCCATGTTTCCTGATGATTGCGCTCGTCTTGCCAGGCATCCACTTCACGCTTGAGTGTCTCCTGATCAGAAATCCGGCGACTTAAGCACTGACGACTCAAAACACTCAGTTCAATCTCGGCCATATTCAGCCAACTGCCATGTTTGGGGGTATGGCAAAATTCCAATCGACTCAAGATGCGTTGTGCTTCTGCCGGTTCAAAGGCTTTGTAGAGTGAGGCCGGGGAATGAGTATTGAGATTATCCTGAATGACAATGATTTTTTGGGCTTGGGCGTAATCGATATCCACTAACGTTTTGAGCAAGTGGGCATAATCTACTGCGGTGCGACGCTCTGTGACCGTCACGCGCCGCCACCCAATCATCGGTTCACAGACCATAAACAGGTTGGCTGTCCCGTTGCGCTCATATTCATAATCCACCCGTTCGGGCTGCCCCGGTTGAGCCGGAATGGGTAGGCGGGTTTCTTTGACTAACTGTTTGCTCGCTTCATCAATGCAAATCACAGGCATGTTTGGGGTGTAATCCGTCTGATAGACCGTCAAGACTGCCTCCATATGCCAGACAAACTCTGCGCTTTGGCTCGGTGGAATTACCCAACAGCTTTGTCGCCAGGGTTGGAGTTCGTTTTTTTTAGCAGTTGCCGCACGCTTTCATGGCTGATGTCATCGACATAGTCCAACTCCACCATCTGCTGTGCTAACAAACGTAACGTCCATCGCCCCTGACCTGCGGGCGGTTCACTACAGCACAACGCCACTAAGTGTGCCTCCGTTGTGCCATCCAACTTTCGGGGGCGACGGGGATGGGGGCGAGGGCTTAAGGCTGCCTCTAGCCCCTCTTCGACAAATCGTTTCCGCACTCGCTCAATAGTTCTAAGGCTGATATCAAGGGCTTCTTTTATATCCTGATCTCGCCAACCGGGGGATTGCTGGCAATCGGCTTTGAGGAGAATTCGGGCATGATTAATCAGAGCCGCAGCCCGTTTCCCCGTGGTGACAATTTCCTGGAGGTTTTGTCGTTCTTCGTCACTTAAGCGCACAACGTATTTTTTGACCATGTCAGCCTTGGTTTGAACACTGACTTCATCTTACTCTTCTCACTCGGCACTATCTCTTTGACTAAGCACTAGATGCACTCCTTGCAATTGGTTCCGAACGCCACAAACAAGACTATTTCCGCACCATCTCCGGTTCAACCGACTCCGTCATTTCTCTCAACATCCAAACTGCCCCCACCAACCCCGAAGCCGGAAACCTCGCTCTTACCACCATCCTCCGTCGTAAAGGTCGCATCCTTGATGCCGTCAGCAACAACATCCAACTCCTGCGCGATAATCTAACGCCTGAAAATCAACGCCTCCTGGATAACCTCAGCGCCAAACGTAGCGAACTTGCTGCCGTTCTCTTTCGTCCGCCTGCAACGATCACTGACACCTATCGCCAACGGATCGCCACCCTCAAAGGCGAAGCCGATCGCCTCGAAACCCAACTCGCCCGCGCCAGCGATGAATTCCGCATCCAGAGCGAACCCGTCACCATCGAAGGTATCCAGAGCCTAATCCCTACCGATGCCGCCCTGATCGAAATCGTTCAGTATCGCCCCTACGATCCCAAAACCAACGAATATTCAGACCCCCACTACGCTGCCTATATCCTCCCGGCCAACGGCTCACCCCAATGGCTCGACCTCGGCCCCGCCGCCCCCATCAACACCGCCGCCCAAAACCTCCGCCAAGAACTCGACAACCCCCACGACCTCACCGCCGCCCAACGACGGGGACGGGAACTCGATGCCCTCCTCATGGAGCCGATCCGCGCCAAACTCGGCAACGCCCAACATCTGCTCATTTCCCCCGATAGCCAACTCAACCTGATCCCCTTCGCTGCCCTCGTTAACCCACAAAATCAATACCTCCTCGAAACCCACCAGATCACCTACCTCACCACCGGCCGCGACCTCAAACGCCTCCAACTCAACCCCAAACCCCAATCCCCGCCCCTCATCGTTGCCGACCCCGACTATGGCCAATCAGAAGCAGGCCCATTCATAGCGACGAATAATCGCGCCGCCCAGCGTTCCCAAGACCTGGCAAACCTGCGATTTGGCGACCTCCCCGGCACAGCCGCCGAAGCCGAAGCCCTCACCGCCACCCTACCCAACGCCACGATTCTCACCCGTAACGCAGCCACCGAAAACGCCATCAAACAAGTCCAAGGCCCCGAAATTCTCCACATTGCCACCCACGGCTTCTTTTTAGAAGATGTGGAACGGGTAGCGGCTTCCGATTTCGGTTCAGGTTTTGATGCGCGGGGTCTCATTGATGTGCGTCCCCGTCCCGGTTCCACACCCCGCCCCCGTGGCCCAGTAGAGAATCCCTTACTGCGATCGGGTTTAGCCTTGGCGGGGTTTAATTCACGCCAGAGCGGGGCAGAAGATGGCGCACTCACCGCGTTAGAGGTGGCGGGTCTGAATTTGCGGGGGACACAGTTGGCGATTCTTTCCGCCTGTGAAACCGGCATCGGTGAAGTGGCCAATGGCGAAGGAGTCTATGGGTTGCGGCGTGCCCTGACCATTGCCGGCTCCGAAAGCCAAGTGATTAGCCTCTGGAAAGTGGCGGATGAGGAAACCAAAGATTTAATGGTGGATTATTATCAACGCTTGCAACAGGGAGCCGGTCGCAGTGATGCCCTGCGACAGGTGCAGCTAGCCATGGCGCAAAGTGCCAACAATGCCCACCCCTACTATTGGGCAGCATTCATTCCATCAGGGGATTGGCGACCTATGTCACATTGAAACACCATCCCTACTCCCACGGTGATAGTGAGACATCGCTCCCCTCGTGTCATGGCTCTGCTGTGACATGTGCCTTGAGCGGCTCCGCCGCCTGGAGAGGAACCATAGTGAGAGGATGATGTGGCACACCTTAAGCCTATGGTCTCGCAGCGCGATCGCGCCCCTGAACACCCCCAGACCCGCATCGGTGATACCCTCTGTTATGTCAGTCTCGTTGAATACAGTCACCTGAAATCTTGGGGTTACCGTTGTCTCTCTCTGCGCCAAAGACCAAGGGGATGGGTGCAAACTGTATCAAATCCTGTCACCTTTGGAGATGGGGCTGGGGTTTCGGCCTAGCATGGGAGAAGCTGTCATTTTCTGGTGATGCTGTGTCGAAATTACTCAAGCTAGCCCGCTCTGGGGATTCAGAGGCGATCGCATCGTTGTTAGGAGAAAAACTAGAGTCCCATGGCATTTGGGTGATGGGGCAGCGTCGGGATGAGGTGCTGGATTTAATTGTGGAGTCCCTGAACGGGCCGAAGCAGGATGAGATCGCGCCCTTCATTACCAAAGGTATGCAGTCTTTGCAGCCCGTGGGGGTGCGATCGCTGATTCTCCGGGGGCGACGTATGGGCGAAAGTACCGACACCTGGCAGCAAACCATTCCCCTCACCTACATTCCCCCCGCCGCCCCGGAACCGGAACCCGAACCCATCGCCGCCCCGGTTCCCCCCACCCCGCCCGAACCAGCCCCAGCCTTCCCCACCGCTGCCCCCAACGCCCTGATCGACGCGGCCCAACAGGGCCAATCGGGGGCAATTTCCGGACTCTTTGCCCATGAATTTCGCCGCGATAATGTGATAGTGCGGACGGTGGTGAGCGATCGCCGCGTCACGGTGCGCCTCAGTGCGAATAAAATGCCCGACCAAGCAACCCTCGCACCCAGGGTAGCCAAAACCGCCCAACATCTTGACCTGCCGTTTATGGACCTACTGCGGGTCGAAGGCTATCGGCGGGGCCAGCGTGATCCGATTTGGACGGTGGACTATGAAGGGGGGCGGTTAGCGGACCAGGCGCGATCGCCCCAAGTGCGCCGCCTTGACCCCGATGGGCGCACCTGTATCCTCGGTGGCTTGGCCCTGGGGCTGACGTTGGCGCTGATTCCCCTGACCCGCATCCTGTTCGGAGCCTGGACGGTGATGGTGCATGAATTGGGCCATGCGATCGCCTCGTTACTCTTTGGGTATATCGCCATTCCCAGCTTTGACTTTCAGTATGGCGGCGGCATTACCATCCCGGTGGGCCGAATTCCGTTGTTTACACCCCTTGCCCTCAGCGGCTTCGGCTATCTCTGCTATCACTACCGCCACAATATTCCCACCCAGCGACTCTGGGGCGGGATTCTGCTCCTCTACGGCCTGGCCAGCATCACCGCCCTCGATCAGATCCTGATTACCGCCATGGGCCACGGCGGCGAACTGGTAGCGATCGCCCTCTGTCTTTATTTCGCCCTGGGTCGATATTTTTGTCTGCGGCCGCAGGAACGGTTGATCATGGCGCTGTTGGGCTGGTTTACGCTGTTTGACCTGTGGCATTTTGGCGGCAAACTGCTGTTTTCGGCGACGGCTCTGGCGAATTATATCGCGGGCAAAGGCGGCCTTTTAGATCATGATCTGGTCAAACTGGCGGATCAGTTGCCCCTGGTGGGGGTGAAGGCCTTGGCGATGCTGTTGATCCTGTTGGGGGGTGGGGCGATCGCGATCGCAGCCCTGGCCTTTCGGTATGAACAGTGGTGGATGGGAGCGATCGCCCGGCGAGCAGTCCGCGATCCATCCCAATTAGCAAACCCATAACCACACCATGAGTACAGGACAAACGTTGAAATGTACGGCAAAATCTTGATTTTGATGGAGTGGGAGCATCTTGCTCCCTATTTTGTCTGATCCCAGCGGGTAAGATGCCCGCACTACAGACTATGGATTTTTAGGGAGTTAGGTTTTGCTATTGTTCTCCCCAACCTACGAAATCATCAGGGTTTTAGACCAAGCCTGATTTTTGTCCTATACCCATAACCACACCATGAATTTAGCCGCCAGTATTTACGATCTTAAACTGCTCGTCCAATCTTTCCATCCGATCATCGCCATGGAAACCGTGGAAGAAGAACGGGTAGAAAATGTCCTCAAAGGAATGACGCGAGAACTCCATATTCCCCTCTTTGAATGGACGGTGAATCGGGGCTTGTATCTGTCCCCCGGCAGTAAGTTCGCGCCCCAACTGAATGAATGCACCCCGGACAGTGGCAATCCGATGACGGTGTATGAAAACACCCAAAAACCCCTGGATATGCTCTGTCATCTCGAAACATTGAACCGGAAAGCGGTGTATCTGCTCAAGGATTTTGGGGGGTATTTAAAAGATGATGAGGTGGCGCGACAGATTCGGAATTTGGCGCGATTGTTGCGGAAAAATCGCGGCGCATTGGTGTTGACGGGGACAGCGTTGGAATTACCGACAGCGATCGCCCATGAGACGGTGTTTTATGATTTGAAACTGCCGGGGCGGGATGAACTGTATAAAGTGGTGTCCGAGGTGGTGCGATCGCTCAACCAACGCAAGCAACAAGTCAAAGTCGAACTCCAAGACCACGAACTCAAAGAACTCGTCCGCGCCCTCAGCGGCATGACCCTAATCCAAGCCCGCCAAGTGGTGGCCTACGCCGCCCTCGAAGACGGCAAACTCACCGCCGAGGACATTAACCGCATCCTCCACCGCAAAGCCCAAGTCATCCAAGCCGACGGCCTGCTCGAATATTTCCCCGCCTCAGAAAACCAAGCCAACCTCGGCGGCTTCGTCGGGTTGAAACAATGGCTCAAACGCGCCCGCGTCGGCTTTTCCAGCGAAGCCCGCGACCTCAAACTCCCACCCCCCAAAGGCATCTTGATCGTCGGGGTACAGGGCTGCGGTAAGTCCCTCGCCGCCAAAACCATCGCCCGCGAATGGCGTTTACCCTTGATCAAGCTGGACATGGGGCGGCTCTACGATAAATATGTCGGCGAATCCGATCGCAATTTTCGCCGCGCCGTCACCCTCGCCGAATCGATCGCGCCGACGGTGTTGTGGATTGATGAGATTGAAAAAAGTTTGGGCAGCACCGACAGCGGTGGCAGTGATGGGGGCCTGAGTCGGCGGCTGTTTGGGGCCTTCCTCACCTGGTTACAGGAAAAGTCTCAAGAGGTGTTTGTGGTGGCGACGGCCAATGATTTAACCCAACTGCCGCCGGAATTGCTGCGCAAGGGGCGATTTGATGAGATCTTTTTTGTGGATCTACCAGACGAGCAGGAGCGGGCGGCGATCCTGACGATTCACCTGCGATCGCACCATCAACCCCTCGAAACCTTCGATCTCCCCCGCCTGATCCAAGCCACCCACGGCTTCAGTGGGGCCGAAATTGAACAAGCGATCGTCTCAGCCCTCTACCGCGCCCTCTACCTCAAACAAGCCCTCGACACCGATCTCCTCATCCTCGAAATTGAATCCACCGTCCCCCTCTCCGTCTCTCGCCGCGAAGACGTGGAACACCTCCGCACCACGGCTCGCAGTCGTTTCGTCGATGTCAAAACCGGAACCCGCCAACCCCCCACCCCATAACAGTCAAGCCTGCTGCTGCTCCATAACCCAAGTTGCGAGTCTAGCTCTGGCTTTAATCCTCTGTAGTGCGAGCTTCTAGCTCGCTGCTGCTGATTCAGAGGATCAAATGCAGGCTAGGTCAACTTTAATCCTCTGTAGTGCGAGCTTCTAGCTCGCTGCTGCTGATTCAGAGGATCAAATGCAGGCTAGGTCAACAGTGGCACATTATCTATTAGCAGTAGCACCATTCAAGCCGAGAACTCAAACGCAAGTCCCAACACCAGACAGCGATCGCCCATCCCCCCCACTCGGTAGGATTGCGGGTCGAGGCTAGGGGTAACAACCAAGTGATGGCGATCCGCAGGTGTACCGTCGAGGGTACAACACCCTTGCAGCACCAGCAGACAATTGCCCCGATAGATATATTGTCCGGCAGCGGTCAGGTTCACCAACTCGGCACGGATGCCCCCCGCCGGATCGAGGGGGATCGGGTAGACCGAAACAGCCTCGTGAACAGGGGTAAAGGGGTATTGGGTATCGAGGTCTGGGGCGAGGGCGTTGATCTGGATGGGGGACGCGGTGGGATCGGGAGCAATGGGGTCAAAATTGGGCGGGGAGGCATAGGCCAACAGAAAAAAACCGCTGCTGTGGGTGATGGCGTGGGCACTGCCGGGGGGGTTGAAGGCCAGGGAGCCGGTGGGATAGACCCCATTCGTATCGGTTTGGGAGCCGTGGATCGTGTAGATGGCTTCGGTTTGGGTGTGGTAGTGCTGTCCGACGCTGCCATTGGGGATCGTGTACCAGAGAATGCTGAGATGTTGGGCATCGGCGGCTCCGGACAGGATCAGTTTTTTGAGGTGCGGTTTAAAGGTAAAAAAGTCGTAGGGATCGGGGGCTTGGATCAGGGCGTTGAGATCAATCCGGGTGGATTGGCGGCAAGACGACAACGGGCGATCGCAGGTCATGGCTACCCCTCCATCGTCGTGATCCAGGGCCAAACGATGAGGAGGCGATCGCAATGATCAGACATAGGGTTTTGGCTTCAGCAGAGGACTATGGTTCAACGATACAGGACTGCCGATCCGTTGAGCAGAAAAAACACGCGGAGGCCGTGCGATCGCACCCCCAAAGCAGCCCATCAAACCAAATTCGACAACGTCAGCGCATTGTGCTTTAACTGTTCCGTACTCGTGCGCGTTTCACCAATACCAATCACCGTTTGGGCCGCCCCTTGGTTAATACTCGTCACCACCTCCGTAATTTGTTGCAAGGCAATATCTTGCTGCTTCACATTGGCGGCAATTTGTTGAGAATTGAGCACCACCGTATGCACAGCAGTCACCACCGTTTCAAAAATCGCCGCATTGGATTGCAGCACCTCCATTAATTGATTGATTTTTTCTGTCCCGACTGCGGTAACTTTCGTCGTTGCCGTAATCGACTGTTTAATCTCTTGAACCAAGCCATTGATTTGAGTTGCTGAATGCTTACTTTGATCCGCCAGCTTCCGAATTTCAGACGCAACAACCCCAAACCCCTTGCCATTCTCCCCCGCCCGCACCGCCTCAATCGCGGCATTTAACGCCAACAACTCCGTTTGCATCGCAATCTCACTCACCAAATTAGAAATCAAACCAATTTGAGCCGTTTGGGATTCAAGACGTTGTGTATGGTGGGTGATTTTTTCAGAATTATCGTGCAAGATCGTGACTTTCTGGATTGAAGATTGCATCGAATCCTGACCCGTTTCCGTGAGCGTAATCACTTGTTTTCCTTGGGCAGAACTCGATTCCGCTTGACTCGCCATATGTTGAGAAGAGGCGGCCAGTTCACTAATGGTTGCTGTCGTTTGGCTCATGGAAGCAGCCTGCTGACTCGTAACATTTTCCTGTTCTTCAATCGTACTCGCCAATTGAGACGACATGGATGTTAAGCTTAGCGCAACATCTTCGATGGGTAGAATGACGTTATTTTCAATCAATCGATAGATGAAAAAGATTAAGAATAATAGGCTGATCGTCCCAGACAAGAGCGAAAATTGCATCCATCGTCTTGCCTGCATAGCGTCACTTTGTCGGACTAGCAGCAATTCATCTTCAATCTCATACATCTCATGAAGCCTAGATCGAATTTCATCCATCAATCGCTTACCAAGCTCAGATTTCACCAGTGCCATCAGTTGTTCTTCTTGCCTACTTTTTTTAAGACGAATGGTTTGATTGAGTTCGGCTATTTTTTCATCAATGATAGGTCTTAGATCATCTAAATTTTGAGTTTGTAGCGGGTTATCACTGGTTAACTGATACAGATCTTGAAAGACACGATCAATAGCTTCAAGACTTTGATCATACGGTTCTAGAAAGCTGTCACTGCCTGCGAAAATAAAGCCCCGTTGACCGGTTTCTGCATCCACTAACACTTTTTCGAGGAGGCGAATGTTAGACTTGACCTCGTGGGTATGACCAACAGAGGTAATGGTTTTGATCACGCTACTGTTAGTTGAATAGGCGATCGCACTGACAATCATGTTAATCAATGCGACCAGTCCCAAACCCAAAGCCATCATTGTTCTGAGTTTCCAGGTTTTAGCTTGAGCGTTGATGTTGATCAGCTTCATGGGGGGATTTTGTGAACTCGTTGAGGGTGCGTGGCAGGGCCCTGATTCCGTCGATTGAATCGATTTAATCCTGTTTAATTCTAACCTCAATGACTCGTGCGATCGGTGGATTCTAACGAAATGTTGCAACCACGAATAGACTCCCTTAATGGACTTGATGGTACGGATTGAGGCGGAGCGATCGCACCTCAAACGCAGTCTGAAAATCCATCACAAAACCCCTTGCTCTACACCGATAACACTGAACATCTAGAATCCCCTCGGAAACTCTTCCGGTACTGCCAAGCATAGGAATAATTACTCAATAGGTCTTTGGAATAGTTTACCCATTTGAGAAGGCTATCATGCTAAGTTCTGAGCGGATCAATACTGTCAAAAAATGTGAGATTGAGATCTGTAAATTTTTTTGACCTGTCAAAAAATCGCCTCTTTTGTCTTGAAATGATCGGTCAAATCAGCCGTATCTTTGCACCTAGCGTGAGGGTTGAAAACCTCTGTTGATCGGCTACAGTGGGTAAATCAGGACAAAAAATGCGAACATTTGCCCTCCCTCATTCTGCATTGAGTTGACCGCCGTTCCCGTCCATCCCCCCTCATCCCTGCTGTTTCATCGTCCATCCCATTTTTAAACCATGTCTAAACCCCTTGCTCTGCCTCTATTTCTCACTGTGGGTAGCCTTTTCGGTGCAATGCCGGCAGTGGCCCAATCCATCATCCCCGCCGCCGATGGCACGGGCACAGTGATTGACTACAACGGCATAACCTACACCATTGAGGGGGGAACTCAAGCAGGGGCGAATCTGTTCCATAGTTTTGCGAAATTGGGGTTAAATTCGGGTGAAATCGCCAGTTTTTTGAGTAATTCGACGGTGACGAATATTCTGGGGCGGGTGACGGGGGGCGATCCGTCGGTGATTCATGGGCTGTTGCAGGTGAGTGGCGCGGACTCTAACCTATACCTGATCAATCCGGCGGGGATTGTGTTTGGGACGGGGGCGCGGCTGGATGTGGGGGGGGATTTCTGGGCGACGACGGCCGATCGCATTGGTTTTGAGGGGGGCTGGTGGGATGCGTCGGGGGCGAATGACTACGCAACGTTGGTGGGGGAGCCGCATCAGTTTGCGTTTTTGAGTGAAACGCCGGGGGCCATTATTAATGCGGGGACGTTGACCGCCGGGCGGGGGGTGCATCTCCTCGGTGGCACGATTATCAATACGGGGACGATTCAGGGTGATGGCGTGACGTTGGCGGCGGTTCCGGGGGAACGGTGGGTGAAGGTGACTCCGAAGGGATCGCTGTTGAGTGTGGAAGTGCCGCTGGAGGCGATCGCAGCGGGGATTGCACCGACGGATTTACCGGCGTTGTTGACGGGGGGCGCGGTGACCACTGAGGCGGCGGTGGTGACGGGTTCGGTGCATTTAGAAGGGGAGGTGACGGGGGATCGGGTGGATCTGTGGGCGGCGGATCGGGTGACGGTGACGACTCCGGCAATGGTCGGGGGTGATGTGCGGGTGGCGCGGTTCAGCGAGGGGGGGCTGAATCCGAATCAGGCGGTGTTTATTGATCAGCGGGCGGATCAGGCGGAGGCGCTGCTGTTTGGAGGGGCGGCGGGGACGGTGACGCAGATGGTGAAACGGGATAAAGACGGGCTGGCGATCGCAACGACACAGTTAGCCGAATTGAGTGATGCCGTGGGCCCCTTGGCATCGGTGGCGATCGTGGCGGAGGGGAATGCGGGGAATTTTTGGTTTGGGAATCAGTGGATTACGAGCGAGACGGTGCAGGACTATCAAACCCAGTTGCAAACCTGGTCGGATTCTCTGACGGCGGGGGCAGATCTGCTGTTGTATAGCTGTTTTACGGCCTTGGGGGCGACGGGGGATGCGCTGATGACCAGTTTGGCCGATTTCACGGGAGCAGATGTAGCCGCATCGCTCAATGCTACCGGCAGCGCCAACTATGGCGCGGATTGGGGATTAGAACGCAGCACGGGGGCCATTGAGGCGCACAATCCCTTTCCGGTGACCACCCTAGAGCAATGGTCGGGGAAATTAGCCACCCTGACCGTGACGAACTATGACGATGCGGGGGTGGGAACGTTGCGATCGCAAATCGCCGCCGCTGCCGCTGGGGATACGGTCACTTTTGCCGATGCCTCTCGTTCAGTGCAGTTAAACAGTGAAATCGCTTGGGCCACGGATAACCTGACGATTGACGGCAATGGGGCGACGGTGAGCGGTCAGAATCGCACCCGTGTATTTAATATTGCCGCCGATACCGCAACGCTCCAAAATATCCGGATTCAAAATGGCCGGGTGGCGGGCAATGGGGCGGGGATTAACCATACCGGGACGGGGGCGTTAACCCTCGATCAGGTGCGGCTCCGCAATAATCAAGCCACGGGATCGGGGGGCGGGATTTATAGTGATTCCGGCACAGTGACGATCGCCAATCATGATGGCAATTTAGACCTTGACCTCTATGGGCGCAATCGGGTGTCTTTGGGGGGAACGGGGCGGATTTTGTTAACGGGGGATGTGCAGACTAACGAGGCCCTGACCTTAACCGCCGCCACCACGATCGACATCACCGGCTTAACCTTAACAGCAGGCAATGTGACCTTGACGGCGGGGGATCAAATTCGCACGGGGGATTTAAAAACCGTGGCAACTCCAGACGGAGCAATGGGTGCGATCGCCCTCACCGCAGCCAATCGGATTACCACCGGCTCCCTAGATACGAGCAGCGCCACCGGCGGCGGGGCAATTACCCTCACCGCTGGCCGCCGCATCGCCACCGGCGCGATCGCCACCACCGCCACCACCAGCGGCAATGCCGGCGCGGTGAGCCTGCGGGCCGCTCAAACGATTCAGACCGGCGCAATCAATACCGAAGCCCGCGTGGGACGTGGGGGAGATGTCACCCTCAATACCTTGGGGTTTATGCAAATCGATGGCGCGATCGCCCGTAGTCTGTTCAGTGAAATTAATGATTTTCCCGTGGAGGTCAGCATTTCCACCGCCGGGCGAACCGCTGCCGGAGCGTGGAACAGTGGGCAGGTCAATATTCTCCATGGGGGATTAAATCCCTTCCGCGTCGGCGAAGCGGTGCGCAGTAATCGCAGCGGCACATCCGGGTGGATCACCACAGGCTTAACCACCCTGGAAACGGGCATTTACGAACAGAATTTGGACTTCGGGGATTTGCGAATTCGCCGCCAATGTCCCGTGATTTGCGACAATGACGAGGATTTTGTGGGGGGGATGGACGACCTTAACCCATCCGATCGCTACGTGGAGCAACCGAGGGCCCATTCTCCCGCGATTCAAATCCGCACCAATACTGTTAACTCCCTGGGTGATCCCAAAATCATCGCAACCCTGTCCCAAATTGATCGGCTCATGAGTCAGGACTATACCGCCGCCTTTCAACAACTCGCCGGCGCTCAGACCCCTCAAACCAGTAGCAGTGATGCCGAGGAGGGCGATCGCACCGATGTTTTTGCCCAACTCTTGAACAATCAAGGCACACCTAACCAAACCAACACCCCCGACCTCGCCGAACTCTTCACCTACATTCGGGAACAAACCGGCACATCCTACGGCTTCATCTATGCGTTGAGCTTACCCGATGCCATAGAACTGATCTTAATCACCCCCGATAGCAAAGTCATCCGTCAGATCATTCCCGAAGCCGATCGCGCCACCCTCAACCGCACCGTCACCACCTTCCGCCGTCGGATTCAGGGGTTAGGAAATGGGTATCAAACCTCAGCCAGCCAGCTTTACGATTGGTTAATTCGCCCCCTGGAGCCGTATCTAGCCGACCTTGATGTTGATACCCTGGTGTTTTCCATGAGCGAAGCCCTGCGGACAATTCCCCTCGCGGCGCTCTACGATGGTGAGCGGTTCCTCGTTGAAAAATACAGCCTCGGCCAAGTCCCCAGCCTCAGCCTCACCGATCGCACCTATCGCTCGGTGCAAAATCCCACCGTCCTCGCCATGGGTGCATCGGAGTTTGACCGGTTGCAAGACCTGCCCAGCGTCCCCCTCGAACTCCAAAGCATCACCCAAAACCCCACTAGCCGAGCCTTTCTCAACCAAGACTTTACCCTGGAAAATTTACGCACCTATAGCCGCGATCGCACCTTTAACGTCATCCACCTCGCCACCCATGCCGCCTTTCAACCCGATCAGCTAGATCAAGCCTATATCCAACTCTGGGATGAACGATTACTCATTTCTGACCTGCGAACCCTGGGCTGGAACAATGCGCCGCCGGTAGAATTGCTGGTGCTTAGTGCCTGTGACACTGCGTTTGATGATCCAACCGTGGAACTGGGGTTTGCGGGGTTGGCGGTGCAGGCGGGGGTCAAGTCTGCCCTGGCGAGTCTGTGGCAAGTGTCGGATCTGGGCACGTTGGGACTGATGGATCAATTCTATGCTCAACTCAATGCCCCCACGCCGCTAATTAAAGCCGAAGCCCTCCGCCAAGCCCAACTCAATTTGCTCCGGGGTCAAACGACCATCCGCGACGGTGCGATCGCCAATCTTGACCTCCCGCCCGGCCTCGCCCAATACGACCTCGATTTAACCCATCCTTTCTATTGGAGTGGCTTCACCTTAGTCGGCAGCCCCTGGTAGGTTCAGGATCAACGCCGCCAACCAACGCTTCCTCGTGCTAAGCCAAAAAGATAATAACGGGTAAATTATTTCTGAAAAAGCCCACAGGCAAGAATTGTAGACTTTGGCTACCCGTCAATAAACATTTGACTGTCCACTAGAGACACAATTTGTTTTTTGAAGCGTTCGTCTGACTGTTTCTCTCGAAATTTTAGTCACGATTGTGCGCCGTTTGAGTTCTTGGGTTAATAACCTCACACTCCAATGCGCTCTCCCGTCTGGTGGGTCTGAAGCATACAGGGCGATGATTTGCACTTCTGTCTCTCCATCTACGATCGGGTCTACGGGGGGCTTGCTTCTTGCCTTTCGTTCTAAGGCTGACGCTTCTCCTTGTTCTAGAAATTGTTTCCGGATGCGACCTACTGTGTTGACGTGCAGATTTAACGCTTCACTGATTTCCACATCTGTCCATTTTCTCGTTGCTCCTTCTCCTTCATCACTCATTAGCAAGATCTGGGCGTGAAGGATTTTCTTGGTCGGAGCCTGTCCATTGCGGCTGATCTTTTCTAGCCGTTCTCTCTGCTCTTGGCTGAGAAATATCTTATTTCGTCTTCCTCGTCCCATGGTCTCATTCAATGATTTCACTCTATCTCACTATCTTAGCTGGGTCACGGTAGCAGTGACATGGCATAGCTAAAATCAGGCTTGATTGTGGGGTGGGTTAGGTGGCTAAACGATAGGCTTTGACTGCAATTTGGCAATCCGCCGTGAGCTACGGCTTAAGGGGTGTCGTGACCCTAGTGGCAATCTTGGGCGAGTTGGGTGCAGTTGAGATGGTGGCTGGTGGGGTGAGTGATGTTGGCGTAGCAGCAGTTCCGTCCCGCTTGTTTGGCATAGTAGAGGGCTTGATCGGCACGGCTGAAGAGATCATCAATGCTGTGGTCTGTGGCGGTGTAGGTGGCGACCCCAAAACTGGCGGTGATTTGCGGGGCGGGGTCGAGATCCGGGAGTTTGAGGGTGCTGAGACTTGTACAGAGGCGATTGCCGAGGGTGGCGGCGGCGGTGAGGTTACTTTCGGGTAAAACAATGACGAATTCTTCGCCACCGTAACGCCCAAAGCCGTCTAAGGAGCGGAGTTGGCTTTGGACTTTGGCGGCGATGACTTTGAGGACAACATCTCCGATGAGATGGCCGTAGCGATCGTTCACGGTTTTGAAGTGATCGACATCGAAGATGATTACCGAAAAGATCACATCATAGCGATGGGCGCGTTGAAATTCGGCGGCGGCGAATTCAAAGAGGGAACGACGATTGAGAATGCCGGTGAGGGAGTCGGTGCGGGCGAGGATTTCAACTTCGGTGAGGGATTTTTGGAGGCGATCGCTGAGATCTTTGAGGCGGAGATGAGTGCGCACCCGTGCTAAGAGTTCCGAGCGGTTAAAGGGTTTGGTGATGTAGTCTACCGCACCGCTGTTAAAGGCTTGGACGCAGGATTCACGATCTTGGCGAGCGGTGAGGAAGATAATCGGAATGTGGGAATAGTCCGGATGGCGTTGTAGTTTTTGGCAGACTTCGAGGCCATCCATTTCAGGCATCATCCAATCTAAAAGGATGAGATCGGGTTTGAGGGTGGCGAGGCGATCGAGGACTTGCTGTCCACTGATGGCAAAGGTGGTTTTGTACCCAACGCTTTCTAAAATACTACCCATGACCTTGAGATTAGGTGGTGTGTCATCCACCACCATAATCAGAAAATGAGACGGATCAAAGGAGGTTAAGGTCATGAATAGTTAGCCAGAAAAAGAAGCGATCAACGAAAATCGCTGTGACGATGAACTAGCCTACCCAACTCGCTAGACAATGACAGCAACCGAGAAGCGGATCGCGTGCATAGTCTACCAAACTTACGAGGCTGGGGGGAGGAGGCAGACCGTGACTCTCCTGCTTCGATTATGGCTGAAAAAATCGGCTGGATACGGTATACAGTGCAAAGGCAGCGATAATGCCGTTGAGGGGGGTAATGCCGGGGGCGAAATAGGCGATCGCCGCTGCCACGACATAGGACCCAATCCCAACCCAGTTCATCGCCGGTTGAGGGATACTCAAGGCCGGCAGTACACCGCGCCGATAGAGCCAAAAATCCGCCATGATCACCCCACCAATGGGGGGGATAAACGTACCCAGCAACACCAAAAAGTTAACAAACTGTTCGCTGGCGTAAATGCCGCCAAAGGTGAGGGCGAGGGCAATGGTGGCCCCGGTGAGGACGACAAGGTGACGTTTGGGGGTACGGAAGGCGTGAGCGCCGGCCACTGAGAAGGCGTAGATTGTGTTGTCTTGGGTTGTCCACATGTTCAAGAAGAAAAGGATTAACCCCCACACCAACAATCCTTGCTGCACCATGACTTGGACAATGTCGGAATTGTCGTAGACCAGGGCACTGTAAGCCCCGCTGAAAATCAGAAAGCCGTTGCCGAGAAAGAAGGCAATGAGGGTGGCGATCGCCGCCGTCCGCCCCGATGTTGCAAAGCGGCTCCAGTTCGTCGCTTGCGTTCCGCCAGAAACAAACGTGCCGACGATAATCGTAATCGCCACCGTCAAGGGCAACGGTTCACTGGGGGTCATCGCCGTTAAGCCACTCCAGCCCCCCGCGTCACCCGTCGCCACCGTTAAACTCCACAGCATCAAAATCACCATGGCCGGCACGGCAATCCGACTCAGCCAATCCAGCGCCTGATAGCCAATATATGCCGTCACACAAAAGCCGTAGGTAACGCCAATGATTAACAACCAGTTCAGGGAGGTGGGGAACCCCACCACCGTATTGAGCAAATCAGCAATCAACCCAGACCCCCAGGCATACCAGCCAATTTGGGTAAAGCCCAGAATAAAATCCACCCATCGTGATCCCACCGCCCCAAAACTAAACCGGGCCAGCAGCACCGTATTCAAACCCGTTTGCCCGGCAATATAGCCCAGAGCCGCCGCGTACAACCCCAAAATGAGATTGCCGACGAGGATAACCAAAATTAAGTCCGGAAAAAAAGCAAAGGAGGGCCCCACAATGCCCCCGGCGAACAATGTTCCGGAGTAGAGTGTAAAACCGATGAGAAGAGGAGCGAGGGAGACCATGGATTTACGGGCATGGGCTGGAACGGGACTGAGGGGATAGTCTTCACTCGCTTCGTAATTAGAGCTTGGGGTGTCCATAGGCTTGGTGTTTTTATGGCTAACATCATCAAAGAACCCAGACGCTTAAACTCGTAAGGTTTTGAGCATCTGAGTTTGGGATTAACCCTAAGATAGATTTTTTCTCAGCGTCTGTTGCCGATGTAACGTAATGGCGCAGGGAGTGCGATCGCCCCCCCTCCACCGCCACCGGAACAAACCCCCCAAGTTATCCGACTACAAACCGATCAGTCCGTTATTCCAGCCATAATTACCACTGCCGCTCCCTAGTCATCTGCACTATCCTTAGACAATAGGGAATGTTTCCATAACGTCCATCTATTCTGAACTTAACTGCCCCTTGCCTATGCGAACTCGTGAACAGTTCGATATTGAAGTTAACATTCGGCAACTGTGGCTCATCGTCAAACGACGCTGGCCCATCATCTTCGTTGGCGGTATCTTAGGAGGAGCCTTAGGCGGAATTCCGCCCCTCTTCAACACCCCCATCTATCGTTCGGGGGGAACCCTTCAACTCGTACCACAACAGTCTATTTCCTTCGTGGGCCTCAGTGACGAAGGTGGCTTAATCAACCCCACCAGCGCCCTGAGCAATCCCCTCGCCACCGAAATGCTCGTCATTCAATCACGCCCGATTCTCGAAAAGGTGGCCGAAAAAGTCAACATTACCGATGCCACCGGCCAGCCCCTCACCGCCGGTGCGATCGGGCAAAGACTTGCCGTCGAAATGCTACCCCAAACCGACGTAATCAAGCTGGTATTTGAATCAGAGCGTCCGGCAGATACGGCCGAAGTCGTTAATGCGCTGATCGAGGTCTACATTGAAAACAACATCAACACCAACCGTCAGCAAGCCAAAGCCACCCGCGAATTCATCGGGGAACAACTCCCCAAAGTAGAAGCCGATCTCCAGGAAGTTGAGTTTGCCCTCCGACGTTTCAAAGAAGCGAACAATATCACCTCTATTGACCAAGAAGCGATCGTCATTTCACAAACCATTTCAACTCTAGAAGGTCAAGTCATTGCGCGGGAACAGGAACTCGCCTCCGCCAATGTCCGTTTGGATTTTCTCAATCGAGAATTGGGGTTAACCCCCGATCAAGCGATCACCGCCAACGCCGTCAGTCAATCGGCGGGAGTCCAGGAAGCCTATCGCGCCCTTCAACAACTTGAGCAAGAAATCGAAACCCAACGGGCCCGCTTCACGGATCAAAGTCCCGTCATTTTGAATTTGAAAGACCGCCAACAACGCCTAGAAGAACTCCTCGCTGAACGGGTTCAAGTCGTGACCAATCAAACCCTCAGTAATTACGACTGGATCGAAGCCGGAACTCAGGAGCAAACCCTGCGGGCCAGTATTGTTGATAATTCCCTCGCTAGCATCGCCGCACAACGGGCCCTCGACACCATTAACACCAGCCTCACCAGCTACCGCCGTCGCGCCGAAGAACTCCCCCGCCTCGAACAACAACAGCGGGAACTCGAACGCAAACACCAAGCCGCACGCACCACCTACGAAACCCTCTTGGCAGGCTTGCAAGAAGCCCAAGTGCGTGAAAACCAAGAAGTCGGCAACGTCCGGGTTATTTCCAGTGCTGAAGTACCTGTGATGCCGTCCAATTCGGCTAGCCTCATTTCTCTGGAGTTGATCGCAGGGGGCATTCTTGGGGGGTTCCTGGGCCTATCGATTTCGATTTTGTTAGAACTGCTCGATCGCTCCCTCCGCACCGAATACGAAGCCCGCCGCTTTTTCAATCAATTTCCGGTCATTGGCACAATTCCCGCTTGGTATCCCCAAGATTGGCCCGTTGCCGAGGAGGGCGATTATCAAGATATCAATTACAATCTCCCCCTTTTAGGCAGTATTCCGTCAACGGACAGCCCCCTCTATGCTGTGACGGTTGCCTACCGTCGTTTGCAAACCAATCTTAAACTCATTAACCGTGAGCAAAAAGCTCGCATTTTAGCCGTCACCAGTTCAATTCCAGGGGAAGGTAAATCGGTCACGGCGGCAAATTTGGCAATTTCCCTTTCGATGTTGTCCCATCGGGTACTGCTACTCGAAGCGGATTTAGCCGCACCGCAACAACATGAAATCTGGCGGCTCACCAATGTCTGGGGGCTGGGCAATGTCCTCCAAGAGCAGATTATTTCTGAGCAGGCGATCCAATCCATTACGCCCAACCTCGACATCATGAGTGCGGGAATTGTGACACCGGGGCTGGTGGCGCTGTTGGATAGTGAACGGATGGAAATGCTGGTGCGGCGGATGTCTGAGGTGTATGACTATGTGATTGTGGATTCACCGGCCTTGCTGGTGGCCCCGGAAATGCTGTCGTTGAGTAAGCTCACGGATGGGGTGTTGTTGGTGCTTCGGCCGGGGGTGTTGAATAAAGCAGATGCGGCTTCGGCTCAGGAAACGGTGCGCCAAACAGATCTCAATATTTTGGGATTAATTGTGAATGGTGTGAGTAGTATTCCGTTGAAGTTACCGCAGCCGGATGTGCCGATGGTTCAGGAGCCAACGGTGACCGTAGAGGATGAGATGACTGAGACTGGGGTGGAGGACTTCGACACAGATCAGCAGACTGTGATTAATCAAGATCAAAGCACGATCGCTGAGGGTCGCTTCAAGCCCCATCTCTCGCAGTCGTCTCGTATCCATCAAGCGGATACGGCGGCGGATCTCATTGACGATGATCAGGATACTCGTATTGATGATGAGGATGACCGAGAGACGGCTCTAGAGGCGGCGGATGAATATGATCATTTGTTTGCGAGTCATGACTATAATCATGACTATGATACTGAGCCAACGACGGTGGAGATGGGTGCTGATGACCATGACACCCAGGTTGAGGAGGGGAGGAATGGAGAGCAAGACACAGAGCGTAAGCAAAGTTGGTTGTCTACGGTGACCCAAACCTGGAGGGAGTGATGGGGCGATCGCACCTCATGCTTTATCTCAGCCTTGGCCTCGCCCTGGGGATGATCTCCCCTCCGGATGCGCTGGCGGGGTCGTGTAATGCGGGGCAAAGTTGTCCGCCGCCGCCGGTACGGGTGGCCGTGGGTCAACGGATTCAGATTGAGGTGCAAAATCGCACGCCGCTAACAGTCTATATTGAACCCTTTGGCGGGGAAGCGATCGCCCTCGCCCCCGGTGAATTGAGTCCCCTGTATGTGGGCACGACGATTCGGAATTTTTCCCTCACCTTTTGGCATCGCACCGGAGCCACCCTCCTCGCCACCCTCAGCCAAAACACCCCCCAACATCTGCGCGTTAATATCATTGCCGGGGGTCGGGTGGCGGGGATGAGCGCGGTTTATCTGCGAGATGATGGCACAGTTGAGCGATTTTAACCTGGTAGCGTATCGTTGTTAGTAGTGGTGTTCCTTGATACCGTCCCTTGTTTACCCCCTTTTCGCTATGCTGGCTCATTTTTTAGCGATCGCCGTTGCCCTCGGTAGCTCTCTTTTTTACCTCGCCGCCTTCTTCTTTCCCGAAATTCACCGCCAACGAGATTTTTTCTGGTGCGGGGTCGGTTGGTTCTATGCCTTGGTGTTGTGGATTTGTGCCGGGCGCATTACCGGCGGCGTGTTACTGGGCCAAACCGCTAGCGTCGCGCTCTTAGGATGGCTTACCTGGCAAACCCTCAGCCTCCGCCGCGCCAAAACCCCCGTCCTGGAACAAACCCCCATCAGCGATGCCACCATCGCCAAAGCCAAAAACGGGTTTGGCCTCGGCCAACTTGTCGATCGCTTCCGCCCCGGTTCCTCCGAGCGTCTCGCCCCTGCCCCTGATCCCGCCTCCTCAGACGCTTCAAAATCTGAACCAGAAAACACCCCAGAGGCAGCAGCACCGACCCCGTCCGACCCGTCAACCCCGACAGAATCCGACCCGCCAGCATCACAAGAATCCGAACCCGCCGCGACAGAATCCGACCCACCAGCATCACAAGAATCCGAACCCGTAGCATCCGACCCACCAGCATCACAAGAATCCGCCGATCCTGTCGATGCGCCCCCTGAACCCGCCGCGACAGAACCCGACCCGCCAGCATCACAAGAATTAGCCGATCCTGTCGATGCGCCCCCTGAACCCACCGCGACAGAACCCACACGGCGAGAGGATCTGATCGTCACAGAACCCGCCCTACTCCATGAAGATCTCAGTCAAGTTCCTGAACCCGATGTAGTGAAAGATCTTGAGGGATTAGGGTTGATTGACGAGCCTGACAGTGAACCGTTTCAGGTCAAGGATGAGGTTGATGAGGGAGCGATCGCCGAGGATGATTCAGACCCCAAGGAACCAGCCCCGGAACCCGATGTCATTGTCGTGAAGGGCGAAGTGGTCAAAGACACTGATCCCGATGCGTGGATTTAGAGACGGACGGAGCCACTCCCCAAGAGCGTCCACCCATTGGCGATCGCGCCTTGAGCTTAACTGAGTTCTGCCTCGGATTCGGGTAGTTCGGCACTGGCGGGATCATGCACACCCACCACACAAACCGAGGCAATCAGGAAGGAAAACCCACCCAGGACAACCACTAACAGATGTTCTTGGTGTAAAAAAGTCTCCATGACCCAACCCAAGCCCAACGCCGCGATGATTTGGGGAATGACGATGCAAGCGTTGAACAGTCCCATATAAATTCCCATTTTGCGGGGTGGCAGGGAGTCGCCCAGGATCGAATAGGGCATGGAAAGCACGCCCGCCCAGGCAATGCCGAAAGTGAGCATAGGCAGAAAAATGAGGTAGGGATCGCGCACCCAATAGAGGGAAATGAGGCTGCTGCCGCCGCAGAAGAGACAAAATCCGTAGGTGAATTTGCGGCTGGTGAATTGGGCGAGGCGGGGGAGGACGAGGGAGGTGAGGAAGCAGGAAAAGTTATAGATCCCGATGCAGATGCCGCCCCATTCGATGCCTTTGGTGTAGAGGGGGGATTGTTCGCTGGTGGCTCCGAAGACTTGGTGAGCGATCGCCGGCGGTAAATATAAAAAGATGCAAAACATCCCCAACCAAGTGAAAAACTGCACCACGGCTAACTCGCGCATCGTTGCGGGAATCTCGCGAATGGTGATGCCGATTTCCTCCACCATGGGGGTCTGCTCTTCGGCCTTGGGTCGGGGGCGGGGGGGATGTTCTTTCGTGTTCAGCACTGTGAACAGCACCGCCGAGAAAAACACTGCCGCCCCAATGTAGTAGGAAAACGTCACCGATGGCGGCACAGTGCCCGTCCCAGTCGTGTCATCGAGCAGATGACTCAGAACCCAGGGACAGAGGGAGGCCAGAACCGCACCACAGCCAATGAAAAAGGACTGCATCGTAAACCCACGGGTGAGATCTTGCTCATTGTCGAGATTGTCGGCGACAAAGGCGCGAAAGGGTTCTGTGGTGAGGTTGATCGAGGTGTCGAGAATCCAAAGGGTTCCGGCGGCCATCCAGAGGCTTGAGGCATTGGGCATGAGAATCAAGGCGATGGAACTGAGCAGAGCGCCGGCCAGGATATAGGGGTGACGGCGACCGAATTTTGTCCAGGTGCGATCGCTGCAATACCCAATAATCGGCTGAGCAATTAAACCGCTGATCGGAGCCGCGAGCCACAAAATCGGAATGTCTTCGGGGTTCGCGCCCAAATATTCATAAATGGCACTGGTATTGGCCATCTGGAGTGTCCAGCCAAATTGAACCCCCACAAAGCCAAAACTCATCGTCCAAAGCTGCCAAAAAGAGGCAGAGGTTTGACCGTTGGATGAAGTCATAAATAAAGATGTCTTTGCCTCTCCTGGCCGGGTTTTCACGCCCAATTCACACCGGAATAAATACGACAAGAGCCACAGACCCGATCGGGGTGTCAAATCCGGCCACCAGAGGCGCAAGGCTAAGCAACAATTATGTCTACCCTATCGCAGAATTTTAATTGGGGGGAAGCGATCGCTCCAAATCCCCCCCCCGATCAAGCCTCATGGGTTGGGGTGTTCGGAGCCGTCGATCCATTCTCCGGCTGCGGCTGCGGCGGATTGGCAGGAGCCACTGCGGGAGATTCAGCGGTGACATCGTGAAACTCTGACGGATTGGCATAGCGATTTTGCCCCATCAAACCATGCATCGCCTCATTCAACGCTTTCGGGTCCATAAACAGCACTTTTGAATTCGGACTACTGCCCAGCTTTTCATTCGCTTCTACATACCGTTGCGCCACCAAAAATTCCAAAACTCGTTTCGCATCGGGTTTCGTTTTCAACACCGCTGATAACAATTCAATGGATTGTACAATCCCTTCCGTTTCCGCAATTTCGGCGCGTTTTTTACTTTCCGCCGCCCGCTCTAACTCCAGGGAATCCATCACATTTTTCGCCGGGGAAATTTCCCGCACCTCAATCCGGGTTACCTTCACCCCCCAATTAGCCGTCGCCTCGTCCAATTGTTCAAGGAGAGATTGATTGATTTTGTCGCGGGATGAATAGGTTTCTTCCAGTTTGAGGCGACCGATCGCCGATCGCAAGGTGGTTAACACCAAGTTCTCAATGGCCTTTTTAATATCCTCCACCACATAAAACGTCCGTTCGAGGTCAATGATTTGCCAATACACCACCGCGTCCACTTTCAGCGAGACGTTATCTTTGGTGATCGCATATTGGGGTTCAATCCCCAGAACTTTTTCGCGGGTGGTTTCTTCGACAACAATGGTTTCTAGAACCGGTAAGACAATGTTTAAGCCGGGATTCAACTTGCGGCTGTACTGACCAAAACGTTCAACGAGGGCTTCGTTGCCTTCGTTGATGATCTTGATCGAGTTCATCAGCGTGAATGCTGTGCCGAGCACCATCGGGACAAAGAGATAAATTAATGATTCCATGGCCGACAGCCTCAACGGATTTGCCTTAGCTTAAGGTATAGCAGAAAAGCGATCGCCCCTTCGGCGATCAGGAAGGGCCGTCATGGGGATCACCTCCGGGAGACTTCCACGGCATAATGCCCGAACTCTGCGGGTTTTGGATGATATCAGCAGCAATAGAACGATGGACTACCCCAGTATTTTGCACGAACGTCGCCGTGACCTAGCGACTCAATTAAGCGATCCTGTCTTGCTGTGGGCCGGGGAAGCCCCGATGCGAAATTTTGCGGCCAATCGGTATCCGTTTCGGGCCAGCAGTTCGTTTCTCTACTTTGCCGGTCAAGCCATTGAGGGGGCGGTGATTGGTCTGATTGAAGGAGATTTAGAACTGTTTTATGATGAACCGCCAGCCAGTGCGGCCCTGTGGCTCGGCGAACTCCCCAGCCGGGCGGTGTTGGCGGCACAGATCGGCGCGGCGGCGCATTTTCCCCTTTCTCAACTGCCGGAACGCTTTCCCCACGGGGCAACGGTGGCGGCCCTCGATCCGGCAACGCGCCAAAAACAAGGGGCCTGTTTGGGGCGGCCAATTTTACCCCTGCCGGACTGCCCGGATTGCGATCGCGCCCTGGCCCAAGCGATTATTACTCTGCGCCTCTGTCATGACGAATGGGCGATCGCAGAACTCCAACAAGCCGCCCAAATCGCCATGGAAGCCCACCTGATCGGCCTGCAAACAATCCCCTACGCGGAAAAAGAAGCCGAAGTGCGCGGCGCGATGGAAGCGATCGTCACCGCCGCCGGGATGGCCACCCCCTACCCCAGCATCGTCACCACCCACGGCGAAATTCTCCACGCCGACACATCCCCCCACCCCCTCAACCCCGGCGATCTGCTGCTGATCGACCTCGGCGCAGAAACTCCCCAAGGCTGGGCCGCTGACATCACCCGCACCCTCCCCGTAACGGGCCGCTTTTCCGAGCGTCAACGGGCGATCTATGAGATTGTCCTCGCTGCCCATGATGCCTGTATTGATGCGATCGCTCCGGGGGTGGAGTTTAGCGACATTCACCGCCTGGCCCTCGACACGATGACGGCGGGCTTGTTGGATCTTGGTGTTTTGCAGGGTACGGGGGAAAAGGTGGACACGTTGGATGTGACGGCGTTGTTTTTTCCCCATGGGGTGGGGCATTTGGTGGGGTTGGATGTTCATGATCTCGAAGAGTTTGGCGATTGGGCGGGCTACGGGTCGGGCCGAACACGGTGCGATCGCCCCAGTTGGCGGTATCTTCGTCTCGATCGCCCCCTCCAAGCGGGCATGGTCGTCACCATTGAACCCGGTTTCTACCAAATCCCCGCCCTCCTCAACGCTGCCACCGCCCAACAAAAGGCCCTGATCAACTGGGATCGCTTGGCGGAATTTGCAGACGTGCGTGGCATCCGCATTGAGGATGAAGTGTGGGTTACGGATACGGGGGCAACGGTGCTGACGGCGGGTTTACCGACGCGGATTGATGCCATTGAAGCGCGAATGGCAGCGGTTTAAAGAACTTAATATTTTGACCATTTTGCCAAACTATCGGCCAGGATAGATTCAATTTTAGATGTTGGAGAGCAGTCACAAATGGGTCTCTTTGATGCGTTTCGCAAAAATGACAGCTTGCAGAAAAGTCAATTAAGCCTTGGCCCGGCGGAAGGGTTTGCCGCCATTATGTTGTTGGTGGTCGCAGCGGACGGGTATTTAGCGGATGATGAGGTGCGGCTGCTTAATATTACGCTGTTACGGATGCGCTTGTTTCGGAGTTATTCCGAAGATGTGATGCGTCGGATGTTTGATAATCTCTGTGGGATTTTGCGCCGGGAGGGTTCGGGGGTGTTGTTTGAGGCGGCGATCGCGACCTTACCCCACGATTTGTATGAAACAGCTTTTGCGATCGCTACCGATCTCGTTCTCGCGGATGGGGAAGTGAGCCAAGAAGAGGAAGACCTCCTCAGCAGTCTCGCCCGCTCTTTCGAGCTTGACCCAACCCTTGTCAATCAAGTCATTCAGGTCATGCTGATTAAAAATCGCGGCTAATCGTTGGATCGAGTCCATCCTAGAGTTGAGCACCTGATCCGCCAATTCCTGCCCATGCCTAATGCTTAAAAACCCTTCAACGGCTAACGTTGAGGGGTTTCAAGATCACACTACCCTTTAATCACGATCTCAATTTGCTCTGGCTCTACACCAAATTGTTTCGCGAGGCCTTCTTTCGCTTGGGCAATGGTGAGCGGGGGAATCGTGTCTAGGGGTGCGATCGCCGGTGTTCGGAGCGATTCAAACGTGAGGGATTCTAAATCAATCCCCAAATCCGCCAACGCCACATAACGCACCGGAAACCGTCCCCCATCCCACGTATCCGGCCGATCAATCGGGGCGTAATCCGTGATGTGGATGGCGTAGCGTGTTTTTTCATGGTCGGGGGTCGGCACTTCTGCTAAATAACTAATCAAGCCCACACAAAACGCCGTCCCTTTCTTTGCCCCTTGGGAATAGCAACAGACCAAATATTTGCAATTGCTGGCCCGCTTTTCATTCAGTGTCCAAGCGTCATCATAATGATTCGCTTTAATGTACTGCTCATCGTGGCTGGTGAAGGTGAGTAGAGTATCTTCCATACAATGTTTATCGCGAATGAATATAACCGATTGGGTAATCCCGTGGTTTGGCTGTCCGCTAAGTCATGGGGTCGGATCGCAGAGCAGCCAAGCTCACAGCATTACCGAATGATGTTCTGACAGTTTTACAACCATCGTTATGCCTAGAGGGTTTCAAACCTCAGGGAGGCAGGATCAATGCCTAAGTCCTGCAAGTTCACATAGCGCACAGGATTTTGACCACCATCCCAAACATTAGGCAGATGAATAGGGGCATACTCGCTGATGCAGATGGCATACCGTGTTTTTGCATCTTCAGGATTTTTGGCTTGGATCTGGCTCACCCGGCCCACACAGAATGCTGTTCCTTTGTGCGCCCCTTGGGAATGACAACACACCAAGTATTGGCACTGGCTGGCCCGCTCTGCGCTCAGCACCCACGCATCATCATACTGATTGGTTTTAATGTACTGCTCATCGTGGCCGGTAAAGGTGAGTAGAGTATCTTCCATTGTCTTTTGATAGTTTGCGAATGTCATGGGTGAATCTCTTGTTTAGTATGAATATAGAATAGCGTAAGAATTTTTAAATTGTCAATAGATTAACTATAGTTTTTGAATAGATTCTGAATTAACCGCCTTAAGGGTGGCGTTAGTTTGGGCTAGAGACGATTCCCCGATCCTTGGCCCCAGTTCATCAATGTAGGGCGAGGAGTTGGGCGATAAAGGCGATCGCACTCAGTCGCTCCCGTTGCCCCCAACCCTGTTCAACCCAGCCCTGCACCTGGGCAGGATTGGCCCACAGTTCCAAATGCTCCACCGGCGGATCGGCGTAGAAATTGCGCGACCCCATCCCTAGGGGGAACGATTGCCAATGGGTCGTCCAGTCGTGACTGAGGCGATAGATCGGGAAATCCCCCACCAGCGGCACACCCCAGCCATCGAGGGCGATCAGTTGGGTAATGGTTCCCCCCTGTTGTTGCCAGCGGTGGGCAGCAGCGATCGCACCCACCACCCCCGCACTAAAACCGATCAATGTGATGGGATCAGGATTCCTGTGGGTTTTGAGAAATTCAACGATTTTGCCGCCATCGTAGGGGGCGATCGTCCCAGTCGGAACTGTCAGCAGATCCAAGTCAGCAAATCTAGATAAATCCTGAAGATTGGCTCGAAATTGGGCTGTCCCCCCTGGGGGGTTAAAGCCAGGACAGAGTAAGATCAAGGACAATGGAACCCTACCTACGAAAATACTGTGGTTGCAACTCCGGAAAAATCTCAACAAACTCCTCTGACCGAATCTGACAGCGATCGCGTTGCCGTCCTGCTCATGGGCTACGGTGAAGTTGAAAGCTACGAAGACTTTGCCAACTATAACGAACAAGCCCTCAACCTGCTAACGGCCAAATTCGCCCCCGTCCCCACCTGGCTTTATCCGCCCCTCGCGAAACTCCTAGCCATCTTCGACCTCCACGAATGGAGCCATCAGCATGGCCAATTTGTCTCGCCCCATAACCATATTTTTGAACACCAACGGGCGGGCATTGAGCGCGAACTGAAACAGACCTGGGGCGATCGCATCAAAGTCTTCAAAGCCTTTAACTTCTGCGCCCCCTATCTCCCAGAGCAAGTCCTCGCCCAAATTAAAGCGGAAGGCTTCACCAAGCTGCTGATTTATCCCCTCCTCGTGGTGGATTCCATCTTCACCAGCGGCATCGCCGTCGAACAGGTTAACGATGCCCTCACCAAACTCGACACCCAACGCGAAGGCTGGCTCGACGGCACGCGCTACATTCCCTCGTTCTACAACGAACCCGACTACATCGATCTCTTGGCCCGGATGGTGGAATCCAAAATCCGCCAAGACCTCGAAGTCGCTCACCTCCCCTCGCAAACCGGGATCATCCTGCTCAACCACGGCTGCCCTCACAAGGCCAAAGGCTTCACCTCCGGCATCATGGAAAGCGAAGCCCTCTACGAAGCCGTGCGGGCGAAATTGATCAATAAATACCCGCTGATTTCCGTCGGCTGGCTCAATCACGACACCCCCTTAATTGACTGGACGCAACCCAACGCCGAGTTGGCCGCCAAGAACTTAATTGATCTCGGCGCGACTGCGATCGTAATGATGCCCATCGGGTTCGCCACGGAAAACCACGAAACCATCCTCGACGTTGACCACATCACCAGCGGCCTCAAACGCACCGCCCCCCACGTCACCTACGTGCGGATGCCCTGCGTCAACGACCACCCGGAATTTATGGCGATGGCGGCCCGTTGGGCTAACCCCCAAATCGAAGCCCTGCTCAACGAAACCGCAGCGGCTCAAAACGCCCCCCTGACCTTCATTCCCAAACTCTACGAAGATCACGGGCACAGCCACGGCCACGACCACAGTCACGACCACAGTCACGACCACGACCATCACCACCACTAACGGAGGTTTCGACTCCCTGACTATCCCCCACACGGGGGATTTTTTTGGGGGTTGGGGTGCGATCGCCCTCCAACCCCAACAGCCTATGGAACTTCAGCAATCAATCCGGTAATTCTGTAGTGCGAGCATCTTGCTCGCTACGCATAGCTCTGTAGCGTCTTGCTCGCTACGCATAGCTCTGTAGCATCTTGCTCGCTACGCATAGCTCTGTAGCGTCTTGCTCGCTACGCATAGCTCTGTAGCATCTTGCTCGCTACGCATAGCTCTGTAGCGTCTTGCTCGCTACGCATAGCTCTGTAGCATCTTGCTCGCTACGCATAGCTCTGTAGCATCTTGCTCGCTACGATAACCACAGGTTGAGAGCATTTTCAATGACCGGATTCAATGCTTAACCCCTTGTGATGAGAAATTGCGATTATCGTTGAACCATTCGGCGGCTAAACAAGAAAAAACCGAGCAATGCTCGGTTTCTAGATTTGGGAGAGTTATGATGTTCAAGGACAGCGGAGAAATTCGCAGGGGAATGATGTCAATTAAAAGCGGTAACCAACACCAGCTTGGAAACTGAGGGCATCGGCTGAACTGTTTTCGTAGGCATTAATGCCCCATTTGCCATCACCATAGACCACAATATTTTCCGCCACTTGGGATTCACCGCCCACCGTAACCATGAAGGAATCACGATTCCCTAAGGGGCTGGGTTGACCGTCTGCTTCAACGAATGAATACCCCGCACCCACATAGACATTTGTATTTTGAGCAACGGGCAGATCGTAGGACACCATCGGCATAATTGCGCTGGTTTCTTCACCGAATAAAATCGCGCCCCGCACCGAAACCGGTGTGTCTTCAATTTGATAACGCCCTTGGATATTTCCACCTAGATTCGCTGCATCTCCGTTTTGACCACCGTTGGTCACGCCAGCAGATAAACCACCGCCAATATAGGCCGCATCGGTTCCTTTTTCGACGGACTGAGCGTGGGCAAATTGACCGGAAAAGAGAAGGGTAGAGAGGGTGGCGAGCATGACGGTGGAGTGGAAGAGTACGCTTTTCATGATTGAGGCTCCTGGTCTTTACTGTTGATTGTGTTGTGTTCTCGTTTTTGTTCGAGATGTGTGTATTGACCAGTTAAGCGAATCCAAGTTCCAAAAACCCACGGTTTACCGGCCACTTTTAGAAGTGGTACAGATTCGCCCCCCAAGGCGATATTTCTGCATACATTAGACTAGAGAACATCTCGAAAATTAGTGGTAATGATTAGCCCAACTTCGCTTCATTTTGATCACTAATCATCCGCAATCTTCACTATATTTCTATCACTTTGATTCCTGATCATTTCCGATCAAAATGATGGTTTGCGGGGCTGGCTATTCCTGAACTTAGGGATGTCTATACTCCAGGGTGCGATCGCACAGCATGGCGATCGCACCCAATCCGGCTAAGCGTAGGGAGAAATGGCACAATGGATAGACGTTTGCATCCTGCCGATTGACCTATGACTGCTGTGTCTAAAACCTCGTCCCCTGCCCACGAACCCCACGGTGATTATCGAGGGCTAGACCGGGCTAAGCTGTCGCCGATGATGCAGCACTATATTGATGTGAAAGAGCAGTATCCCCAGGCGTTGTTGCTGTATCGGGTGGGGGATTTTTTTGAATGCTTCTTTCAAGATGCAGTGACGATCGCCCAAGAATTAGAACTGGTGCTCACCAGTAAGGAAGGGGGCAAGGAGATCGGACGGGTGCGGATGACGGGTGTGCCCCACCATGCCCTCGAACGGTATAGCGCGATGCTGGTGGAAAAAGGCTATGCGATCGCCATCTGTGACCAAGTGGAAGATGCGGCCCAGGCGGCGGCGGAAAAGCGGATGGTGCGGCGTGAAGTGCAGCAATTGCTCACACCGGGGACACTCACCGAGGAAGGAATGCTGACGGCGCGGCGCAATAATTTCCTCGCGGCGGTGGTGATGGTCAAACACCATTGGGGGTTAGCCTACGCAGACATTACCACGGGGGAATTTTTCACCACCCAAAGCCAGGGGATGGCGGCGCTGGGGATGGAGTTGGAGCGATTGCACCCATCAGAGGTGCTGCTACCTACCGATGCGCCGGATGTGGGGCGGTTGTTGCGACCGGGGCAACAGAGCGAGTTGATCCCGCCGGAACTGCCGACGGACTTGTGTTATACGACGCGATCGCAGCGCTATTTCAACGCCACCGAAGCCCGCAACCGTATTTTAGAAACCTTTCGCCTCAGTTCCTTAGAAGGGATTGGCTGTGCAGGGAAAACTCTGGCGGTACGGGTGGCGGGGGGATTGCTGGAATATATCGAAGACACCCAAAAAGAGCGACACATCCCGCTCCAACCGCTGAAAACCTATGCCCTGACGGATTATCTGGTGCTGGATTCCCAAACACGGCGGAATTTGGAGTTAATGGAGACGGTGCGCGATCGCACTTTTACCGGGTCGCTGCTCTGGGCCTTGGATCACACCAATACCGCCATGGGGGGGCGGGCGTTGCGGCGGTGGTTTCTCGAACCATTGCTCGATCAGCGCGGCATCATCGCCCGTCAAGACACGATCGCGGAAATTCTCGCCAACAACACCCTGCGCACCACCCTCAAAGAAGAATTGCGGCAATTTTATGACCTGGAGCGTCTCAGCGGGCGGGCGGCAGCCGAGCGGGCCAATGCGCGGGAATTGGTGAATCTGGCGGATTCCCTCGTGCGTCTATCGCAACTGTCAGAACTGGCGAACCAAGGTCAATCCCCCTACCTGAAAGCCCTTCACCAAATCCCGCCAGCATTGGAGCAGGTGGGGCGGCATATTTTGGATCGGATTGTGGACGCGCCACCGCTGCATATTAAGGACGGGGGCGTGATTCGGGAGGGGATTGATCCGCGCTTGGATGAGCGTCGTCAGCAGTTGAACGCCGATCAGCAATGGTTGGCGGCGTTGGAGGTGAGCGAGCGCGATCGCACCGGGGTAAACAAGCTCAAGGTGGGCTATAACAAGACCTTTGGGTATTATCTGAGTCTGCCGCGATCGCAAGCTGCCGCCGCCCCCGACAACTACACCCGCAAACAAACCCTCGCCAACGAAGAACGCTACATCACCCCGGAACTCAAGGAACGCGAAACCCGCATCCTCACCGCCCAAGATGATCTCAACGACATTGAATATGAGATTTTCCAGGAGTTGCGATCGCTGATCGGCTCCCACGCCCAGGGCATCCGCGACATTGCCAAAGCCGTCGCCGCCCTCGATGTTTTAGTCGGTCTCGCGGACGTGGCCCTAGAGCAGGGCTATTGTCGCCCCGAAATTACCACCGGCCGCGAGATTGAGATCGTCGCCGGACGGCATCCGGTCGTGGAAAAACGGATTAAGCGGGAATTTTTCGTCCCCAATTCCACCCACATCGGTTATGACCCGGACAACAGCGATCGCCCCGATCTGATCATCCTCACCGGCCCCAACGCCAGCGGCAAAAGCTGCTATCTCCGTCAAGTGGGGCTGATTCAAATCATGGCGCAAACCGGGAGTTTCGTCCCAGCAACCCAAGCGCGGTTGGGAATTTGCGATCGCGTCTTTACCCGCGTCGGTGCCGTCGATGACCTCGCCACCGGCCAATCCACCTTCATGGTGGAAATGAATGAAACCGCCAACATCCTCAACCACGCCACCGCCCAATCCCTCGTCCTCCTCGACGAAATCGGGCGCGGCACGGCCACCTTTGACGGCCTCTCCATCGCCTGGTCTGTGGCGGAATATCTCGCCCAAACCCTCCGCGCCCGCACCATTTTCGCCACCCACTACCACGAACTCAACGAACTCGAAACCCTCCTCAAAAACGTCAAAAACTATCAAGTCACCGTCAAGGAACTTCCCGACAAAATCATCTTTCTCCACCAAGTCCAACCCGGCGGCGCTGACCGTTCCTACGGCATCGAAGCGGGCCGCTTAGCGGGTCTCCCCGATGTGGTCATTCAACGGGCGGAACAAGTGATGGCCCAAATCGAAAAACACAGTAAAATCGCCGTCGGCCTCCGCAAAGGCAACCCCAAACGTAAATCCACCCCCGCCCCCAAAGCCAACCCCACCCCCGAACAACTCGACATTTTCGGTTAATCGACAGCTTGAGATCTGAGTGCTCCATCCTCTGTAGTGCGGGCATCTTGCCCGCTGGGATTTAGAAAAACTTGCCCGCTGGGATTTAGAAAAACTTGCCCGCTGGGATTTAGAAAAACTTGCCCGCTGGGATTTAGACCAAACAGGGAGCAGGATGCTCCCACTCCCTGCAAAATTCATCCTCTGTCGTGCGGGCATCTTGCCCGCTGGGATTTAGAAAAACTTGCCCGCTGGGATTTAGACCAAACAGGGAGCAGGATGCTCCCACTCCCTGCAAACTTCAGATTTTGTCGTACATTTCAACGTTTGTCCGGTACTTAAGGATTGAGCTAGGCTGATGCTGAGATTTAGGGCCTCAATTAAGATTGCAGGGATTTTTCGCGAACACTCAAGTTTTTCTGAGCGTAAGACTGGTTTTACAGGCCGTCGAGGTTATAGAATCAAAACAGACTTAACTTTGACACCCTGTAGAAATTCATGCTCAAGAAACTCGGTTTAATTCTTTCCACTGTTTTACTCGTCGTTGCAAGCTTCGCCCTCACCGCTCAACCAGCGGCAGCAGCAGAATACACGGTGAAAATGGGTGCAGACAGCGGCCTCTTGAAATTTGACCCTGAAACTCTCACCATCGAGTCAGGCGATACCGTTAAGTTTGTCATGAACAAACTTGGCCCCCACAACGCAGTGTTCGGAAAAGGCCCTGATGGTGCTGCCCTGTCGAAACTGTCCAAAGATCAGTTACTGTTTTCCCCTGGTGAATCCTACACCTCCGACTTTAGCGGTGCTCCGGCTGGTGAATATGAATATTATTGCCAGCCCCATAGAGCCGCAGGTATGGTCGCCAAGATTATCGTTAAATAATCAAGACTACGGGCTACCTGTAGCTCATCGCTGCATTTCCAAAAAAAAACTCCCTCCTGGTGGGGGAGTTTTTCATGATCTGTCTTGCGGTGGATCATCCGCTACGGCTGAGGGTAGTGTCTTTGGTTAAGACGAAAACGCTGCCTTCATTACCCCGGTTGATCCGCAATGTTTCATCTAGGTAGGTGATGTCGATCCAGCCTTGGCGATCGCGATTACTGATGTCGAAGTCAAGGGGGGGGAATTTTTGACCGCTTTCCAGTTGTTGGATGATTTCGTTGGGGGATTCGTAACGGAGTAGGCGCTGGAGTCCGATGATCGAGCGTTCAAACTGAACCGTGACCCGACGTTCTGAAACGGGTTCAAAGTGCGCCAGGACACAGACAAGACCTTCGAGCCAGGGCACGCCGATGAGTTCCGCAATGTTGTAGACCCGTTGGGTTTCGGTGCGAAGACATTGATAAATTTGCCCCAGTTGAAAGAGGGGAAAGCGATCAATACCGAGCAGTTCTCGACTGGTGGTGTAGAGTAATCGCCAGTTGCCATCAAGGAGTTGCGCCGCTTCGGTGGGCCGGGAGGTGGGGTTTTCGTCTTCGAGTTTGGCGATCGCTTCTAGAATTGCCACCCGATCGAGTTCCTGCGTCAGTAAGCCGCGATTTTTACCTGCGATCGCACTGAGCAAACTTGCCTTATGATCCATAAAATTGCCACCCTCTCCAATGATTCAGCAACTGTACAAAACAACGAACCAAACTCACCCTCTCAATCGTGCCAGATCCTGCCATCATTGCTTTTAATCGCTGGCGTTTTCCCGTACACTGGTGAGTATTTAGCCTAAGTATTCAGATTCGTTACCGTTTCTATTATCTCAGTATAGCGATGCAAAACCCTGCTCTCCGCCAAGAACCCCGCTACGAACCCGCTTCCGTTATTCCCCTCAAGCAAGGTGAATCGCTCCTCTATTGGCTAGAGTCCAACGGCCGTCTGCTGCCCCGTGAAGGCATCCTGGAGGATGATACCCTCGAAGATTCCGAAGAAGAAATTGCAGAATTGATGGACGCAGAAGATGATGACGATGATGATGATTTAGACGATTAATCGCAATAACTGTGGGTTATCAGGAACGCCGGATGACCCCGATGATATTAATTGATTGTGATTCATTGATTGTGGTGTGTTGAAGTTGTGGACGCAAAATTAGAGTCAAGAACCAGTCTGAGAAACCCATCGGGAAAAGTGTTGCTCCTGTTGCTGGCCGTGCTTGTGGGCGGTATGGGTCTGAGCTACGACGCGATCGCCGGGCAATTCGGGCAATGGCAGCAATCCTTAGCGTTGCCGATGTTGGTTTGTGCAGTGGGCAGTGCTCTCCTAGGGCATGGCTTAATCCCCATTTTGCGCCGCCTCAAAGCCAGCCAAATTATCCAAGAAGACGGCCCCCAAACCCATCTGAAGAAAGTGGGAACCCCCACCATGGGCGGTCTATCGTTTGTGCCGTTGGTGGTGGCGGTGGCGTGGCTCTGGTCGGGGTTCGACGGTAATGCGATCGCCGTGGGTGTGATTACCCTGTTTTACGCATTACTGGGCTGGGTGGATGATTGGGAAATTCTCCGCCGCAAATCCAATAAAGGTCTCACGCCGCGCATGAAATTGATCTGGCAGATCAGCGGTGCGATCGCCTTTTGCCTGTGGATGAGTCAAACCCAACCCGCTGACATCACCACGATTTCCCTCAGCGCCGGCTGGGTTTTACCCCTCGGCATCGTGTTTTGGCCCATCGCCGTATTTGTGTTCACCGCCGAAAGCAACGCCACCAACATCACCGATGGGGTGGATGGCTTAGCCAGTGGCACGGCTGCGATCGCTCTCATGGGCCTCGCCATCCTCATCGCCCCCACCTACCCCGCCCTCGCCCTCTTCTGTGCCTGCTTCAGTGGCGGCTGTCTCGGCTTTGTGGTTCATAACCACAACCCCGCCCGCGTCTTCATGGGCGACACCGGCTCCCTCGCCCTCGGTGGCACCTTAGCTGCCGTCGGTCTGCTCAGCCACAGTCTTTGGGGGCTTTTTCTCCTCAGTGGTCTATTTTTTGTCGAATCCCTATCAGTCATCGCCCAAGTCAGCTACTACAAAGCCACCAAAGGCCCCGACGGCAAAGGCAAACGCCTCTTAAAAATGGCCCCCATTCATCACCATCTCGAACTCAGCGGCTGGAGTGAAACCCAAATCGTCGGCGTGTTTTATCTCTGTTGCTTTGCCATGGTGTTGTTAGCCTTCTTGATTACCTAGATCCTGAGTACAGGACAAAAAATCAGGCTTGGGCTGAAACCCTGATGATTTCGTAGGTTGGGGAGAACAATAGCAAAATCCAACACGCTCCCTAAAAATCCATAGTCTGTAGTGCGGGCATCTTGCCCGCTGGAATTAGACAAAATAGGGAGCAGGATGCTCCCACCCCATCAAAATCAAGATTCCGCCGTACATTTCAACGTTTGTTCTGTACTCAGACGTAGATCAACCTTGCATCGTCCACAGCATAATGCAAAGAAATCAAAAAAAAGGGGGACTGAATCCCCTTTTTTTGTTACTCTTTTGCTGTTCAATGGGCTATCAAAACGCCAGTCATGGAACTGATTGTTAAGCCAATTGCTTATCAGAGCCAATCGTAAATGAAGTAATTTGATTGCGCAGGATAAAAATTTTAATCCGTTGCACAACCCGCAATTTTGCTAACGGAACTTCCAGCAACGCCCGATTCGCCAGCACTGCATTAACAATGGTTTGATCCGGGCAGCGGATATGCAAGACCCCCCAACGCCGCACGATCTGACAGTGTGATAAACAGCGAAGTTGATCGAGTTCCTGTTGATTTTCCCGATAAAAATCCCAAATGAGTTGGGTGAGTTGTGACGGCTTCTGACTCCTGAGCTTTCCCATGACTTGGTGACAAATAATGGCAACTAATGGCAACTTCACTTTTATTGAAACCCAAGATTTCCAGGATTCTCAGAATTGCAAGAAGACTTTACTTTATATTTCTTCATAAACCAGGACTTGCATGATGGGCTGTTCTAGTGCTCCTGTCGCCTCAAGAGAATGGGAGTATTTTCCGGACAAGACAGCTAGGCCAATGGTCACGTTTTTAAATGAACCGTCAGACTCAGGCGATCGCGCCCACAGTTTCCGATACTGAAACGGTAGCTAAACAATATCGCTCCGGAGTCAAGAAAACACCATGAAACGCACGTTCTTCGCCCTCATCACCCTTGCCACCGTCGTCATCCCCACCACCGTCTTCGCCGTCCCTCAAACCGATTTCCCACTGGCCCAACGGACTAATCAAGAACGCCCCCAACGTCCTGATCCTGACCGTCCCGATCCTGACGGCGATCGCCAACGTCCCGACCGTGAGCGTCCTGATGGAGAACGCCCCCAGCGTCCTGATCCTGACTGTCCTGATCCTGACCGGGAACGCCCCCAACGTCCTGATCCTGACCGTCCTGATCCTGATGGCGATCGCCAACGTCCCGAACGCCCTAACCGTGAGCGTCCCGATCCTGATGCGCCCACCCAATAAGCGAAGCATTTAAACTCCCTACGAAAAAGGCTCTGAGCGTGATCATTCAGAGCCTTTTTTAATGAATGAACCCTCAAGGAGGTGAGAGCGATGCGCGATTATTGGCCGTTGCGGACGCAGTTATACATGCGCAAGGTCGCAGCGGCGGCATAGTTACGGAGGGCGGGAGAGTTGGGCTGGAATTGTGTGCCCTGTTCATTGACGGGACTCGCCACACCGCAATAGCCGGACATTTCCGAGATCAGCGATCGCGCCCAGTGGGTACTCGTATCCGAGAAAGCAAACGGGTTTTGGGTTTGTCCCAACGTCGCCGCCGTTCCCCTTTGGGTCTTCGCATATTCCGCCGCTTTCTTCATGATCACCATCAATTCAGCGCGGGTCACTGCTTGGGACGGTCGGAAATTCCCATCTGGATACCCCGTCACAATCCCGCTGGCTTTCGCCCATTGAATCTTCGCCGCACTCCAACGATTCGTCGCCACATCCGGGAACGGAGCCGCATTCACTTGAGTGGGAGCATTGGGGTTCACATCCGGCAATGCACCCATGGCATCGAGCACCATTGACACCACTTGCTCACGGGTTAAGGCGCTTTGGGGTCGGAAGGTGTTGTCTTCTAAGAACCCAGAAATGAAGCCGACCCGCACGGCGGCTTCGATTTCGCTGCGATAAATATCGCCACTGATATCGCGAAAGGTGGGTGTAGGAGTAGGTGTTGGAGTGGGCGTGGGTGTTGGGGTGGGCGTGGGTGTTGGGGTGGGCGTTGGGGTGGGCGTTGGGGTTGGGGGGGTGGTGACGGTTCCGTCGTTGGTGAAGTAAAGATGCCCTAAGACTTTACCTTCATAGGTGCGACGGGTGAAACGCCAACCGGGTTGCAGGTACAGTTTATGATTTTGACCCGCACTCACGCCGCCCGTCCGAGCGATGAGAATTTCTTGCAAACCGGCGCGGCTACCGATGCGGGGTGTGCCGAGCAACATCAGTTCACCATTGCGCTCGATAATGCGCAAGAGATATTCAAGGGCAAAGTCTTCGCCGTTAATGCGGATCGAGTAGCCGTTACTGTCGGAGGAGCGTTTACAACTGCCGCTAAAGTCGAAGGTTGTCCAGAGGGGGTTAATGATCGTGGGGTTTGTTCCTGTTTCGCCCCAGCATTGGGTGCGGTTGGGGATTTGTTCCATGACAATCAAGCTGTATTGATTGCCTCCGAAGGGAGTGGCGATCGCAGCAAAGGCATTGGGGTCGGTCACTTCCTGTTGGCCAAAGAGCGCAGCGCGAGCAGAATGTACTCCTAATGTGAGTGTGAGGGCAGCCGTTGTGAAGGCTGCAAATTTAAGCGGTCGTATTAACGTCATACCAATTCTCCTGTAACTTGCCGCTGTGGCAATGGCAATCAGATTGTCCTACATTTTCCGGGGGCTAGTCTGAAGAAGTTTAGGAATGTTATGGAGTTCCCGCCGGTTCGGTTTTTGTGGGTGGGGTTGTATCACGGCACGCTGTTCGGAGGGCCTGGGTGTCGCTATAGTGAAGAGCGATCGCCCACCAGTGTGGCGGCTTCCTCTCCTCCATTCATCATCGCTTGGAAATTCTATGTATCATCTCAACGTTGTCATCATCGGCGCGGGTATCGGCGGACTCACCACAGGCATCGCCTTTCAGCAAGCAGGCTACACCGTGAACGTGTTTGAGCGCACCCGCGAATTGCGCCCGGCCGGGGCGGGGATTTCCCTGTGGTCCAATGGGGTCAAAGTGCTCAATCGTTTGGGGTTGGGGGACAAATTAGCCGCCATCGGGGGACAAATGGACTGGATGGAATATCGCAGCCATACCGATGAATTGCTCAATGAAATTGATCTGCGCCCGATGATTCAACAGGTAGGACAACGCCCCTACCCCGTCTCGCGCACCGATTTGCAGCAAATGCTCCTCGATGCCTTGGGCCCGGAACAGGTGGAGTTGGGGGTGCAATGTGTGGGGGTGGAAGAGACGGAAACAGAAGCGATCGCCATTCTCAACGATGGGCGGCGGGTCAGTGCGGATGTGATCATTGGGGCCGATGGGGTGCGGTCTACGGTGCGGGACTATGTGATCGGCAAAACCGTCGGGCCACGGTATGCCGACTATGTGAACTGGAACGGGATTGTGCCGATGAGTGACGATCTCCCCCCTGGCAATAGTTGGGTGATCTATGTGGGCGAGGGGAAACGGGCCTCGATGATGCCCATCGGGGGCGATCGCTTCTACTTTTTCTTTGGGGCTCCGATGTCGGCCGGGACGACGGTTGAACCGAGCGATCGCCGCGAGGAACTAGCCCAACTGTTCCAAGGCTGGGCCCAACCCGTCCAAAACCTGATCAAACACCTCGACCCCCTCCAAACCAATCGCTTAGAAATTGGCGACCTAGAACCCCTCGATCGCTTAGTACGGGGTCGCGTCGCCCTCGTGGGCGATTCCGGCCACGCCACCACCCCCACCCTGGGACAAGGGGGCTGTCAAGCCCTCGAAGATGTGGAAATTCTCACCCGCTACCTCCTCACCACAACGATCAGCGTGCCCGATGCCCTGCAACGGTATGGAGAGGCTCGCAAGGATCGCACCCGTGACCTCGTCCTCAAAGCCCGCAAGCGCACCAACGTGATTTACGCGAAAGATCCCGACCAAACCGCAGCCTGGTATCAACAACTGAAGCAGGAAATTCCCAGCGATGTCACCGATGCGATCGCTAAAATCATCCTCGCGGGCCCCTTCGGCTAACGGGACTTAATAGCGAATTTCCAGCGTCACCGTAGCCGATACGGTCTGATCGCCACCCACCAAGGTATCCGCCGCCTCAAACTGGATCGCATTACTTCGCATCGGGCTAACGTAGCCCGAACTGTGGATCTCGATGCCGACAATTTCCTCCTCCTGCAAGCCGAGGGAGGCCAGGACAATCCGAGCCTCTGAGCGAGCATTGGCGGTGGCTTGGCGTAGGGCATCGGCTTTGGCCGCGTCCAAAACGGTATCTGTGGCCATAAATTCCACCCCATCAATGCGGCTCACCCCACTGGACACCGCGCGGTCAATCACCGTACCGGCTTCCTCCGTGGCGATCTGGAAGGCGACACTATTCGACCCCACATAGCCCACGAGACGGTTTTCATTGAGACCCTCGCGGCGTTCGTAGCGGGGCTGGAGGCTAACCCCTGTGGTTTGGAGGCGGTCTACGCCTTGCGATCGCAACAACTCAATCACCTGGGCCGTGCGCTGGGCTACATTCCGCTGCACCGCTGCCGCATCACTCCCCTGCACCTCCACCGCCAACCGTACCCGCGTAATCGTGGTGGGAACTCGCTCAATCCCTGTGCCCGTCACCGTCAGCAGGCGCGATCGGATCTCGTCGGCAAAACTGGGGAGCGGCACAGCCAAACTCAACACTGCACAGGACAACATGAGAGGGGCAATTCGTTTTAACATCAATCGTTTCATAGGTTTCACCGATCTTTAAGGTGTAAAAGTAGAGCAAGGTCGCAGCCACAACAGCACCGCCTTCCTTACTCTTCCGTTATAGGAGAGATTCACCCTCGCCACGGACTCGCTACCAAAATTGAAACGACCCCGCCCCATGGGGACAATTTATGCTACAGGTTCCAGCCAGTTGAGGCGATTGGCTGATGCTAACGATTGAGCCGGGGCGGATGTTTTGCGGTCTGGATTGCTTGCTCCTTCGCTTTTTTTTTAGATTATTGCCCTAAACAAGTTATGGTAGTTAGCGAGTTCATATCAAGTAATATTTAGTTACGGGTTTGAGGGCTTCATGGTAATTAGGCACATCATTCGTCGCTTCGCAATGGCTAGTTTGACAACAATGGCCGTCTTGCTTCCCCTGGGTGTGCAAGCCCAAACACCGACAGAAGACTTTGAGTTAGATCCCTTCGGGCCAGACACACAACGAGTCTTAGAACAGGACAATAGTATTTTGAGCCTGGCGGGAGGACGGCGTTTGCTGTCCGAGGGGCAAGCTGCGGCATCCCAAGGCAACTACGATCGCGCGACGCAACAGTTTCAAGATGCGCGTCAGGTGTTCAATCAACTCTCTAACTTTTATCAGCAACTGTCCTCCTCCTTTGCTGGGATTAACAGTCGCCGGGCGGAGCAGCAACGCCGGCAAGCCCTCGAAACGGCCCAGCTACGCGACCAAGCCACCTATGAATTGGCAATGGCCCACCAGTCCCAAGGTCGGACGGATTTAGCCGTTCCCCTGCTGATTCAGATTATTCGATCGCAGAATCCCACCACGGCCCTAGGCCGCCAAGCCCATCGGGATCTGGTGCGGTTTGGCTTCGTTGCTCCCAGTGGGGATTTTGCGGAGTTAGTGCCGGAAGCGTCTCCGGTGCTGTTGAGTTTGGATGGTGGTGAGGCATTGATGGGAGAGGCGGAACTCGCGGTGAGTAGCGGGAATTATCCCCTCGCAGAAGATAAGCTCAAGCAAAGCCGTCAGGTGTTTAACCAGTTGTCGAATTTTCACCAGCAGTTAGCGAGTACGTTTTCTGGGATTGATGGGGCTGTGGCTCAAGATCAACGGGAAAAGGCGCTGCGCACGGCTCAACTGCGCGATCGCTCCACCTATCAGCTTGCTTTGATCCATCGGGCCCAGGGTCAGCCGGAATTGGCTGTACCGCTGTTGATCCAAATTGTGCGATCGCAGAATCCCACCACCGATTTAGGAGAAAGAGCCTATCAACAGCTTGTGGAACTAGGCTTTGTTCAGTAGGCCCACCCTCCAACAAAGAACGTTAAAATCTATCCCACAACCGTTATTAGAAAACACCCTTAGAATCGACCTATGGTGAGCTTAGATCAAGTCAAATCGATGATTCAGGCAACGTTGCCCGATGCAGAAGTAACCGTGGAAGACCTGACCGGCGGTGGTGACCATCTCCAAGCCACTGTGATTTCCACGGCCTTTGAAGGACAATCCCGCGTCAAGCAGCATCAAATGGTGTACGGGGCACTCCAAGAAGCCCTCGCTTCTGAAGCGATTCACGCCCTCGCCCTCAAAACCTACACCCCCGCCACTTGGGCAACAGTGAACGGTTAACCCAACAACTCGCTAAAATCCTAAAATGTGCGATCGCTGTGAGCGCCAACACCATGATGGGGCCGTGATCCACAATAGAACACATTAACCACACCGAAAAAAACTATGACACCTGAACTCAAAGAACGTATTGATGGCATCGTTAAGCAAGATAAAGTCGTCGTCTTCATGAAAGGCTCGAAATTAATGCCGCAATGTGGTTTCTCCAACAATGTGGTGCAAATTATCAATACCTGCGGGGTTCCGTTCACCACCGTTGATGTGTTGAGTGATCCCGACATTCGCCAAGGGATTAAAGAATATTCCAACTGGCCCACTATTCCCCAGGTCTATGTCAATGGCGAGTTTGTGGGTGGCTCTGACATTATGATCGAACTCTACCAAAACGGCGAATTGCAACAAATGCTAGAAGTTGCCCTTGCGTCTTAAGGCTAAAATTTGATGGTTTTCCATGACTAAAAAAGAGGGAGCGATCGCTCCCTCTTTTTTAGCATCAATGGTATTGAAATCCGGTGGAATTTGCCCCAGAGGTTAAAACCAGAATTTAATAATAGTCAAGTTCGGTTTCTGTTTGCGGCAAAGCCAGTTCAAAATTAGACGGGTCGCGCAGGAAGCGGGCCACTTCTGCTTCGAGGCGATGAATCAAGTAGGGTTCAAGGGCATTACTATGGCGCAAACTGGCGATGTATCCATCCAGATACAATTGCATCTCACTGTAACGATTGCCCCGTCGCCAGAGGTCAACTAGGCCATCGGTGAGACGTTGGTAGTAACGAATTGTGCGAGTGTCGGTCAGCATAATATTCACCGGAATGCAACTAAAAGGAGTGATAACGTGATCTACAGATGAAAGGTCAGGAGTTCCGTTGACACTCTACGGTAGTGCGTCAAAATGATGTGGGTTTGGTAAAGTAGAGGAATCGTTACCACTGCACTAAAACTATGGAATGTCGGCTCTGCGGTCATCCCAAAACCCACAAACACGGCAAAATGCCCAATGGTCATCAACGCTACTTCTGCCCTCACTGCCAGCAAACCTTTGCCGAGAGTTTTGACACCCTCTACTACTATCGCCATGTTACTCCGGAGCAGATTGAGCAAGTACTTCAAGCCCACAGTGAAGGCACTAGCTTGCGAGGAGTCAGCCGCATCAGCGGATTAGCCTATAACACCGTGGTCAGTATTATTCGTGCCGCCAGTGCTAAAGCTTTGCTGGTTCATAACGACCAAGTGCAGGGCGTGGAAACGGAGGACGTGAGTGCTGATGAGATGTGGTCATTCGTGAAAAAAAAACAAACAATGCTTGCCCGAAGAAGTTGAAGTAGGCGATTGCTGGATTGCGATGAGTTTGGCAGATTCGAGCGGGTTAATCTTGACAGCACGAGTGGGGAAACACACCGATGAACTGATTGAAGAACTGGTGGTGAGCACGGAGGGAAAGACCCATTGCCAGCAATGGAATAGTGACAACTGGGGAGGATATGAGCGGGTACTGCCGCTGGAAATTGAGCACTACATTGGCAAAGACCAAACGCAACGGTTGGAGCGTACCAATGGAATTATCAGGCAGCAGACGGGTAGGTGGCATCGACGACAGAACAAGTTTGGCAAACTGTGGCAGCAGACAAAGGTGACGGTGCGTTTAGTGGTGAGTTATTTCAACTGGATCTGGCAGCACAGTCGCTACAAGAGCACGGCGGCACAACGAGCAGGATTGACTGACCATCGCTGGAGTTGGCAGGATATCCTCTCCTTCCCCACAATAATCTAATGCACTACCCACTCTACGAATGCAGACGCTCAGGATTATGATTTAGTTTGAATTCAGAGCAAATTTAACGCTAATCATGGCTGAGCCTGTTGTAAGGAAATGTTAAATTGAGTTTATTTATCCCCTTAAGGATAGCCTATTCACGGGGGTGAATGTTGCGCTATGTTACAGTTTTGCCGCTGTCTAATGCGATAACGGGGCAGCGATCGCATCGCTATGCACGGGATAGAGCACGCCTTGATGGAGTTCTAGCACCGGTTGCTGAGACTGGATCGCCATTTGGCGATCGTGAGTGGTGACGATCACGGTGGCTCCGTAGGCGTTGAGGTTTTGCAAGGTGCGGAGGATTTGGGTGGCGTTGTAGGGATCGAGATTACCCGTCGGTTCGTCGGCTAATAACAGCGGCGGTGTACTGACGATCGCCCGCGCAATACTGACCCGTTGCTGCTCACCCCCCGAAAGTTGATCGGGAAAACTATCGGCCTTGGCCGCGAGGCCCACCATTTTCAACGTGGGCAGGAGACGGCGGTTAATTTCCTGTTGACGTTTGCCCTGGGCTTGGAGAACAAAGGCGACATTATCCGCCACGGTGCGATTGGGGATCAGTTTGTAGTCTTGAAACACGACCCCAATCCGCCGCCGAAATTTAGCGAGGCGATCGCCGTGGAGACTGCCCACATCCACGCCGTTGACCTGCACTTGGCCGCTGCTGGCCTGTTCTTCGCCGTAGAGCAATTTCAGGAGGGTGGATTTACCCGTGCCGGAGGTGCCGATGATGAAGAGGAAATCCCCTTGTTTGAGGGTGAGGTTAATCCGTTTTAAACAGCGAATGCCGTTGGGGTATTGTTTGACGACATTGCGCAACTGAACCATGGCCGGCACGGTGGTGGTTGTGGGGTGGCGTTGAAACCAGTGGCTAAACCAAGGGGACGAGGGCATGGGACTATTCAGGGCAAGAGCGATCGCAGGGCGAAATGCGGCAATACCAGCATCCGCCGCCAGCGCCAGGGTTCTTTGTACAGACGATAGAGCCATTCGAGGTGATTATCCCGCAACCACCGGGGAGCGCGTTGTTTTGTGCCCGCCCAGATGTCGAAACTGCCGCCAACGCCGATCCAGGTGGCGTGGGGACAGCGATCGCGGTGGTCTGCAATCCAATATTCTTGGCGGGGCACACCCAACCCCACCAACACCAGGGCAGGGTTGAGGTCGGTTAATTGGTCGGCAAAGGCGGTTTTTTCTGCGTCGGTGAGGTAGCCGTGTTGGGTCTGGATGGTTAAGTGAGGAAAGCGCGATCGCCAGGTCTGCGCCGCCCGTTCCGCCACCCCAGGGGCCGCCCCAAACAAGATAATAGGCTGCGTGTTGCCCTCCTGCCCCAACTGTTCAATCAGTTGGGCAGCCAGTTCAATCCCCGGACAGCGTCGCTGTTTTTTTCGCCGTAACCAGAGATAAAAAATCACCCCTGCGCCATCGGGAACAATCAGATCCGCCCGATGGAGGATGGTGGCGAGTGGGGGCGTGCGCTCGGCCAGCATCGCCATTTCGGCGTTGAGGGTGACAATATGCGTCCCTTGGGTACGGCGCGATCGCACCCATTCCCCGTAATCCGGACAAAGATGTAGGGGCAATCCCAACACCGCAACGGTTTCCGGTACAGCAGGCATCTCTCTCGGCTCAGTCATCATGGCAGTCAAGGGGCGCAGTTCAGCAATTCATAAAACTACATTTAGAGTACACCGGGAATCGTCCGGGAGTGCGGTTGAGGTCGGATTGATCTAGGCGGGGCGGAGGACTTCCTTGGTTACATAGCGGGTGGATGCCGTGAGATGGGCCCGGTGGTATCGACTCCGCCACAACAGTCGCCATGCCCCCACCGAAGTGATCGCCCAGCCCATCACAGCCAAACCCGGCCGCCATTGCCGCTGCCTAAACGCCACCAAGCCCCAGTGTAAGCGTAGATACGCCGCCACCTGACGAAACGGCGGACAGTGGGCGCGATGCACCGGCGCGATCCGCTCATAGATGCGGTGTTTGATTTCAATGTGCGTGTGGAGGCGATCGCGCAGACTCAACCGATAGTTATAGGCCCCCGGCCACACCGTGCGATAACTCAAACACCGATTAATCAACAGCGCATCCCCATGTTCTGCCACCTTGAGCCACGAATCAATATCATCAAAATTCGTATCCAACTCCGAATCCCAACCCCCCGTTTGTAAAAATGCCTGTCGCCGCACCGCCACCTGTACCGGAGTCCCAAAGGGAATCGCCTCGATCAACATTCCGTAGTGAATATCCGCTTGGGGAATCCGGCAGATCTCCCCCGGCCCCGCCGTCACAGTTAATGACAGTTGATCCTCCTGCTCGTTCACCTGGGCGGCTTGACAGGAACAAATCACCGCATCAGGACAAAGGGCGATCGCGTCCTCCAGCACCGCCACACAGTCGAGGGCTAAATAATCATCATCATCCAAGAACTTCACCCAATCCCCCTGAGCCAATTCCACCCCCCGATTCACACTATAGGAGTGGCCCCGATTTTGCTCATTCCGCAAATAACAAAACCGCACCTCGGTCTGAGCCAACCGCTCACAATAGGCTTCTGTCCCATCGGTTGACCCATCATCCACCACAATCACTTCACAGGCGATCGTTTGCTCTAAAGATGTCCGAATCGCTCGCTTCAACAACGGCAACCGATTATAAGTCGTGATCACAATCGTAAACATGGCACAGTCGAAAACGGCATTGTTCTAGAATAGGCGCAAATTATCCAGATGCCACAACAGCCCACCCTCCCATTGCCCCAACCAATAGTATTCTGCTGAGGTGGGGCAGTGGTAACCGCCACCGAAGCACAATTATTACTCAAATATGGATTAATCCAAGATGCTCAAGACGTTCTACGTCAAACCGTTCCCCAACTTCAGCAACACGCGGAAAACTGGGCCGGAAAACTCCTGAGGGATGAACGTCTCGAACTCAACACCGCTGAGCGTTTCGCCACACCTCTGTTTAAACCTCACATCAGTGCCGAACGAGTCGATCGCATCGTGCAAATTTCCCCCAGTGATCAAAGTTTGTTCGCCGATCGCGCCCCACAAACCCATGAAACGCGGCATCAAATTGCCACCAGCAGCAGCCTTCTCTGGATAGGGAATAGTCCTCACCTCTCGATCGCATCGTTTGTGATCAACCCGTGTTGCGCATCCCGGCGGCAATGCCGTTGATGGTCAACAATGCGCCCCGTAACAGTTCTTCTTTGCTGTAACGGTAGTGAATCACCCCAGAGGCTTGGCTGCTGTATTGCCGTAACCGCTTCAGGAGCGAGACTTGCAAGAAGCCGAGGGGGACAATCGTGCCGTTGCGGAGATACACGGAACGCTGTAATTCGGGGTCATCATCTAACAGATTGGTGGCCCCTTTCACGGCCAAGATGATCTCGCAGGTGAGTTTAAATTCCTCGGCGATTTGGTCGAACACTTTCATGAAGCGATCGCGATCGTCCGGAGCCGATAATTCTTGCACATAGTGGTTCGCCATTTGTAAATCCACCTTGGCGAGGGTCATCTCTACTTTAGAAATGGCCATGCGGAAAAAGGGCCATTTGAAATAGAAATAGCGGATCAGTTTTAAGTTTTCTTCTGGCTCTTCATCGAGGAAACTTTTTAGGGCCGTCCCCACCCCATACCAAGCCGGAAGGAGAAAGCGGCTTTGAGTCCAGCTAAACACCCAGGGAATCGCCCGTAATGAACTAAGGTCTTTTTTGCCACTTTTGCGCCGAGCGGGGCGGGAGCTAATTTGCAATTGGCTGATTTCTTGGATCGGCGTGACGGACATAAAGAAATCAATGAAGTCCGGTTGCTCGTAAATTAAATTCCGGTAGCAGGTGCGCGATCGCGTCGCCAACTCCTCCATAATTTCATTCCACGGCTCAATATCATCAAAGCCGCTACCGAGCAAACTCGACTGCAACACCGCCGTTGATGCGGTTTCAAGATGATACAGCGCCAATTCCGGGAGGGAATATTTCGACGCGAGCACCTCCCCTTGTTCGGTAATTTTGATCCGGCCGTTAATGGTGGAATTCGGTTGCGCCAAAATCGCCTCGTAGGCTGGCCCACCGCCGCGTCCCACGGAACCGCCGCGCCCATGGAAAATCCGCAAGGCGATCCCGAACTGGCTGGCGATCGTCTGCAACGCCTTCTGCGCCTTGTGAATTTCCCAATTACTACTCAAAAACCCCGAATCTTTATTGCTATCGGAATACCCCAGCATGACTTCTTGTAGGGGTTCCGTGTGGGGAAGTTGCGAATGGGGTAAATTGGCCGCGGCTAATTGGGTATTCAAGGCCTCGTAACCGCCGGCCAAGGTGGCACGGTACAAGGGCAAATTAAACAATGCCGTCATCACCGCCGGCGCACGTTTGAGATCGTCCACGGTCTCGAACAGGGGCACAATCTGAATGCTACTTTTCCCCGTCACCGGATCATACAGCCCCGCTTCCTGGGCCAAAATCAGCACTTCGAGCACATCGCTTACATCGTTGCTCATGCTGATCACGTAGGTTTGGCAAATGTTCGGGCCAAACTCTTTTTGGAGGCGACGCACTATCTGGAAGGTTTCAATGGTTTCACGGGTGCGATCGGAAAAGGGCGCTTCTGAGGGGATCAACGGGCGGCGGGTGGGCAATTCGGTGATTAACCAATTCCGGCGATCGGCCTCTTCGAGTTCATCGTAGGGCCTGGGCAAGGCTTGGATATAGGCAGCGATTTCGGTGATCGCTTCGGAATGGCGGAGGGATTCTTGGCGAATGTCTAGTTCCGTCAGGTGGAAACTGTAGATTTCCACTTGGGCGATCAGTTTGTCGAGGTCTTGGCAGGCGATGCCGGTTTCGCTGAGGTTGCGCTGCAGGAGACACAATTCTGCGAGAAATTCATCGCCGGATTGATAGATGGTTTTGGGGTGGATTTCGTCTAGGAGGCGTTGCTGATGGGGGTCGCTGCTGGTGAGGAGGTGGTTCCGTTCGCGGGTGTTTTCGAGGCGTTTTTGAATGTAGGCGAGTTTGAGGCGATAGGGTTCTTGGCGGTAGCGGATGGCGAGTTTTTCGTAGACTTCACCGAGGTAGGTGCGATCGCGCTCTAGGGAATCCAAGAGATCCGGCAGGACATTGCTCCAATGCAGGGACAGACTGAGTTGATTGATCAGTTCTTGGATCGACAGGAGGTATTTTTCGAGAACGATGTTGCGTTGATAGCAGGCGGTGCGCCAGGTGACTTCGGGGGTAACGGAGGGGTTGCCATCGCGATCGGAACCCACCCAGGAGCCGAAGTAACAAAACCGGTTTTTGGGCGATCGCAACGTCGGAAAGGTATCTTGTAATGCCTGCTTGAGGCGCACCGCCAATTCCGGCAGCGCATCAAACAGCACCTCTTGGAAATAGTGCAAGGTATAGTCCAACTCATCCAACACCGTCGGCTTGAATTGGTGCAGTTCATCGGTGCGCCACCAGAGCCGAATTTCATCATGGAGTTGGCGGGTGGCGGTTTCGGCTTCCCAGGAGTTGGTCAGCCCTAGGCCGCGATAGGCTTCCTCGGCTTGATCGAGATGGCGCAGGGTGTTGGAAATGCGGCGTTGTTTACGTCGGATCGTATGGCGCACGATCTCCGTCGGGTGGGCGGTAAAGACCAGGCGAATATCGAGATTATCGAGCAGGCGTTGAATTTTTTGGGGCGGCATATTTTGCTGCCGCAGGTAGGGAAAGAGCCAATGGAACGTCCCGGCTTTGGGCTTGGCGAGTTCACTGTCTTTAAGATTGCGTTCGAGTTGCTTGGCACCGAGGGGCGCGGCGGCATCCTCTCGGTGATTGTTGGCTGCGTCATCGGGGGGCGGCTCGTCGGGGTTGGGGGGGTGGGGGTGGTGAGAAAGGCGGGGGACTTCTCTTTATAGGTGGCGCGGCGAGAGAGGCGCTGCTCGCGCTGTTCGTAATGCTGTTCAACAATGTTGATCAGTTGGAAGTAGAGGGCGAAGGCGCGGGCGGCGCGAATCGCTTCGTTGAGGTCAAGCTGTTCAATCAGGTGAAGAACCGCCGCTTTGTCGAGGATCTTGGTCTGCCCTTCAGGGGAGCACATGGAGCGGAGTTGACGCAGGAGATCCACTAGCGGTTGACCACATTCGGCCACCAAGACTGATTCCCATAAATCTTCAACCATCCTAAGACGATGGTGCAACAGGAGCATTGAATTAGACGGCAGTTGCAGGGTTTGCTCTGAGGTTTGAAGCAGCGAACTCATGATGTCTGATGGTTGCAGATACTAGGGTAGTCTAGAGGATCTCGATTGAGATTTTGGGGAATCGACACGTTTAGCAACACAGAGTTACGATTTGTCAACTCCGGGGATTGACGCTCTGGGTGGCTAGGGTTGAGAGGGGTGCGGTTCCGGGAAGGGGAGGGTGGGGAGGCGATCGCCCCGCAGCAGTTCTTCACTGGTTTCACCCAAGGTTTGGAGGTGCTGCGCGATCGCATCAACCAGAAGCACCGTCCCTAAAAAGGGCAGGGTCATCATACTGAGTAGCACGGGAGTGGATGTCTGCAAAGAACGAGAAGTCACGCGGGTTAGATTGATTTGAACTGTTCAGTAGTGTAGCGGAAAATTGACCCGTTGAAAGTCACGATTCAATTCGCCAGAATCTATACATAGATTGGGTTTGGAATTGTAGCTAAAAGCACGGATTATCCGGGAATCCGCCCCAGGGGTCTCAGGATGACCGCTTTTTGTAGTATCTTGTATTACGAGCGATTCTCCGGCGGATCGGTCTTGGCCACAGCGGTCAGAGGCTCACCGCTGGATCACCGATTCAGTTGTTCAGTTGAAAACTCTCAGCCCTATGTCTTCATCACCAATGCCCTGGCGGCTACAGCAAGAACTCCGGGCCTGCGTACAATTATCCTTCCCTTTGGCGATCGCTCAACTCTCTGAAGCGGCTACGAACTTCGTGGATACGATGATGATGGGGTGGCTGGGGGAACAGTCCCTCGCCGCCGGAGCGTTGGGGTCTACCTCGGTGATGTCATTGCTCATTATTGGGGTGGGTTGTGTGTCGTCCGTGGGAACGGTGGCGGCGATCGCCATCGGAGCCGGACAGCGCGATCGCCTCCCCACGATCAGCATCCATGGTCTTCTCTTCACCCTGCTGATCGCCACACCCCTAAGCCTGATCGTCTGGAACCTAGCCACCGCCCTCCCCTACCTGGGCCAATCCGTCACCAATACCGAACTGGCCCAAGGCTATCTCCAAGCGATCGCCTGGGGCATCCCCGCCGCCCTTGGGTTTAGCCTGATTCGGAACCTCGCCTCAGCGGTGAACCAACCCCAGATCATCATGCAGATCATGGGGTTAGGGATTGCACTCAATGTCGTGCTCAACTACGGGTTGATGTTCGGTCGCTGGGGCTTGCCGGAACTGGGGTTAGCCGGTTTAGGCTGGGCCAGTACGATCGCCTTTTGGGTCAAGTTTGCGATCGCCCTCAGCATCATCTTCTCTCGCCCCAGCTTTCGCCCCTATCGCTTCTTCGCCCGCTGTCCCTGGCAACCCGCAATGATGGCCGAACTGTTCCGCATTGGCATCCCCTATGGTAGCCTAATGACCCTAGAAACCGGTCTGTTCCTCTGTGTCACCTATCTGATGGGAACCCTCAGCACCACCGCCCTCGCCGCCCACCAGATCGCCATCCAAACCGCCGCCATCACCTTCATGATTCCCCTGGGCATTTCCCACGCCACCGCCGTCCGGGTCGGCCAATTCTACGGCCAGGGAAATCGGCGGGGAATGCGTCAAGCCGGCTGTGTCGGGATTGGCCTAGGAACCCTGTTTATGAGTTGCATGGGGGTGCTGTTTTGGCTGCTGCCGGATCTGATCATCGGCATCTATCTCGATCGCACCAACCCCGACAATACCGCCGTCATTCACTATGCCGTGCAGTTATTACGAGTCGCCGCGCTGTTTCAAGTGTTTGACGGCATTCAAGTGATCGCCAATGGAGCCTTACGCGGCCTCAAAGACACCTACGCGCCGATGTGGATCGGGCTGCTGTCCTATTGGGGGATGGGGTTAGGGTGTAGTTATCTATTAGGGATTGTGGGGCCGTGGCAGGGGGTAGGGCTGTGGATTGGCTTAGTCTGGGGGTTGATCGTGGCGGCGGTGGTCTTAACCGGGCGATTTCTGCGGCAAACCGGAACCACGATCGCGTAACATACCCTGAACGATTCCCTCTGAATTCTTCGGTGTGATGTCCTATGAGTGATGTGGTCAAAGTGCATTGCGAGCTACCCCTCGCCTGGAAACTAAAACTCGAACGGTTAGCCGCCGAACGCAAAAAAGCCCCCGCCGAGGTGATGACCGAAGCGATCGCCTACTACCTCGGTGAAACTGTCAACACCAATGTCCCACGCCTCGATCACCTCGACAGCGAAGTCACCACCCTGCGCCAATCCCTCCAGGAACTCACCCAACGCCTCAACTATGTGCAAGCGATCGCCCTCAGCCGTACCTCCAGCCAGCCCACCCCACCCCCCCCACCCTCAGATCACGAATATTGGGACGTAGACGACGAACCCGACGAAATCCTCCAAGACTTTCTCGACCCCGCCGACCGTGACCCCAACCACTAATGACAGCTTGTTCAGCAATCATCCCGCACCGATCAGAATCCCCCCGCCCCCTGGGCGACAGACAGCTTATCCATAACCCAAGCAGCGGTTCCCCCAGTCAGGGCTTAAAATCCCCGCCTCAGAGCGAAAACCCGTGTTCACGGGTTCCACAGTGGGCATTAGCCCACTTTCGCTCTGAGCCAAGAACTAAAGTTCTTGACGGATCGGGGTTCGGCAAACTCATCCCCACCAATCTTGGGTTTGACCTGACTGAATTTCGGATCAGTCCGTCGGGGATTGGAATCCGCTGTAGTGCGAGCTTCTAGCTCGCTACCCTGACTTTTGTCAGTCAACCAGGGTTTGGGGTGAGGGTAATGAGCGAACAAGCTGTAAATTTAGCCAAATTTAGCCGCTGCCTAGGGCGATCGTCACAGATGCTTACACCGCAGCAAGCAGAGTTTCGCCACAGCATCTTCAGGATTCTCAGCACAGACCGATTGAAACAGTTGCGCCGCTGCCTCTAATTTGCCTTGGTCGTAAAGATCAATGGCAGCTTCAAAACTGCCTTTGGTTTCAGTTTTGAGATTGCGGATATGGGTGGCATCGGACTCATAAATTTCGCAAATCCTGATCGGTTCTTTTTTGCCTTTGACGAGAATTGTCCCCAAATAGCGCGAGGAAAACTGGTCAGGATGTTTTAATTGATTGAGGGTGCTTTGACTAATCACTAAACTTGCGCCATACCGTTTGGTGGAATCTTCTAAACGTGAGGCAAGATTCACCGCATCCGCAATCACCGTCGTTTCCATTCGTTGTTGTTCGCCAATGGTTCCTAACATCAGCGTCCCTCGGTGCAGGCCAATTCCAATCTGAATCGCGGGATAGCCTTCTTCGCGCACACTTTGATTAAATTGATCCAACGCTTTCTGCATGGAAACGGCGGCCTGAATGGCATCTTCAACGCTGTGGGGAAAGAGGGCCATCACGGCATCCCCAATATATTTATCAATAAAACCATTATATTGACGAATCACCGGACTAACGGCCCGGAGATAGGCATTTAAAAAGTTAAAGTTGCGTTCGGGGGGCATACTTTCTGAAATACTCGTGAAGGAGCGAATATCAGAAAATAAAACGGTCATTTCTTTTTGAACCTGATCGCCTAATTTGACATCAATGATGCTGGTTTTGCCGAGGAATTGGAGAAATTCATGGGGAACGAAGCGATCGGAGGCTCTGGCATAGGCTTTGAGGTGGTTTTGGGCTTCGGTGAACCGACGTTCAACAATGAAGGCTAAACAGATTAAAAAGAACAGCATTCCCCAGGGATAAAACTGGATCGTGACCCAGTTTGAAATGGGGTAAATGTACATCACAATATCGTGCATTGCACAAATCAGGAAAATCGAAAAGCCAAAGGAAATAATCTTGGCTTCGGGATCACCTTTAATGGCTCTCCAGGTGGCGAGGAGAATGAGAATTGAGGAGGTAAAGAGGGAGCCGATTTGAGTGGGGAGGGCGGCGTTTCCCCAACTGACGAGGGGAGTGCTTGCGAGGATGATCGCGATCGGGGCATAGATTAAATGCACATACCGGAGACGACGAATGATTTTTTTAGGGCCTGCGCCAAACACATGTTCAAAGAATAGGGACAGGCTGACGGGGAGGAGGTGAAAGGTGGTGTGATGAATGAATGTCCAGAAGAGGCTGTAGTTGAAGAGGAGGCGAATTAGTTGGGCGGGGGTGATGGTGTAAATGCCGAGTAGAAAAGTAACAAAGGCGAAGGATACATAGATGGGGTCGGTGCGTTTGAAGAGGGTGATGATCAGGGGAAAAAAGCCACAGACAATGAAGAGAAAGCCGAGGATAAACCGCACACCATCATTAAAAATTAAGCGTCGAAAGAGATCGGGTTGGGAGCCGTAGAGGGGTTGGTGACCAAAGCCGATCAGGACGCTGGGATCGTTGCCGACGGTGAGGCGATCGCTGCCCACATAAACGCGAATCAGGAGGATTTGGGCGTAGTGGGTGGGTTGGAGGTTAATGATGGGAAATTCCCCTTCTTTTTCTTTGAGGGTGCCATCGGATTTGAGTTCGTCGTAGAGGTAGACTTGTTCGCCGTTGATGTAGGCTTCGAGGATGTGGGGAATGCCGCGAAAGTAGAGAGCGGGGAAGCGCGATCGCACCTCTGGCAAGGTTACGGCTAACCAGAGAATGTCTTGATCCGGTTCGACGCGCACTTTTTGGGGGAGATCAAGACTTTGCCAGTCTTCGAGTTCGTTCCATTGGGGCAGTTCGACCCCGGCTGGAAATTCGGGCAGGGTGTCCCAGCGATAATGCCAATTGGTGGTTAGGGGAATCGGGGCGTGGTTCGGAATTGGGGCTTGGTTGGCATCCAGTTGTAATTGCGCCTGTACGGGCAGGAAACAACTGATCATGAAAATTCCAAACCAAAGAATAAGGCGGGCATGGGGAAACCTTCCGAGCCTCATCTGTTTCTACTCCTCTCCAAAGGACATTAACCCGCACGTTAGACCGATAACGTTTGTTGTGTGATGCAGACTCGTTCCGGGGGTAACATGGACAGTGCCGCCCATGATTGGGAGCATGGGGCATCACGATGAAATCGCGTTTTGACTATCTTGACTATACTCTTTGCACGAAGAAAACAACCGCTTACTTGTGGTCAAAAATATCTTTGAACTGCAAGATGTCGAGATCGATGATGACCGGCAGACAATCAAAGCAGCGTTGTGCCAATACCCAGCGATTCTCGCGCTCAAGCATGGTGATTAGTTTTTGGCGGAGGGGAATGAGATAGCGAACATCGTTGGCGGCGTATTGGAGTTGGTCGGGGGAGAGGGTGTGGGGGTTGCCCCAGTCGGAACTTTGGGAGCTTTTATCGAGTTCAATGCCTTCGAGTTCTTGGACGAGGGATTTGAGGCCGTGGCTGCCGGTGTAGGTGCGGGCGATTTTGCTGGCGATTTTGGTGCAGAAGATGGGCTGGGTGACGGTGTTGAAGGTGTGCTGAAATTGGGCAACGTCAAACCGGGCGTAGTGGAAAATCTTGGTGATTTGGGGATTTTCTAGGAGGCGGCTGAGGTTGGGGGCGGCGGTTTGGCCGGGGGCGATCCGGATGGCGGTGATGTAGCCATCGGGGTCGCAGAGTTGCACGAGGCAGAGGCGATCGCGCCCCAATACTAGCCCCATGGTTTCGGTATCGAGGGCGAGGGCTTCGGCCTGTTGATAATGCTCGAAACTGGCGGTGTCGAGGTCGCGATCGCAAACGTGAAACTTATTCATGGCTCTTCAATCCTACGCCTCGCGCATTTTGAGGTACTTGGCAACGGTTTGGACATCCTTATCACCCCGTCCGGAACAGTTAAGCACAAGGCGCGGACTGCCCTCAAGTTGCGGACAGAGGGTGTCGAGATAGGCGATCGCATGGGACGTTTCCAACGCCGGGATAATCCCCTCCAACCGTGACAAGCGTTCCAACGCCGCCACCGCATCAGCATCGGTCACACTGTAATAGTCCGCCCGTCCCGTCTCCATCAAATAACTATGCTCCGGCCCCACACCGGGATAGTCCAGCCCCGCACTAATCGAATGGGCCTCCACCACTTGCCCTTCCGGATCTTGGAGCAGATAACTCATCGCCCCATGGAGCACTCCTGGCTGGCCCTTCGTCAACGTGGCGGCATGGTGAGCCGTCTCCGTGCCTTCACCTGCTGCCTCCACCCCAATTAAGCGCACCGACGATTCATGCACAAACTCATGGAACAAGCCCATCGCATTGGAGCCGCCCCCCACACAGGCCAGCAAAATATCCGGTAAGCCGCCCCACTGTTCTAAACACTGCTGCCGCGTTTCCGTACCAATCACCGCATGGAAATCCCGCACCATCATCGGGTAGGGGTGAGGGCCGGCCACGGAACCAAGGATGTAATGGGTGGTTTCTACATTCGTGACCCAGTCGCGAATCGCTTCAGATGTGGCATCTTTGAGGGTTCCTGTCCCAGCGGCCACCGGCTGCACGGTGGCCCCCAGTAGACGCATCCGAAACACATTTAAGGCCTGACGTTCCATATCCTGAACGCCCATGTAGATCACACAGTCCAAACCAAACCGAGCACAAACGGTGGCCGTTGCCACACCATGCTGTCCCGCTCCGGTTTCGGCAATAATCCGCTGCTTGCCCATCCGTTTGGCGAGGATGGCTTGGGCGAGGGCGTTGTTAATTTTGTGGGCCCCGGTGTGGTTGAGGTCTTCCCGTTTGAGGTAAATCTGGGGGCCAGAACCGTCGGGACGGGCGTAATGGGCCGTTAAGCGTTCGGCAAAGTAGAGGGGACTCGGACGGCCCACGTAGTCTTTGAGGAGGCCATTCAGTTCCGCTTGAAACTCTGGATCATGGCGGTATTGCTGGTAGGCGGTTTCCAATTCCGTCAGGGCGGGCATTAGGGTTTCGGGGACATATTTCCCCCCAAAGCGACCAAAGCGGCCGAGTTGATCCGGTTGTGTGGAGGTGAGAGGCAGGGGAGTGGTGGTCACAGTGGCTAGGGTTTAGGGGTCGTTCAACAGATTTTTATTATACGAATTTTCGTTCCATCGAGGGTTAGGAACGAGGGGCGATCGCACTTTACACCGCCGTCATCGGAGCCAAGTCGAGAAACTCACGGACAGCGGGATGATAGGTATCGGGCACTTCTAGCATCGGAAAATGACCCGTTTTCGCCAGTTCAATGTGGGTGATCTTGGGGTTGAGAGCGGCGGCGCTGCGGCCGAGTCTGGGGGGAATGATTTGATCCTTTTGCCCGGAAATTAAGAGGGTGGGGGCTTGGATCTGTTGGAAAACGGTGGGCATGGTTTGGGCGGCCTGTTCGCTGACGGCGGTGTAGATCGTGCCCATGGCGGCGGCTGGGTCTGCGTCGAGGTAGTCAGCGAGAAATTCGCGGCTGATCGCACTGGGGAGGGGGCGATGGAGGAAGCGGCTCATGAACAGGTGTTCGGCGAGGGGCACGTTCAAGAACCAGGGAAAGCGGAATTTGACCACAGATTCACTGGCGCGATGGAAGAGGGGGAAGGTGATCCGGTTGTAGGCAAAGATGCCACTACAGGTGAGGATCAATCGTTGGAGGCGATCGCAATACCGATCCGCGAATACTGCCGCGATCGAAGCCCCCAAAGAATGGGCGTTGAGGGTGATTTGATCAATCTCAAACTGATCGAGCAGGAGGGCCAGATCATCGGCGTAGTCGTGCAGTTCGTAGCCGAGGGTGCAATCGGGCGGGAGGGGCGATCGCCCAAAGCCGCGCAAGTCGTAGAGCAAACAATCAAACCCATCGGACAGGACTTCAGCCGTGGTGCGCCAATAGCGAGCCGAGCCGCCCCAACCATGCATAAACACCAACACCGGCTTCGGGGCAGAGGAGTCTGATTTCACCCATTCGTAATAATGGGGAACGCCGCGCAGAGTCACTGTGTCTGCCATCGTCTAAGCAGATTCTGGTTTGGGCAAGGTGGAGGGATGGAGCAGGAGTTCCGCCGTCGATCGCTTCTCTACCATTTCTGGGGTAATCACACAGCGATGCACATCTTTCCGGGAGGGCAGTTCATACATCACTTCGAGCATCAATTCTTCGACAATGCCGCGTAGGGCCCGTGCTCCGGTTTTGCGGCGGTAAGCTTCACGAGCGATCGCCCGCACCGACTCTTCATCAAACTCCAGTTGCACATTATCCATGCGCAGCAGTTTTTGATACTGCTTCACCAACGCATTGCGGGGTTCAGTCAAGATCGCCACCAAGGTTTCCTCATCCAACGGATGCAACACCGCATCCACCGGCACTCGCCCAATAAACTCAGGAATTAAGCCAAATTTCACCAGATCTTCCGGCTCCAGTTCCTTGAGCACATCAGCGGTGCGCTGCTCTTTCGACTGGTTTTCACCGGGCCGCACAAAGCCCATCGCCTTCTTGCCCACCCGCCGTTCCACCACCTTATCTAGGCCCACAAACGCCCCACCACAGATAAACAGAATATTACTGGTGTCGATCTGGATGCAGTCTTGATAGGGGTGTTTACGGCCGCCTTGGGGGGGAACATTGGCGATCGTGCCTTCGAGCATTTTGAGCAACGCCTGCTGCACCCCCTCACCCGATACATCACGGGTAATCGAAGGGTTCTCACTCTTGCGGGCAATCTTATCAATTTCATCAATGTAGATAATGCCGCGCTGGGCTTCTTCCACATCGAGATCCGCCACCTGCAACAGCCGCAGCAGAATATTTTCCACATCTTCCCCCACATACCCGGCTTCCGTCAGGGTCGTGGCATCTGCCACCGCAAAGGGCACATCCAGAATTTTCGCCAAGGTTTGAGCCAGCAGGGTTTTTCCTGATCCAGTCGGGCCAATTAACAAAATATTTGATTTTTGCAACTCAACCGAGTCATCCTGGATGCCTTTGCTGCTCGTTGCCTTCGCGTGAACGACACTCAGGCGTTTGTAGTGGTTATAGACCGCAACAGAAAGCACTTTTTTGGCTTCATCTTGGCCAATCACATGCTCATCGAGGTAGGTTTTAATTTCGGTGGGTTTGGGAATTTGGGTGAAACTGAGTCGCTCAGAGGGGGCACGCCGTTTGGGGGGATGCTCTTCGGAATGGGCCACCGGCTGGGTGGCGGGGCTGGATGAATCAATGAGTTCCTCGTCGAGGATTTCATTACAGAGTTCAACACATTCATCACAGATATAGACTCCGGGGCCGGCGATCAGCTTGCGGACTTGTTCTTGGGATTTTCCGCAGAAAGAGCATTTGAGATGGGAGTCGTACTTCGGCATGTTGACCTCTTACTGAAATGCAGACGACGCAGGGATTGTAACGTGGGGTAGGGCAGCGGGGTTAATCACTTCGTCGATCAGCCCGTATTGCTGGGCTTCCTTGGATGACATGTAGAAATCGCGCTCGGTGTCTACCGCGATCCGATCCAGGGGCTGGCCGGTATGTTCAGCCAGTAGGCCATTGAGTTGGTCTTTGATGTAGAGGATTTCTTTGGCTTGGATTTCGATGTCTACGGCTTGCCCCTGAGCACCGCCGAGGGGCTGGTGGATCATGATCCGGGAACTGGGGAGGGACATGCGTTTGCCTTTAGTGCCACCGGAGAGCAAGAAAGCTCCCATGCTGGCGGCGATGCCGTAGCAGATGGTGACCACGTCGGGGCGGATTTGCTGCATGGTGTCGTAGATGGCCATGCCCGCGTAGACGGAGCCGCCGGGGGAGTTGATGTAGAGTTGAATATCTTTTTCGGGGTCTTCTGCGTCGAGGAAGAGGAGTTGCGCGACGACGGAATCCGCGATCGTGTCGTCGATCGCACTGCCTAGAAAAACAATCCGTTCGCGCAGGAGACGGGAATAGATGTCGAAAGCGCGTTCTCCCATGCCGGATTGCTCAACCACCATTGGCACAATGGCTTGACTCATGGCGTTGTAGTGATAGGTGGAGCGGTTTGAGGGTGAAGGATGGGATGATTGCGAGTCTATCATGCTGAAGTTTGGGGACGACGACAAGGGAATTACCCCTCTGCTTGTTGACCATTATGCCTTATGTCTTTCCAGAGTGGGGTTTGATCGCCCGAAAGATCACAATGCAAGGGGAGGAAAAATCCTGGCATGATTTCTCGTTGCCCTTGCTATGGTTTGGGCGCGATCGCCCCCACCCCAGATCATCTAGCATTATTCTTCTTCGGCGCTGACCGCTTCGGCGAGGATGGCTTCGGCTTCAGCTTCGGCACTGGCTTCGGTGTCTTCACTCGGAGGGTTCAGCGTGCCTTCGGGGACTAACTCCACGGTCACCTTGTCCCGCAGCCATTCGAGGGCCTGGGCTTGGAGCAGTTCTTTAGACACAAACTCCCGAACCCGATCTTGATCAAGGGGTTGATCGCTCAGTTGCTCGAAAATTTCTTTGATCTGTTGATCGAGTTTTTCCGGATCGGGTTCGAGGGATTCGCGCCGGGCCACTTCTTCGAGAACTAAGGTGGTTTTGAGCCGTTCAATGGCTTCGGGGCGAGCATTTTCCCGGAGGGTGGGCATCATGTCGGCTTTGAGGACACTTTGCATATCCAAGCCGTACTGCTCCATTTGGGAGACGGTTTGGCGAATGATCATGTCCACCTCTTGTTTGATCAAGGTTTCGGGGGGATCAATTTCGGCAATGGTCAGCAGTTCTTTCGCGATCGCATCTTCGATACGGCTGTTTGTCGTATCTTCAGCCTGCTTTTTATACTGGGTTTCGAGATCTTCGCGCAACTCCGCCAGGGTTTCAAAGCGGCTAATTTCTTCCGCAAAATCATCATCAAGTTCCGGTAACTCTTTCTCCTTAATTTCTTGCAGCGTCACCGAAAACTGGGCCGTTTCTCCAGCCAGATCTTCCCGCGCATAGTCATCCGGAAACGAAACGGGAATGTCTTTCGTCTCACCGGGATTCATCCCCTCAATCCCAGAAATCAAGTCTTCGAGAAACTTATCCGATTCCAATTCCAATTGAAAATCCGTCGCTTCTGCCCCAGAGATGACCTCTTCGCTGACCTCACCATCCACCACCAAGCGTCCTTGGTAGTTCACCACCACCACATCCCCCCGTTGAGCAGCCCGGCCTTCCACCGGAACTAAGGTGGCAACTTTGGCTTGTTGAGAGGCGAGGAATTGATCCACTTGGGTCGGATCATATTCGCTGTTCTCAGCCTTGACGGAGAGGGCGGTGTAGTCACCGAGGGTCACTTCCGGCGGGACATCCATAGATGCCTTAAAGGTAAACACTTCGCCGGGTTTATACTGCGTCAATAATTCACTAATGTCGGGGTGAATTTGATAATTGCCCAAAACGTCGATTTTTTCGTCCGAGACTGCCTTCATCACAGTGCTTTGCACCAGATTTTCCAGCGCTTCGGCGCGGACTCGTTCTGGCCCGAGACGTTGTAACAGAATCGGACGGGGCACTTTGCCTTTCCGAAACCCAGGAATCCGCACCGTCCGAGCTAAGTCTTTGACGACTTTTTCGTAGGCCTGCTTCGAGGCATCAGCGGGGATTTCAATGGTGAGGGTAATCTGACTATTCGGTGATTTTTCCTGGGATACTTTCATGGACAACTCGCTTTCCAAACCGTAAACTTATGGGATAAATGAAGGGTGACACTGTCAAAGAGACCGCCAAACCTGTTGTGTTGATCGCAACAACCAAAGCCAGACTGGGAGATTCTGGCACTATATGTGGAGAGTCCACAATCGGCTGAATCTAGGTTAACAATAGTCCGCTGCTCCGCGCCTTGATGTCCTGGGGATTGGCTGACTCGCACTGTCTGGACTGACCATTTTAGAATCTCACGTCCTAATTTGAGCAGGCTAGATCGGGATCGTTGCAGCGTCTCAATGGCATGCTGATGGGGTGTAGTCCCCTAGATGCCGGGATTGATTGTGAGCGAAAGAAACGGGTTAAGCGTGGCACAATCAGGACAGCCCTATGATAATAGTATATTGATGGTGTTTTCTGTCGAGAGTCTGTCTGACCTGTCCTGAAATGGATTAGGATACGTTTATTGCGATCGCTCCTCGCAATCTGCTTTAACAAGCTCTCCAAAAATCGTCCAGACCTTCCCAACCCAGAATTTCAGACTGCGATCGCCCCAACCCTCGCCCCCAACTTTTCCACCCCCGCCTCACCCGTGACCCGATTCCGTTGATGCTGTTTAAATGCTGCCCCATTCCCCCCGTCGCCGAAATTTCTCCCGTACCCCCCTCTTCCCCCTTAACGATGGGATTGCCCTTTGTTGATCAATCCTCATTGATTCTCCCCCTGCCGATCTCGATCTTTTTTCCTTGGAGGACGTTTTACTTTGTCAAACTCATTGCAAGTCGCCATCCTGGGCGCAACGGGCGCAGTTGGTACCGAACTCATCCAACTCCTAGAGGCGCGAAATTTTCCCCTCGACTCGTTGAAACTGCTCGCATCGCCCCGTTCCGCCGGGCAAACCCTCCCCTTCCACGGCCAAAACCTCACCGTTGAAGTGGTCAGCGAAGCCGCCCTCCAAGGCGTGGATATTGTCCTCGCTTCGGCGGGGGGCAGCATCTCGAAAGCATGGGCCCCGAAAGCGGTGGCGGCGGGTGCGGTTTATATTGACAATTCCAGCGCCTTTCGGATGCACCCTGAAGTGCCCTTAATCGTGCCGGAAATCAACCCAGACGCGGCGGCCACCCACAGCGGGATTATCGCCAACCCTAACTGCACCACTATCTTGATGGGGGTCGCCATTTATCCCCTCCATTGTGTGCAGCCGATTCGGCGGATTGTGGTTGCCACCTATCAATCCGCTAGCGGGGCGGGAGCGCGGGCGATGGCGGAAGTGGAAACCCAAGCCCAAGCCATCCTCAACGGCGAACCCCCCCAGGCGGAAATTTTGCCCTATCCCTTGGCGTTTAATTTATTTCCCCACAATTCCCCCCTCAATGACCAGGGTTATTGTCAAGAGGAAATGAAAATGGTGCAGGAAACGCGCAAAATTTTCGGCGCACCGGAGTTGCGGGTGACGGCCACCTGTGTGCGGGTGCCGGTGTTGCGGGCCCATTCGGAGGCGGTGAATCTGGAGTTTGATGCGCCCTTTGCGGTGGATCAGGCGCGGGACTTGATTGCCCAAGCGCCGGGGGTGAAGTTGGTCGAAGATTGGCAGCGGAATTATTTCCCGATGCCTAGCGAAGCGTCGGGCCAGGATGCTGTACTTGTCGGTCGGATTCGTCAGGATATTTCTCACCCCCATGGTTTGGAATTGTGGCTCAGTGGGGATCAGATCCGCAAAGGCGCGGCCCTCAATGCGATTCAAATTGCTGAATTGTTGGTAGAACGTCAGTGGCTCAAGCCCCAGGGGACGGAGTTAGTGTCTACCCTGTAGGCTAAGGGTGTGAAGGGCTGCGGCGGGTGCGATCGCCCCTCCCCTCAAGCCCCCCATGGACAATCGGGGAAACCCTCAAGCCAGAATGGGTAACGTTGTGAATAGTGATATCAGGAGAACATGACGGTGTGAGTGATTTTGGCAATGTAGTAACCGCGATGATTACGCCCTTTACGGCCAGCGGTGAGGTAGATTACGCAACCACAGAACAACTCGCAGACTATCTCGTCACCCACGGCACCGATACCGTGTTAGTCTGCGGCACCACGGGAGAATCGCCAACCCTGACCTGGACCGAAGAATATGAATTATTTCGGGTCGTGCAGCAGGCGGTGGGGTCGCGGGGTAAGATTATGGCAGGCACGGGATCAAATTCCACCCGTGAGGCCATCGAGGCCACGAAAAAAGCCGCTAAACTAGGGCTAGATGGCACCTTACAAGTGGTTCCTTACTACAACAAACCCCCGCAAGCGGGCTTGTATCTGCATTTTGAGGCGATCGCTAAAGCCTGTCCGGATCTGCCGATGATGCTGTACAACGTTCCGGGCCGCACAGGACAAAGCATCGACCCTCACACTGTCGCCCGCCTAGCCGAACTTGACTCCATCGTTGCCATCAAAGAAGCCAGCGGCAATGTCGATAGTGCCAGCCAAATTCGCACCCTGACCCCGCCTGAATTTGCCCTCTACTCTGGGGACGATTCCCTGACCTTACCCCTCCTCGCCATTGGTGGCACTGGGGTGGTGAGTGTGGCGAGCCATCTGGTCGGTGCGGAGTTACAAACGATGGTGACAGCCTTTAAAACGGGCCAGGTTCAAACCGCCCAGCAGATTCACCGCCGCCTGTTTGAACTATTTAAAGTCTTGTTTTGCACCGCCAACCCGATTCCTGTCAAAGCGGCCTTAGCCTTCCAGGGTTGGTCTGTGGGGAGTGTTCGACCGCCCCTCTGTGCAATCTCTCCCGATCAAAGCGTTCAAGTTAAAACTGTTCTTGAAAATCTCGATCTGTTAACTCACACTGCTGAGTCTTAGAAACCTGAAACCTATTGCAATGAATAAACCCAAACCAAAATCTGCTGCCTTGAAAATCATTCCTCTCGGAGGACTCCATGAAATCGGCAAAAATACTTGTATTTTTGAGTACAACGATGAAATGGTCTTGCTCGATGCGGGGATTGGTTTCCCCACCGATGGGATGCACGGGGTGAATGTGGTCTTGCCCGACATGACCTATGTGCAGGAAAATCGCCACAAGATCAAGGGCATGATTGTCACCCACGGTCACGAAGACCACATTGGCGGCATTGCCTACCACCTGAAGCAGTTTGATATTCCCCATATCTACGGGCCACGCTTGGCGATGTCTCTGCTGCGGGATAAATTAGCCGAGGCGGGGGTGAGCGATCGCACCGAAATCCACACCGTCGGCCCCCGCGACATGGTGCGGATTAGCCCCTCCTTCCTCGTCGAATACATCCGCAACACCCACTCCATGGCCGACAGCTTCAGCGTCGCCATCCATACCCCCCTCGGTATCGTCATCCACACCGGCGACTTTAAAATCGACTACACCCCCGTCGATGGCGAACATTTCGACCTCCAAAAACTCGCAGAACATGGCGAAAATGGTGTCCTCTGTCTCCTCAGTGACTCCACCAATGCCGAAGTACCGGGCCACACCGCCTCGGAAGAATCCGTGCGTCCCAACTTGGATCGGATTATCGCCAGCACGCCCAAACGAATTTTCATCACCACCTTTGCCTCCTCGGTGCATCGGGTTAACATCATCCTCAGCCTGGCCCAAAAACACAATCGCAAAGTGGTCGTCGTCGGGCGTTCCATGTTGAACGTGATCGCCCATGCCCGCGAATTGGGCTACATCAAATGCCCGGATAATTTGTTTGTGCCCCTCAAGCAAATGCCCAGCTTGCCCGACGAGAAAATCCTCGTCCTCACCACCGGTTCCCAAGGGGAGGAACTGGCCGCCCTGACCCGAATTTCCAAAGGGGAGCACCGCCAAGTCAGCGTCCGGGAAGGGGATACTGTTGTCTTTTCGGCCAATCCGATTCCGGGGAATACCCTGGCGGTGGTGGATACCATTGACCGCCTGATCATGAAAGGGGCTAATGTGATCTACGGTCGCCAGCATGGTATCCATGTGTCCGGGCATGGGTCACGAGAAGACCATAAATTAATGCTGGCCCTCACTCGCCCGAAATTCTTTGTGCCGGTTCACGGTCAATACCGGATGCTCGTTGAACATGCCAAGATGGCGCAGTCGATGGGGATTCCGGAAGAAAACATGGTGATCATCAACAATGGTGACATTGTGGAAGTGTCGCCAGAACGCATCCGGATTGCGGGCCAAGTGCCTTCGGGGATCAAGTTGGTGGATGGTTCCGGGATTGTCCATGACCACGTGATGAAGGAACGTCAACAACTGGCCGAAGATGGTGTGGTGACGATCGCCGCAGCGGTGGATGCTCAGTTAAAACTGTTAGCCCGGCCGGAAATTCATCTGCGGGGTGTGGCCCGCAATATCGAGCGGGAAATGTTCCAGCAGATTGTGAATCGCTCGATTTCGCGGGTGTTGAACGATCGCGGCGCTGAGTTTATCCGGAGCCAATCCAATCAGGCCGATATGGATTGGGTGGGCTTGAAGGAAGAGATTGAAGCGGCGTTAATCCGCTTGATTCGTCGTGAGTTGAACTGTCGCCCCTCGGTGGTTTTCCTGCTCCAAACGCCGGACAATCAGGAGATGGTGACGGCAACCCACTCGTCTTCACCCCGACGGCGGCGACGCTCGACGGCATCGGCTGCGTCCTAGGCGTAAACCCCTCCCCGGCGACGGCCTGCTTTTGCTGCGGGCTGAAGCTGGGGAGGGGTTTACGCAGTTGTTTAGATGACGGTGTTATGGCTTCAGTCTCTTCCGCAAAATCATCCCTGCCCATTCTTGAACTCCAGGAATTGGCGATCAACATCACTGCTTTGGATTTGAAACCCGGTGTGATCACGGTCGATCTGTTGAAAATGAGCGGGGTGATTCCGGCGGATTGGGAGTTGGCCCAAGCCCCGCTTCAGTCGGAGCAGATGGTGCAGTTGACTTTTACCAATGGTTTAAATATTCTCAGCCAAGCCCGCCGTTTGATGTTGCTAGAGCAGACCACGGACAAAGACCCTAGCACTATTCAGGGGCCAGCGATCGCCCAAGCCTACCTGAGCAAATTTCCCCACGCCCATTACCAAGGCCTCAGCATTGCCCCTAAAATCCTGATCGGCTTTCCCGACCATCCCCAAGCCCCCCAGCAATTCATCACCCAGAAACTCCTCGCCCCTGGCCCCTGGCAGACCCTCGGCCAAGAACCGCTCCGGGCTGCCCTAACCCTGAATTATGTCCTGAAACGCTGCCCCTTCAGCCTCAACATTGCTGAAGTCCAGTTTAAGCAAGGGCCTCAAGATGCAATATCTGGCCTCCTTTTCACCGGTAATTTCACCTACGCCCTCCCGGAACCCAACCCACCCGACCCCCTCGAATACTTCACCCACCGGCTGAGTTTGTGGCAAACCGATGTTCAGCAGTTTCGAGAATTGCTCTATCGCAAATTTATGGGCGGTGGTGTGACTCCACAAGCGACCGCTCAGTCAACGCCGCCCCCCTCAACTCCGACCTCAAACCCGAAACCCGATACCATTTCTCGCTCATTGATCGATTCGATCTTTCCCGATTTATTCTGACCCGATTTATTCTGGTTGATAGCCACTGAACGCATGACAAGGGGCTTTAAGCCCCTTGTCTGTTTTCATGGCGCTGGCGAGTGGGCGCGATCGCCCCTTCAACTCGAAGACGGTTCCCCCCAATTGAGCACTTCCGGCTTCACCCGTTCCAGAAAATTGATCGCCATCACCGTGAAGGCTCCCTCTAATAAGCCTTGACCGAGATAGCCAACGAGGGCGGCCAGGGTGGCGGTGCGCTCAAGGGTAGCGTTGAGGTCGGGGGTAATCGTGCTGAGGGTGATGATCACATACATCACGGCAGCGGTGATCACTGCGATCGCACCGCCCAGAAAAAAGATTGTTTGCCGCCAAAGAACATGCCGAAACATCCCCTGGCCCAATTGGACAAGATTGTAAGCCAACAACGCCGGCAGCCCCATAATCAGCGCATTCACGCCCAAACTCGAAATCCCCCCATGGCCAAACATCACCGCTTGGAAAAAGAGACCCACCAAAATCGCGGGGAAACTGTAATAGCCCAAAACAATCCCCAACAGGCCATTGAGCACTAAATGAATGCTAGCCGGAGGCATGGGAATATGAATTAAAGAGGTGACAAAAAAGGCAGCGGTGAGCAATGCCACTTTGGGTAACTGCATCGTGGGGTCAGACCTGCGCTGAATTTGACGTAGACACAACCACGTCACACCGCCCGTGAGCGCATACCCGCCCACCATTAACTGAGCAGGCAAAAGACCATCTGGAATATGCATTATTGTTTTACGGGTTTACGGGTAAAAAATAGGGCTGTGCCGATGCAACCCCAAACGATCGCGATCGCCATCATCCCTTTTTGGGCAGGGGAATAGGAACTTGATCCGGAGGCCACCGAAGCCACCGATGCTTCTGTTGTTGTTGTCGCGTTGATGGGAATGGTCACCAAATTGCCATGACCGGCTTTGCGCACTTTCACATCCCACTGCCCGGCTTGATCTGGTGCAAACTGAAACGTACCTTCGCCATCGGTCAGCCCGGTTTGCCAGGGTGTTTCGGGATCATCCGGGGCGTAGATCGACACCTGCGCCTCGTCCATGGGATCACCGTTTTCATAGGTGGCGGTAATTTCCACCGCTTGACGCAGGGAAAAATCCACGGAACTGCCGTGGGCGATCGCCGGTGTCGCCCCCCCCAAGATGACAATCAAGGGCATAAAATACCGCAGGTTTATGACATTAACCATTGATCGAACTATCATAGTTTCACCCTCGAAATAGACCACATTTAAACAGATTAACCTCCACTATTTTAATTATCTCAGGATACTTCAGGTGACTCACAATGGCCTTCTCCCACATGACCCATACCATCTAAAGTTTTAGTTAAGATTTCGGCATCTTCAGGACTCAGTTTTTGCATCAGTTCTGAGTAAGAGATCGTCACTGTCCCTTCATTTGCAAAGGCAGCAATGGGAGTAAAGCCTAACGCACCCGTATTAATTTCATCATCTGGGGCAGACGTACCATCTCCAAATAAATGATCCCAATGGGTGGTGATTTCCAATTCTCCCGTTTCATCTGGTTTGACTAGCCCTTTCCGTTGATCTCCCACATATTCCCCGCACTCATAGACGAAGGGACGATCGAACTGAAGTTGAAAGTTGAGGGTGGTATCATCTTTGCGGGCCACTCCGATCAGTTGAATCGCCGGGGTATCGGGTTGGCTCACCAGTTGCCAAGCGATCGCAGTATAAGCCCCTGTCGACACGGCATCTTGGGTGACCACCGTGACGGCTCCCGCTTCGCCCTCCGTCAGATCCACCACCATCGGCTCATCCACCAAGACCACTGCTTGAGACGGTGCATCGGACTCGTCTTGCGCCATCGCGTCGTTTTGGGACGCGACCACAGCATCCAGGTTCAGCATCACCCGTTCAAATTCCACTTCCCAGCCATCTTTTGTGATTAAGCCTTCATGGGTGAACGCTTCACCATTCGCCACCAAGCGTAGCTGCCCTGTGGATGTTTCCGGCTCGGCTTGGGCACATCCTGTAGCAACAGATACCAAACCCATTGCTAACATAACCCACTTTGTTTTTTGAAAAACTAACATTTATTTCCTTAATTGAAGACTTGAAACGCAGTTGTAAAATGCGGCAATAAACGCGCATTATTTCAACAGCGAGGCATTGTAGGTATTGTTGAGGATCAATGATTAAAATTCAATGCCCCACAAGGGGATACTTACCCTAGACTTTGGCTATCTTTTTGATTTTTCTGGACGTGACTTGAACCCTAAAAACTTCGTCTGGGTCGATGATCCTGATCCACATCGAGGCGACAGAGGACAGTAGTGGATCTGGTTGACTGACAAAATTAGCCAGATCCCGGCAAGCCCTCGCCCTCTGGGATAGGGAACTGGAAAAATGGATCGGCTCTCCTCGCCCTCTGGGAGAGGGGTTTGGGGGTGAGGGCTATCAAGTCAGTCAACCAGGTGGTGGATGATCTGCGGGACTCCTGTTTAGTTTTTGCGCTTGTGTCACGGCTCTGTCGTACAGGATCGCTACGTTAATGAGCAGCATGGTGATCGAGCCAGCGGGCGAGGTTGACGATCCGGAGGGCGGGCCAGACTTGGTTGATGTGGGTGGGATGGGCGGGAATGGTTTTGAGGAGGGCGATCGCATCCACATAGGCCGCGATCGCGTCACAATCCCTGATCCCATGCCAAGGAGTGACACCCCGCTGAAGATGGATCAAGAGAGGTTGACCGGCGAGGGCAGTTTTCGGGCGTTCGAGCACTGCGGGGGGGAAGGGAGTACGGCGTTGGCGGGGGCGATCGCGCAATGTGGCCCGCAGGAGGGTTTTGTCCACGAACCACGGCAGGGGCGGCACAGCGAGGAGATAATTCAACAGCCGCAGATCGAGAAACGGAACGGGAAATTCTAAGGGGAAGCCATGGAAACCCGGATCAGAGGTTTCAAAATTCAGCCGCCAGCGGGGATGGAGCAGGTGATGATAGGCGCGATCGCGTCTTGGATGCATGGTGGGCGGGGCTTGGTGATACTGTTGCCATCGTTCCTGGCACTGTACCCGCGCCGCAAAGTCCGGGTTTAACCAGGTGGGATAGGTTTGCCACAGGTCATCGTGATTCGTTCGCGATCGCCAGCGAGCTTGAATCCCCGTACCCCATTGGGGGCGTTTTTGATCGGTCACAAGACAACGCCACAGATCCCGCAGGAGCAGTCCGGTGGGCATCCCGCGCCACAGTTCCGCCACCGTTGAGGGGCGCATTCCTTCATCACCCCCTTGGCCATAGAGCAAGATGCGGCTGTGACGGGCCAGGGTGGGATAGTGCCACTGTTGCAGTTGTGGAAAGAAGCTCAACGTTGGTTCTGGGGTGGGTTGCCAACCCTCGAAGGGGTGAGCCTCGCCCGCTGCGAGGATCTGGTGAGGGAGGTGGAAGGCGGCGGCGGTGTGGGCAGCGGCGGCGGGTTCTGGGTCGGCAAATAATGACTGATAGCTGAAGGTGAACGCCTGGATTTCAGGATGGGGGGTCTGGTCGTGGAGGGTGGCGGCAAGGAGGCCAGAATCAAGACCACCACTGAGGAGGAGGCCGATCCGATCGCTCCGGGTGCGATCGCGCACCGCCATTTCGAGATGATCTTGAAAGTGGAGAATATAGCTGTGGGGATCGCGATACCGGATCGGTTCCGGGACGGGTAACGTCCAATAGCGCCGCACCTGGAGGCGATCGCGCCGCACCGAGAGACAATGCCCCCCTGGGATGGCTTGGATCGCTTGAAATGTCGTGATGTGGAGATTTTGATGGACATCGAAGAGCATTAAATCCGCGATCGCCTCCTCATTCAATGCCGTTGAAACCTGCGGATGGGCTTGAATCGCTGCGATCGTCGTACTCACCACCACCACCGGCCCCACTTCGGCATAGTAAAGCGGCTTAATCCCGAACTGATCCCGCCCACAAAATAAACAATCTCGCCGTTGATCCCAAACCGCAAAGGCAAAATCCCCCTGGAGATAGTCCACACAGTCTTCCACCCAAGCCAAATAAGCCATCAACACCAACAGCCCATCGGGAGCCGTCACCGCCACCGGATATCCCGCCTGATAGAGGCGATCGCGCAACTGGGCCCGGCCATCCAACCGCGCCGATGCCGTGATCCACACCTGACCATCCAGGGTCAAGGGCTGCCGATCCGGGTCGGTATCGGTCTGCACCGTGAGTAACGTATGGCCCAGCGCGATCGGCGGCTGCTCCTGCCAAAGGGTTTGAGCATCGGGCCCAGACGAGATTAACGCTGTTTGGATCGCGTGCAGGACGGCCGGATCACAGGGTTGACCGTCCCGCTGCCACAGGGCAAAAAGACCGCTCATAACTCACCCTGCCCTAGGCCGGGGCTAGAAAGGATCGTCCGGTGATTGCGCCGGAAATCGAGCCAAGAGGGTCTCAAAATCCGCCATAAGCTGTCGTTCATTCGCAGACGTAAACCAGGGAACATGGACAAAGATCGCCTCACAGGGCCACCGCACCGTCGTGAGATGGGCGAGGACGTTGAAATACAAACCCTCACAGACAAACTGACCCGCATCATGGCTGATCTCGGTGCAGGGGAGATCGTGAATCAGGGACTGGAGATCCACGGAGGTTTTCCGGGTGAGAGTCCCTTGGCGGGCATTGGATTCGACGGTGAGGTGCGATCGCGTTTCGGCCATGCCACAACAGATCACCCCATCCGGTTGGAGAGTGTCGATCGCCATGATCACCGCTTGGCTAGCCGCCTCAGTCTCGACGGGCAAACGACGTAACAGCGTCAGACAACCATGGGGCCAAGTGATCGGATTCAGCTTCGCCAAGAGGTCATCGGACGCATTCGAGGTTTGATGGGAGAGCCAGGGTTGAAACGATGTTAATAGTAAATGTTTACTCATCCTCGAAGTCAGAGTTAACCGCCGCACTGCCACCGCTCACCGTAACTAGGTCGATTTGCTGGCGATAGTAATCCACACTTTTAACCTGGACTTCAACGCGATCGCCCAAGCGATAGGCCGTGCGATTTTTCCGACCCACCAAACAACTATGGCGAGAGCGATATTCATACCAATCATCCTTAAGAGAACTGACATGGACAAGACCCTCCACCATCAATTCTTCAATTTCCACAAAGAACCCATAGGACTGCACCCCAGTAATCCAACCCTTGAAAACCCCGCCCGTGCGTTCCTTCATCCGTTCAGCTTTTTTCAAGCCTTCGAGATCACTTTCGGCATCTTCGGCGATTTTCAGCCGCTCATTGAGATGATGCACCACGGTATGGACATCGGCTTCCCATTGACTTTGCACCGCCGGCGGTAAAACATTCCAGGTTAATTCGTCGTAGGATTGACTGCTACCAAGATTCACCACCTTTTTAGACCGGGTGGTTTTGCGATCGCGCCCCTCCTTAAACAACGTATGCAACAGACGCTGCATCAACAAATCTGCATAGCGTCGCCCCGGTGACATCACATGGCAATAGCCATCATAGGCCAGCCCAAAATGGGACATCGGCTTCGTGCTATAACTCGCCGGTTTAATCGTCTTTTTCAAGAACTCCGTCAAAATCTTCGGTGCGGGAGAATTGGCGATTTCTTGGGTAAAGCTCTGATAATCGCGGGAACTCAGATCATCATCGGAATCAATATCCAACGTCAGATCTAAATTCGTCCCCAACTTCAAAAAGTCTTCCAACTCCATCACATCGGGTTCAACTTGGGCACAATACAGGGCCGGTAACTCCAACGCCCGACAGTGATCCGCCACCACTTTCCCCGCCAACACCGACAGATCCATCAACATCGATCGCAGCGGCATCGTTGAATCCACCGTGATCGCCCCTAAACGGCTTTCATCCTTAAAGGCATAGGATGCGGGCGGTGTTTGCAGATCAAAGCCGCCCCGCTGCAAGCGTTGCGCCTTCACCAAAGGAGCCAGGGTGAAAAAGAGTTGTTCGAGCATTTCGCTGGCATTTTGTAACTCAGCGGGGGTTTCTTCCTGTTGCCCTAAATACCCTTGCACCTGTTGGTAGCTCAGTTGATGATCCACCTTAATCACGCTGGGCTGAATATCAAATTCGATCACCTGACCCGTTTTATCCAGGGTGAGGAGAATGCTGATCGCGAGGCGTTCATGATCCACTGTGAAGGAACACCGCCGCGAAATCGCTTCCGGCAGCAACGGCACGATAAAGTCGTCTAAATACACCGCTGTGCCGCGTTTTTTCGCTTCATTGTCCACGGGAGAACCGGGTTCAATGTAATGGGCAAGATCCACAATGTGAATGCCGAGGAGCCATTGTCCCTCTTCGAGGGGTTCGAGGCTAAAGGCATTTTCAATCATATCCGTGGGCTTCCCTTGCAAGCAGTCCTCATCTTCGAGGGTCAGGGTGAACACCGATCGCAGATCAAAGCGTTTGTTAATTTCCGCTTTGGCGATTTTGCCATTGGGGGCCGGTTTGGGGGCGGCTTTGGCTGCCTCTAGGACTTTTTCACTAAAGCCTTGGGGCAGGTCATGCTTGCAGGCCACGATGTCGGTATCAGCGGCGGCCTCAGCATCGGAGCCGAGGATCTTGGTGACGCGACCGAGGGGCAATTTCATCCCGATCGCATAGCGGAGAATTTCCACATGGACGAGGTGATTAATCGCGTCGGCGAGTTCATCCCCTTCGGTTTGGAGGTCGATTTCAAAGAGGAGGCGATCGTCTAAGGGGACGGCGCGATAGCCGTGGGCAATGTGCTTAATTCGGGCCAGGAGGGAGGGGTTAGCGCGATCGAGGATGACTTGCACTGCGCCTTCGGGGGAGCGGCGGCGGCTGCCTTCTTTGATGATTCGCACGAGGACGCGATCGCCATTCCAAGCATTGCTGAGATAACTCTCGCGCACGTAAATATCGTCGGCCCCTTCTTCATCTTGAATCGCAAAACAAAACCCTTTGCTCGAACAGCGCAGCTTGGCTTCTACCATGCCGTCCGGTAACACCCGTCGATATTTACCGAGTTCTTTATTCAGTAACCCCACTTTTTCGAGGGCATCGAGGGCGATTTGGAGTTTTTGGGCGCACAGTTCGTCTTCGCAGTCTAATTTTTTTTCTAAAAACTTGGCGGCAACGAGTTTATCAGGACTCAGTTGAGCGAGTAATGTAGCGATTGAAAATTCCATTTTTTTTCGTTAATAGTCCTTGTTAAATAGACGAGAATGGGTGGGGGTTGAGGAGGGCAACGAGACTCAGCGTTGAGTGACCGAGCAGAGAACTGCGAACACAGCCACCGAGCGGTTGAGCGCGAGGTGTAGGGGGAATCTGTCTCAGGGGGCTGTCGCGATGCGGCTCTACCGCAAAAAACGAGGATTCGCTCACAGCATCCGTGGGGAAAACCGATGGAGATGGTTCATTTTCGGAGGCGAGAGACACTGCACAGGGGCAACGAGTTGATGACGTGAGTGCGATCGCTAGACGGGGAGCTTGGATCTTTGCCGTTCCAAGCTGTGGCGTATCTCCGAAAAAGTAGGCAGACAGATAACCCTGCCATTATTTTAGGTTTAATGGGGACTTTGGCAACTTGTTGAAAGAAAAAAACGCTACAATGTCCTCTGATTAAGATGATTTTTTAGTCAAGTTAGCGATCGCCAACGGGTAGCACAGCCTGCGTTAGGATTTGCGGTGTGACCGCCAGTGCAGCAGACGTGGTGAAGTTGCCCAGCCACTTAGAAACGAGAAATATCATGGGACTAGAACAATTTCGAGCCTGTTATCCAATGGGGGGGGTGATTACAGAATTGGTGCTGTATAAGCAAGGTCAGTATGTGGTGCGCTGCTGTCTAGACGTGGACGGACGGGCGATCGCCACGGGACTGAGTGCCGCGCCCACCGTAGAAGCAGCGGAAGATCAAGCCCGCGATCGCGCCGTAGCCCTCTGGCTCAAAATCCCCAGCCCTGCCCTGACCGCTGCCCCTGCGTCGCCCCCTCCTCCCCCCGCCCAAAACCCCAAACCCACGCCCCTACCCCCTGTGGTACCACCGGCCCCGCCTAAGGCCGCCGAAACCCCGGCCCCGGTTTTCACCCCCGATCCCCCGCTGCCCGTGATCGAACCGGAACCGGAACCGATCCCCAGCCCAGAACCGATCCCCAGCCCAGAACCAGAACCGGCCCTCGCGCTCAATGGTTCTATGGCCGCCGAACCGGAGCCGGAAGCGATCGCCCCGCCCCCAGAACCCACCGTTCCCACCCCAGCCCCCGCCGCTACGGGGGAACCGATTGATTTTTCCGATGTGATTGCCAAAACAAATTTAGAAATGAAGCGTTTGGGCTGGACGAAGGAGCAGGGTCGGCAATACATCATGGAAACCTACGGGAAGCGATCGCGCCAAATCCTCGCCGATCACGAACTCGTCGAATTTCTCCGCTATTTAGAATCCCTCCCGTCTTAATGTTCCGGTGTGGGACAGCCCGATCGGCGTTCAATCGTTGCGAATGTTTGGTGTGGAGCTAAGGAGCGAGCTGGAAGGTAGCTGGAAGGGAGCGAGCTGGAAGCTCGCACTACATGAAGAGGGCTAATGAAAAGGGTTAATTACGAGCGTGATGCGTAAAGCCCCCTGAATTTTATTCGGGGGATATAAGCGAATAACCGAATTGATTCGGTGGTGATACAATAAAAGCGTTCGCTAGCGCGAAGTAAAATTCCGGGGTGAGCACCTTCTGGGCAGGGCGTTGTCCATTGGGCTAGGCAATAGTAAGACGGGCTACGCCTGCAATTGCTGTCTGAACCCAGAATCCCCCGTCATTTATGCGGGGGAGTACGTCAAAGATATTAGGAGTGTGAGCCTCTGGCTCACTCATACCCGATCTGGATAAGCAAAGCCCGTTGTTGATTGTTGGGTTATGGGGGTTAATGAATTGAGCCATTGACCCCCATGAAAAAAGGTGGGCATTGCCCACCTTTGGTTTTCGATGCTCAGGAGAGCAGAACAGAATTACATCACCTGTTCGACTTCACCAATTTCGGGGATGAATTCACGGAGGCGACGCTCGATCCCCATGCGTAGGGTCATCGCTGAACTAGGGCAAGATCCGCAAGCCCCTTGAAGACGAAGTTTCACCGTTGGTCCTTCAATCTCAACCAGTTCAACATTGCCGCCGTCTGCCATCAAGTAGGGACGCAGATCGTCAAGGACTTGCTCAACGTTTTCACGAGTCAGGGTTAGGGTGGAAGTTGAAGACATAGTGGTATGAATTACTCTCGATATGGATTGACTGTTGCTTATATCCTAACGTTCCTCGTTGAATCTAACGATCCAGCGGAGCGCATCTGGTGTGCGATTCCGATCCACGGTAGGATTGAGCAAGCTGCTTTTATAAACGTTACATTAACTCTATGGTTATTAAACCCCTAGTGTCTCGCGTACTTGCTCTTGTGTTAGTCTGCGCCATCGGTTTGATGGGTTGTTCTGCGGGCACAACAAATGGTTTAACGGGGAATTATCGCCAAGATACCCTCACGGTGGTGGAAAACCTAACCACAATCTTAGATATGCCCAGTGATGCGCCGGATGTGACGGAACAACGTCAGGTGGCGCGGGATCAGATGAATGATTATGCGTCTCGCTATCGTCGTGATGGCCGGGTGTCGGGGTTGCGATCGTTCACGACGATGCAGACGGCTCTGAATAGTTTGGCTGGATTTTATAGTACCTATGGGTCTCGTCCCTTGTCGGATAAGCTGAAAACTCGTTTAAAGCAGGAATTCAAACAAGTGGAAATTGCGCTCAAACGCGGTTTATAGAAATTCCGATCGCCTTTCAGGCGGAATCCGTTGCGATCGCAACGGAGACAACAACACAAAACGGTTAACCTGTTGAGGGTTAACCGTTTTGTGTCGGAACGGGAACGCTGGCGGGAATCCTGAAGTCAGAAGCCCAGGGTCGAAAATTCTGGCCGCTACAATCAATTAAAACTCCGACTTACCCCACTGCTCATGTTGCGATCGCTCCTTGCTCCCCGCGCTTCCCTGCACCGCATCCTTAGCGCCCTCCTCCTCAGTAGCTCCCTTTTCACCGCCTTCACCGGACTCGCCCCCGCCCAAGCTCAAACCGGTAACTACTGCCAATTTACCGACCGCGAAATCAGCCGCAAAGAAGCCCTGCGCCGTGCTGCGGTGGGAGGTGATGCCCAAGCCCAAGCCCAATATCAAGCCGTTCTCCAAGAACATTCCCAATGGCTGCAACAATGTCGGCAGCGCACCTGGCCCCGCACCCAAGCGATCTGGCTGCGGCTCTATCCCTGCGACCTGAAGCCGGGGGTGTTGGATGAGGTGTTCGATCGCATCGTCAATAAGGGGTACAACGAAGTCTATTTAGAGGTGTTTTACGATTCCCAAGTGCTGCTGCCGGTGTCGGAAAATCGCACGCCGTGGGTGTCGGTGGTGCGCGATCGCGGTCAGGAAAATGCCGATTTATTGGCGATGGCGATTGAAGAAAGTCGCGATCGTAACCTCAAGATCTACGCCTGGATGTTTGCGATGAACTACGGCTACGCCTACGCCGTTCGTCCCGATCGCGAACGAAGCCTCGCCCGCAATGGCCAGGGTCAAACCAGTCTCGACGTGGTTCCCGACGGCTCCCAAGCCTTCATCGATCCCTACAGTCCCCAAGGCCAAGCCGACTACGCCACCCTGCTCCAAGCCGTCCTCCGTCGCAACCCCGACGGCGTGCTGTTCGACTATATCCGCTATCCCCGTGGCTCCGGGGCCGGATCGGTGGCCAGCAATGTGCGTGACCTCTGGATCTACGGCGACGCTTCCCGCACCGCCCTCCTCAACCGGGCCCAGAACAATCAAGGCCGCGAACTGATTCAACGCTTCATGGCCCAAGGTTCAATCAGCGGTGGTGATGTCCAGGCTGCGAAAGCCCTCCATCCGGGGGAAACTGGCCCCCAATGGCAAGGCTTAAGCTCTAGCAATCTCAACGCCGAACTGTGGAAACTCAGCGTCGCCCACGCCGCCCAAGGTGTGATTGATTTTCTCCACACCGCCGCCACCCAAGTTCAACGCCAGCGCATCCCCGCTGGGGCCGTCTTTTTTCCCGATGGCAATCGCCCCGTCGGTCAACAGGGTTATGATTCACGCCTACAGCCCTGGGATCGCTTCTCCTCCCAAATCGAGTGGCATCCGATGTCCTACGCGATTTGTGGCAACCGGACGGATTGCATTGTGGACGAGGTGCAGCGGGTCTTAAGTTTTGCCTCGCCCCAGACCCGTGTGATTCCGGCTTTGGCGGGCCAATGGGGGCGAGTGGAACGCAGTCACCCCCCCCTAGAACAGCAAATGTGGGCGTTGCAGCGTCAGTTCCCGCAGCTTGATGCGATCAGTCATTTTGCCTATTCCTGGCAAGAACCCGTAGACGATCGCGCCCGCCAAACCTGCCGCCGTTAATGGCTCTTCTCCCCCATTTCGCCGTACACTACAAAGAAATTCAGTCTAGGGAGTTGACCATGACGACTCATTTTATTACGGCAGAAATTGACCTCCAAGCGACCCCGAATGAGTTGCACCAAGAAATTGAAGCGGAACTCACCAAGCGCGGCGAACCGTTGCGCTGGGCGGTGACCTCGGTGGATGAGGAGCAGAAAACGGCAACAGTGGATGCGATCGTCACCCAAAGTTAAGACGCGATCGCTCCTCAACCGAAGACTGAGCTAACCGAAGACTGAGCGAAGTCGAAGTCTGGGGCTGCCGGGGTTCGACTCCGCTCACCCCTCGGTTATTTCGCGCATTGCTTACTGATCGCGTTTTTGGTGTCCCATGCCTTTAGATACGTTTCGGATTTCCCCCTTAATTCGGATTACCTTGCTCTTGCTGTATGTGGCGTTGACGGTGCCGCTGCCGTTTTTAGCGATCGCCACCCAAACCCCCATTTCCCCTACGCTCTTCTGGGGGGGGATTGCGATCGGGTTTGGGATTCTCTACGGCGTATTGTGCGAACGGGTCGAAGTGGACGAGCAGGAAATTCGTGTTACCTATCCGGCTTGGGTGCGGGCGTTGGGGCGGCGGGGTTGGTCGTTGCCCTGGGCGCGGGTGTGTGATCTGCAAATGCGCACTACTGGCCAAGGCGGCCTTGTGTATTATTTCGTCACCCCGGAACGCGATCGCGCCTACCTGTTGCCGATGCGGGTGGTGGGGTTTGCACGGTTGGTGCAGGTAGTGACGGAGCGGACGGGTTTAGATACCTCCGATGTGCGACCGTTGGCGCAACCCTGGATGTATTTGATTTTGTTGGGGGTGACGGTAGTGTTAATGCTTGTTGATGGATGGGTCGTTTGGACGGCGATCGCGTCCCCTGGCTTGATGGGAGTTGCGTAGATGGAAATGCCTTTGTTGCGATCGCAAGATCTCAGCGTCACGACAATTTTGACGGATATTTCCGTAACCGTGGCAGCGGGCGATCGGATCGGCATCGTGGGCGCATCGGGTTCGGGTAAATCCACCCTCCTCGCCCTGTTGAATCGTCTTCGCGACCCGGATCAGGGGAAACTGTGGTTTCAAGGGCAACCCTTGGCAACGATACCGGTGTCTGAGTTGCGGCGCAAAGTTGTCCTTGTGTTGCAAGAGCCGAAACTCTTGGGTCTCTCGGTGTTTGACACCCTTGCCTATCCGTTGACTTTGCAAAAGCGGCCCAAAACTGAGGTGCGCGAGCGGGTGTTTGAGGAATGCGATCGCTTCACTATTCCCAAGGATTGGCTAGAGCGGCAAAGCTGGCAACTCTCCCTCGGTCAACGGCAACTCGTTACTATTGCCAGGGCAATGCTCCTCAATCCCACCCTCTTACTGCTGGATGAACCCACCTCGGCCCTGGATGTGGGAACTGCGTCGCGGGTGTTGCAGGTTTTAACAGAAACCCCCGGCCTCACTTGGATTATGGCCAATCATCAATTGGATTGGGTACAGCAGAGTTGCGATCGCGTCTGGTATCTCTACCAAGGCAAACTCTGGGCCGACACCACCGTCAGCGAAATTAATTGGCCACAAATTCAAGACGACCTCAAAACCCAAGCCGACGACTGGGACGATCTAGACCGCCCCGATCAACCGACTCATCAATCGCCCCAAGCTGGATAATTGCCCCAGTTTTCACGGGATTCAGCACACCCCCTAGAATGGAAGGATAGTAACTACTGCATAAAACCTGAGTGAACACCTCCGCCCGAGCCTCGCTGAACCGTACCGAAATTTTTCCATTTCCCCTTGATCCCTTCCAGGTTGATGCCCTTGATGCCTTGGATACGGGGTCATCTGTGGTGGTGTCTGTGCCAACGGGATCAGGTAAAACCCTGGTGGGGGAATATGCAATTCATCGGGCCATTTCACGCAACCGACGGGTTTTCTACACCACACCATTGAAGGCCCTGTCTAATCAAAAATTCCGGGATTTTTGCGAACTGTTCGGCGCGGACCAGGTGGGGATCTTAACCGGGGACACCTCGATTAACCGCGATGCCAGTGTTTTGGTGATGACCACCGAAATTTTTCGGAATATGCTCTACGGTACGCCCATCGGTCAGGTGGGCACATCGCTGGCCAATGTGGAAGCGGTGGTGTTGGATGAATGCCACTATATGAACGACAGCCAGCGGGGGACGGTGTGGGAAGAATCAATCATTTACTGTCCGCCGCAGATGCAGATTGTGGCACTGTCAGCGACGATCGCCAATGCCGCCGAACTGACGGAATGGATTAGCCAAGTCCATGGGCCGACGCGCTTAATTCATTCGGATTTTCGCCCGGTTCCCCTTGAATTCCACTTCAGCACTGTGAAGGGGCTGTTTCCGCTCCTCAATGAAACTAGCACACGGGTGAATAAACGCCTGCTGCCGAAGGGCAAGCCCCGCCGCCTCCGCCGTGAAGACTGTCCGACGATTCGCCAAACGGTGGCCCAATTGCGCGATCGCGATATGCTCCCGGCGATCTTTTTTATCTTCAGTCGGCGCGGTTGCGATAGTGCGATCGCTCAAGTCTCTGACTATACACTGCTCACCGCCGATGAAACTGCCGAACTGAAAGACCGCGTTACAGCCTTTGTCTCGGAAAATCCGAGCGCCGCCCGCACCAACCAAGTGGAACCCCTGATGCGCGGCATCGCCTCCCACCATGCGGGCGTGTTGCCCGCTTGGAAAGGCTTGGTAGAGGAACTTTTTCAAGATGGGCTGGTGAAGGTGGTGTTTGCTACGGAAACCCTCGCCGCCGGGATCAATATGCCCGCCCGTACCACGGTGATCTCCGCCATTTCCAAACGCAGCGATAATGGTCATCGGCTGTTGCGGGCGGCGGAGTTCCTGCAAATGGCGGGCCGGGCCGGGCGACGGGGGATGGATGAACAGGGTTACGTGGTAACGGTACAGACCCGGTTTGAGGGGGCTAAGGATGCCGCCGATCTCGCCCTCAAATCCGCTGAACCCTTGGTGAGTCAATTTACGCCCACCTATGGCATGGTGTTGAATTTATTGCAAACCCATTCTGTGCCCCAGGTGAAAAGCCTCTTGGAGCGGAGTTTTGCCCAGTATGCCGCTTCGTTGAAGTTAGCGCCGGATAAGCAAGCGATCGCAGAACTCACCACCGACCTCGCCAAACTGGACGTGGAACTCGCCCCCATCCCCGTCCCCCAGATTGAAGACTACGAAAAACTTCGCCAACGGGCCAAAGAGGAACGCCGTCTCTTAAAAATTCTCCGCGAGCAAGCGATCGAAACTCGCCAGCAAGATATTACCCAACGGTTGCCCAAACTACCCCTCGGCAGCATTTTCTACCTCAAAGGTAAGCATGTCTCCGTGGCGCAACCCCTGCCGGTGCTCCTCGTTGCCCAACTCTCCGGCCGGGGCAAAGTCCCCTATTACCTCTGTTTAACCGAAGGGAACGATTGGACTGTGGTGGCGAGTCAGGATGTGATCGGGGTGGGAGATACGGCGATCGCTCAGACCCTGCTCGATATGCTCGACCCGCCCTTTGATTTACCGCGCAAATTGGGGCAATACTATCCCGGTGATGACCTCAGTGCCTCGGTAGCGGAGGCGATTCCGATTACCCCCTTTAGCCTCGATGATGCGCCGGAAGTGGTGGAGCAGAGCGATCGCCTCGCCGCCGTTCAATCCCAACTGGATACCCACCCCCTCCGCCAATGGGGCAAACCCGGCCAACTGGTGAAACGCCATAACCTACGGATTCAACTGCAACGGCGATTGCGCGATCGTCAAGCCCAATACAAAGAACACCAAACCCAACATTGGCGCGACTTCTCCAACCTCGTCAAAGTCCTCCGCGAATTCGATGCCCTGATCGAATACGACCCCACCGAAATCGGCCAAGCCGCCGCCGCCATTCGCGGCGATAACGAACTCTGGCTCGGCCTCGCCCTGATGTCCGGCTACCTCGATCCCCTCGGCCCCCCGGAACTCGCCGCCGCTGTCTATAGCCTGATCAGCGAACCCCCCCGCCCCGATAGCTGGACAAACTACGCCCCCCCGGAATCAGTGCTCGTGGCCCTGGCCAACTTGCTCCCCCTCCGTAAAGAGTTGATCAAAGTGCAGCACCGCTACAAAGTCGCCCTTCCCGTCTGGCTCGAAGACGAAACCCTTAATATCATCGGCGTGATGGAACAATGGGCCCTCGGTGTGACCTGGGAAACCCTGGGCGACAATTGCAGTTTTGATGAGGGTGATTTGGTGCGAATGTTACGGCGTACCGTAGACTTTCTGTCCCAAATTCCCCACGTCCCCGGCCTCTCCGACACTATCCGCCAAAATGCCCGCCGCGCCGTCGATCTAATGCGCCGCTTCCCCATTGATGTGGGCATTTAACCCATGCCCAGCACCCAGAGAAACAATCTGACTTTTCACCGCAACGCCGGCAAGGGAGGTTAAAGCAAAAATCTCCCCTTCATGCCAAAGAGTGAGTGTGTCACACTCACTCTTTTCTGTTCAGGATGATCTTAAACCCAAGCACCCGGACGGGGTGAGCGATCGCCCTTAATGGGCATCCTGTAATTCGTAAAAATCGGGAGAAATATAGTCCTTGCGCAGGGGCCAACCGATCCAATCTTCCGGCATCAATAACCGTTTCAAATTGGGATGGCCATCGTAGACAATACCGTACATATCGTAGGTTTCCCGCTCTTGCCAGTCCGCCGCCTTCCAAATCCAGTAAACCGAAGGCACATGGGGATTGTCGCGGGGCACGAACACCTTAACCCGAATTTCTTCGGTACTTTCGGCATCGTCACTGACTTTCACCAAATGGTAAAAACTGACGAGTTCTTTACCGGGGCCTAGATCATAACCCCCTTGACATTGCAAATAGTTGAACCCGTAAGCTCGAAGCGCGGTGCAGATGGGCAGGAGCACCTTCGCCTCCACTTGGATCATCTCAATGCCGAGGTGATCCGGTTCGAGCAAACCATGGTCAAAGCCATTCTCGGTGAGCCATGATGATGCCGGGCCGGCCACAAGGGCGGTGGATTCTTCTTCCGGGGCGTTGTTGGGAGTGTTGTCTTCAGCCACGATCAACCTCTTCTTTCACATCTTGACGGGTGGGGGCAATGGGCAGCCCGTAGGCTTCGGTGAGTTCTTTGGTAGGGGCTTGGCGATCGGGCGATCGCAAATATTCCCCAGTCAAAATCGGCTCCGTCACCTTCATGTTGTGGGTCGTGCAGTAATATTCATGCTGCTGCTCTAGCACCGTGGCCCGCTCTTGGATCGACTCATTGGCCACCTTTTTGCGCAGCTTTACGATCGCATCCATAATCGCTTCCGGGCGCGGCGGACAACCGGGAATATAAACATCCACCGGAATCAACTTATCCACACCCCGCACCGCACTGGGCGAATCCACACTGAACATTCCGCCGGTAATCGTGCAGGCTCCCATAGCGATCACATACTTCGGTTCGGGCATTTCTTCGTAGAGCCGCACCAAGGCCGGGGCCATTTTCATCGTAATCGTGCCGGCGGTAATCAAAAGATCCGCCTGCCGGGGACTCGAACGCGGCACCAGACCAAAACGGTCAAAGTCAAACCGAGAGCCGATCATCGCGGCAAACTCGATAAAACAACAAGCCGTCCCGTAGAGTAAGGGCCAGAGGCTGGATAGTTTCGCCCAGTTGTAGAGGTCATCTACGGTGGTGAGGACGATATTTTCCGATAAGTCTTGGGTAACCCCGGTGCGGGCCACCGGATTTAAGATTTTTTCAACGTTTTGCTGTTCGATTGATTCTAAATTCATGACCACTCTAACGCTCCTTTACGCCATGCATACACCAAGGCAACAACCAAAATTGCGATGAAGATGAGGGCTTCTATAAAGGCTAGCAAACCCAATTGACTAAAGGCGACGGCCCACGGGTAGAGAAACACGGTTTCAACATCGAAGACCACAAACACAAGGGCGAACATATAGTACCGGATGTTGAATTGAATCCATGCTCCGCCGATAGGCTCCATTCCCGATTCGTAGGTGGTGCGCCGCTCTGGCCCGCCGGTACGAGGGCGCAAGATTTTCGACGCAATCAGCGACAAGATCGGAACGGAACTGGCGATCAGGAGAAAGCCTAAAAAATATTCGTAACCACTGAGGTGAAACACTTGGATTTCCCTATAATGCTGCGCTTAACAAGGCCTAATTATAGAACTTCATGCCGATCGTCGGGTTGATCTAAAGATCATAACTGGCAGAACGGGGCGCGGTCTGGGTCGCATCCTAGCCGCGCTGGCTTTCAAACAGAGACCGGGGCAAAATGACCGGTTCTAGGGTCTCATCGTCGAGTTCCCAGAGTTCCCAGCCTATTTTGAGACGGGGGGTAAGCTGCTCAGAACCGAAGCCAATGGCGGCTTTGCGTGTTGTCCAGGTTTTCGCGGTGGCTTGGGCGGCGCAGAAGCGGGGTTCTTCCGTCTTCCAATTTTTATGAATAAATCCTAAACCGGCAACTTTGATCAAGTAACTCGCCATCATCATTCCTTGTAATCAGGTTGATAAGAAATTGCGTTAAATCTGAAGCATCAGAAAGAATTAGTCAATCCACTCCTAAGCTTTGCTTAAACCATCAGTAAGCGGGGGCCGACATACCAGCCATAGGTGTCGCTCTCCGGATCTTGATCCACCTCTAGGCAACTCTCGGCCCCATCGACATGGAGACGGACGAGATAGTCCCCCGGTTTGACGTTTTTGATCGGAATGTCCACAACGGTAGCGATCGCATCTCGGGCCGAGGCTTCAAAAAGGTAGGTCGCCGGATCATTCGTAGACCACTCATGGAGCGAGAGGGTCACCCGCTGCTCAGGGAGCATCGGGAGATTGCTCTCCACGGTGACCGTGCCGTTACGCCCTCGCCGGGCTGTGCCGGTGAGTTGCCCCACCTCCAGGTGTTGCACCGTGGGACGGAGGACGAAAGGGGTGGTGTTGGATTCGACGCGGGGGGCGGGTTTGCCATTGTCGGCCTTGGCTTGGCGATAGACCACTTGGAGGCTTTGAATGCCGGCGCGGAGTTGATCCGTGGGCAGGGTGGCGAGGTTGAGGAGGAGTTGATCGGCGCTCTGTTCGGTGGGGGCGGCTTCGATCGCGCCGATGCGGATGAAGGTGTCGGGGCCGTTGAGATGTTGGCCGCGGATGCGGAGGGTGCTGCTGGTTTCGATCGGGTAGAAGCGACCGCGATCGCTGATTACCTCCGTGATTTGCGGTTGACCGGCGAGGGGGGACGTGCCGCCGTATTGGCGATCGCTCACCGGTAGCGGTGCTTCCCCCGTGGCTTCTCCTTCGATCATCGCCACCGTTGCTTTGTAGGCCACCGATAGACAATAGGGCGTTTGGAAAAACACCGACCAGACTTTTGACAGTTCATCGAGGGTCAAATTCAGGGGCGCGAAGGCAATTTCGGCAAACTGTTCGGAGAGGTCAGAATTGCTGAGATAGTCCAGGTTGGCATCTTCGAGGGTGTCGTGAATCAGGTCTCGCGAAATGATTTTGTAGTCCGTGAGGGTGCGGATCACGCTTCCTAAAAGGCGTTGGGGTTCGAGTTCGGCATCGTTACCGTAGCAGCTAATCATGTAATGCATATCGACGGCGGTCCGCGATCGCACTGCCCCCTCGCCCCGACGATTGCGGCGCTGAATTTCCGCACTGTTGCCCCACATATAGTTCATCGGCACATGGTAGAGGAAAATATTCACCCCCGTGGTCGGGGTGGCCGTGCCGATACTGTCCGGGCGTAGTGTCGTGACCCGTGCCCCACTGACATCAGCTTGAATGGTGGATTGAATAATCCGTTGGAGGGTGGCGGTAACAGTGGCGATCGCAAGATGATTACTCATGAAGAGAAAAGGTATTCGGATTCAGGCTAGGGGGAATTGGGCGCGAACGAGACCCAAGTCAATATTTCTTTGCATCAGGGGCGATCCCTAGGGTTTTACCAATCCTAAGCGTAAAGCCTTAACAATGGCTTGGGTACGGCTCGACACCCCTAATTTTTCAAAAATCGAAGTTAAATGGGCTTTCACCGTCGCCACCGTCACGAACAGATGACGGGCGATCTGGGTATTCGGCTCTCCCTGCACCAGCCAATACAGCACATCCTGCTCGCGCTCGGTTAAATGCAAGGACTTCACCAAGGGCAGGGATTGACTGGCGAGGTCTTGAAAACGGCGAAAAAAACAGGTGGCCACGTCAGGAGCCAAGTAGATTTTACCCGCTAACACCGTGGCGATCGCCGCTGGCAGTTGCTCCGTGACGGCCTCTTTAAACACATAGCCCTTCGCCCCACTTTGCATCGCCAGAAAAATCCATTGATCATCCTGATGGGCCGAGAGCACCAACACATCCCCCGCGTAGGCCTGTTCCTTCAGGTGTAACAGAGCATCCAAACCATTCAGGTGGGGTAACTCCATATCCAGCAGGATCATGTCGGGCTTGCGGGTTTGGATCAGGTCTAACCCCTGTTCGACGGAATCCGCTTCGCCCACCACCTGCACCCTCACCACTGCATCAGAGTGAGACAGACTGAAAAACCGGCGCAGGCCCTGCCGAAACAGCGGCTCATCGTCAATCAACACCACAGAGACCGATTCAGCACTTGTATTCAAAGGCAAAACTCCCCTAACACGCCCAACGTTCCTTGAGCCGGTGGATGGGGGAGGGTGATCTGGAATGCTGCGCCGCCGTGGGGACGATTCTCGACGCGAATCGTGCCGTGGTGTTCGCGGATGATATCGGCGGCGATCGCTAGCCCTAACCCCGTTCCCCCTGACCGTTGGGAATAGAACGGCTCGAAAATATGGGGCAACACCGTCGGCGCAATGCCGGGCCCTTGATCGGCGATCGCAATCTGCACCCAATCCCCCGCCACATCCCCCCGACAGGACACCGTCCCCCCCACCGGGCTAAACTCCAGGGCATTGGTCACGACAATTTCCAACACCTGTTTTAATTTCCACGGATCAACCCAAATCCACAGGGGCTGTGGGGCGATCGCTAACTCCACCCGCCGCTCGGTTAACCGAGGCAATAACATCGTTTCTAAATCCGCGAACACCTGCTGTAGATTCGTCGCCATCAAGTGCAGCGATTGCGGCCCATGCAAATCCAGTAATTTCTTGAGATTATCACTCAATTCCGTCGCTGTGATCCGAATCACATCAGCCTGGGCTTGAAGGGTTTCATCCGCTAACCCCAATTTGAGATTTTCCGCATAGAGGCGAATCAGCGCTAGGGGGCTGCGCAGTTGATGTTTGCCCCGTTGGAGGGTTTGCTGGAGAATGTCGAGGCGTTGTTGTTGCTGGGCGAGGGTCTGGGTAGCTTGGGCGTAGTGACAGAGGAGGCTAAGGAGTTGTTCAATGTAGTGGGTTTGATTGCTCGATAGCCGTTTTTCGCACCACAGGGCCGCATAGTGGGGCGTTGCACTCTCACTGGGCAAGGGGTAATGGTACAAGATGCCGAGGTCGGCGGGTTCGGTGATGTGACACACCGTGGGGGTGAGGTGGTGATGGCGGGAGGCCAAGGGGCGAAGCATGGTGGTGAAGTGACTGGGTTCACCCCGGCTGACTTGGTGGCAATCCTGTTGGAGGTGGTGGAGGTGTTGGGGGCTGTAGTGGGGGTGTTGGGGGTTGCTGTGGCAGAGGGGGGCAGCGTTGGGGCGATCGCTGACCCACCAGATCGCGATCGCTCGCGTCGCCAGCAACATTGAATCTAAGGTTTGGTGTGCCACGGCCTCTAGGGCGGAGAGAGGCGGCGATGGCAGTGGCTCCGAAACAGAGGGTTGGGCTGAGAACATGACGAGGCGCAGGTGAGGGGCCTTGGCCGCGGACTCTGCGTGCCTATCGATTCAGACTTCTATGATAACCGCCGATTTCTGGGATGCGAATGATTCTGGGGGTTTGAGGTTGTCCTGCTGACGCGATCGCTGCGACCCCCCCAGACCCAAAAAAGAGCAAACTAAACCAAGTTGGGGGTTTGGGGGCGGTGCGATCGCCACCAGCCCCATCCCACCGCCGCCCAATTGCTCACCACACAGGTCAGCCCCAACGCTGCCAAAACAAACGTTACCGGCGTGACCACCCCAATCATGAACCAAGTGGACACATGCAGAAAAAGAATCATCGCCAACCCCGTTCCCACCGTTGCCGTAGTGCAGAGGGTAGCGATCGGTTTTTGCCAATACAGCAAGACCAAGGTGTAGATGGCGACCAACAGCACGCAGGGAATCAAGACAGCACAGATTGCGCCGCAGTGCATCCGGGAAAACTCGCTTAATGCTGTGAATAGGTTAATGGCTAACACGCGCTTATCTAGAAAATCGTGACTGAACTGCTCATATCCTATCGCTTGAGCCGAACACACGAGTGCAAACATTTCAAAGTATGAACAAATCTGACCGATTGGGGTCAAAACAGCCATTCAAGGGAAATGCCGACCCGACTATCTTTTTCGTAGCGAGAATTTTGTTTTTCGAGATCGGTGGCGAGTCTGAGGTGAGGCGCGATCGCATATCCCAAGGACAGGCTGGTAATCCCCACTTCCGCCGCCGTTCCCACCGAGACGAAACTTTGCTGTAGGGCAAGATCTGCCGCTCCCGTGCGGGACAGGGCAAACTGGACTTTAATTCCCAAATTGATCCCATCGGTTTGTTGACCCTCGGTGGTGATGTGACGATAGCCCACCACGGGAGCGACATTGAAATAGTCCCCCAAGGGGCGGAGATAGTAGCGCAAATCGCCGCCCCAGGTGGCGCGATCGCCGCTCCAGGTGCCTTGATACCCCGCGCTCACCGTGGCGGCACTGTCCCCTAAAAACAGATCTTCAACGCCTCCGTGCCACCCCCCCTGCCCCGCCGTCGAGGGAAAATTTGAGTAACCCAAACGCACCCGGGATCGAAAACTCGGATCATGGCGAATGTCTTTCCCCACATCGGGAACAGCCTCTAGCCAACGCTGGAGGACGGGGCTTTCTTCCACCACGTCCGGATCGAGGTTTACCGCTTCTGGGGTCAGGGGTTGGGCCCGGAGGGCCGGGGTCAATCCCAGGGTAAATAGTGACGCAAAACCAATGCAGAGATACCAGGACTGACGCATAGAACAGGATAAAAAAAGGATAGTAACGTTTGCAAGGAACGCCGCGACGGAACCGGATCGGCCCTTAGGGATCGTCGCCAAAACACCAAGCGATCGCCCCCAAACCCAGCAGCCCGATTGCCCACCACCCCACTGTTCCTAACCCACGAAAGAGCGCCAACGCTTGCACCGACACAACACCGGAAATCAGCCAATTCAAACCGATGAGTAGGAACGTGGCGATCAGTACAGGCATGGGGGGCTTTCTCAACTCTAGACTTGAATGTACACCAGTTTTAGAGCCATTGAATTCGTTTTGTACTTCCCTGCGAGCGAATGGAGAGCCAGGGTGTGGCAGCTTCAGGACTGGCTGATTGTCGGGTGACTCTGCCTCGATTCGCCTTTAAGCTAAGGGTATTCACCCAGCTACAGAATCAACACGTCAGATTGCGATCGCAGCTAGAAGCCTAACTTGCATTGCTGGGATTGAGGAGGTTAACACCATGGTATCGATCCGACAGTACTATCCCTTATTCCTGTCTTTAGTCATCAGCTTAGGAGCTAGCCCCGGCTTCGCCCAAGAGGCTAACTTTGGAGAATTAGCGGTTGCCCGTGGTTTTGATCGTGCCAAGGCAACGGTCATGGGCACCACCGGCGGCGCGATCCAACTTGCTGATCTAGCAGCCCAACGGGGAGGTAATGCCACGCCCCCCGCCTGCCAAGCCACCGACATTTATGCCAGCGAAACCCCTGACCACATCCTGAGCGTGCATCCCAGTATCGAAACTCTCCGCTTGGCGGTGAACAACGGTGGCAAGCCGACGATTTTGATGGTGCAAGACCCCAGCGGGGCGATCCACTGTAGTGCGATCGGGCGCGGCTTTAATGAAGATGCGGTGTTGCAAGGCTTAGACTGGACGGCTGGGGACTATCACATCTGGGTGGGGTCTGATGTTCCGGGGCGACAATATCGCCTCTCGGCCCGGGAATAAGCCCCATTGACTGCACTTCACCCTGAATCATCGCTGGGATTGCCGACCCACCGATCAAGATAGGGCAGACGATTTGTCAAGCCCTATCTTTGCCATAGCTGAACCGCTAAGATCAAGCCCATATCAAACCTAAATAGTTATTAGGGGGTGTTTCCGGTGTCATCCTCACCGTTACCATTGATCGGTTGGCGTGAATATTTGACGTTGCCCGCTTTGGAGATTGATCCGATTAAGGCCAAAATTGATACCGGCGCGAGATCATCGGCGCTCCATGCCTTTGATATTGAAAAAATCGAGCGGGACGGGATTGTTTTGATGCAATTCAAAGTGCATCCTCAGCAGCGTTCGACGGCCCTAACCATCCAGGCGGAAGCACCTCTTCTCGACCAACGCACGGTTAAAAGTTCCGGGGGTCATGCCCAACTGCGCCCGGTGGTGAAAACCTTGGTAACGGTGGGTGAGCAAACTTGGCCCATTGAACTGACGTTAACGAGTCGGGATCAGATGGGGTTTCGGATGTTGTTGGGTCGAGAAGCGATTCGCCGGCGGTTTTGGGTTGATCCGGGGCGATCGTATTTGCAGCGATCGCACCCCTAGCCCCGCGTTGCTGAATCCTGCGAACGTCCCGGCAATTCTGTCGAGGACGTTCAAACCTACCCCGCAATGGGTAGATAATTAACCTAACCCTGTTCTGTCTCCACTGAATCATGAAAATCGCGATCCTTTCTCAAGATTCTTCTCTGTATTCCACCCGTCGGCTCCGGGAAGCAGCGGAAGAACGGGGGCATGAGATCCGGGTGGTGAACTATCTGCGTTGCTACATGAACATCACCTCCCACAATCCCACCATTGTCTACAACGGTAAGACTTTGGAAAATTTTGATGCGATTATTCCGCGCATTGGGGCATCGCGGACGTTCTATGGGACGGCGGTGGTGCGACAGTTTGAGGTGATGGGGGTGTTTAGTGCCAATGAATCCCAGGCGATTTCGCGATCGCGGGATAAGCTACGCTGCCTTCAGATTCTCGCCCGTGAAGGTATCGGCCTGCCCGTAACCGGCTTCGCCCATGCCACAGAAGACATTGACGGCCTGATTGATACGGTGGGGGGTGCGCCCTTGGTGATTAAACTCCTCGAAGGGACGCAGGGCCTAGGGGTAGTGTTGGCGGAAACGAAACCGGCGGCGCGATCGGTGATTGAAGCCTTTCGCGGCCTCGAAGCCAATATTTTAGTGCAGGAATATATCAAGGAAGCCAAGGGCGCGGATTTGCGCTGTTTTGTGGTGGGGGGCAAAGTGGTGGCCGCGATGAAACGCCAGGGGCCGCCGGGAGAATTTCGCTCTAATCTCCATCGGGGCGGCTCGGCAGCGGGGGTGAAGCTCACGCCGGAGGAGCGGAGTACGGCGGTGCGGTCGGCGAAGGCGATGGGCCTCCGGGTGGCGGGGGTGGATTTGTTGCGATCGCACCATGGCCCGGTGGTGATGGAGGTGAATTCCTCCCCTGGATTGGAGGGCATCGAGCGGGCGACGGGGGTTGATGTGGCGGGTAAGATTATTGAATTTATCGCCAAGAATGCTAAAAATACCGGAACCCGCGATCGGATTCAGTTTTAGACCGCTATTGGCATGATTTTCGTGATCAGAGCGTCAGCGCAAGGGGCTTCAGCCCCCTGTCTGGGTTGTGTTCGGTTGTTTAGGGTTTAAGGATTGCGCCAAAGTCAGCGAGGACACGGGCATGGTTGCGAATCAAACCGAGGAGATTGAGGCGATTATTTTGCACATCGGGATCTTCGGCCATCACCAAAACGCTGTCGTCACCATCGAAAAAGCGGGTGACATGGGGGGAAATGGCGGCGAGACCGTCTACAAGGCGTTGATAGTCCCGTTCGGCGATCGCTTGTTGGGTTTGGGGGAGCAATTTACAGAGGGTTTGGAAGAGTTCCCGTTCCGACTCTTGTTCAAAGAGGTGGGATTGAATGACCTCGTAGGGGTTGAGTTCGTCCGTGGGGAGTGACCCTTTGGCGGCGAGGCGGGTGGAACGGTTGACGGTTTCGTAAAGTAGTTCTAGGGTTCGATTTTTGCGCAGGGACTGGAGGAAGCAGGCGCGATCGCGTAGATCACACAGATTTTGCAACGCTCGCACTTCATAGTCGGGGTCGTCTTCCCCTAACACCGCATTCACCAAGTCATACTCAATCCCTAACTCGTCTTGGAGTAGTGTCCGCGCCCGTTGGATGAAAAAGCTCTGGAGGGCGAGGAACGGCGATTCGTACTCGGCATGGGCACTGACAAAGGCAGCGGCAAACTGTTCGAGCAGGTCAAGCAGATTAATCTCCAAATTCGCCGCCCAAATCACATTAATCACCGCATTGGCCGCCCGCCGCAGGGCAAAGGGATCAGACGACCCCGTGGGAATCATCCCCAAGCCAAAAATACTCACCAAGGAATCGAGGCGATCGGCAATGCCCACCACTTGCCCCGCCAGGGTTTGGGGCAGATCGTCATCGGCTCCCCGTGGTAGGTAATGTTCAAAAATCGCCTGGGCCACCTCGTCCGATTCCCCACTGATGCGGGCGTATTTTTCCCCCATAATGCCCTGAAGTTCCGGGAATTCGTAGACCATCTGGGAAACGAGGTCGGCTTTGCAGAGGAGGGCGGCGCGTTCGATGGTGGCGGCGAGGTCGGGCGGTAGATTGAGTTGCTGGCTGATTTCGGCGGTGAGGTCAAGGATGCGATCGACTTTCACCTGCATTGATCCTAAATCGGCTTGGAAGGTGATGGTTTCCAGTTGGGGGAGGTTGGCTTCGAGGGGTTCATCACAGTCGGCATCGTAGAAGAATTTACCGTCTGCGAGGCGGGCACGGATGACGCGGGCATTGCCAGCGGCGATGATGTCGGCTTTTTGGGGGTCACCGTTGGCGATGGTGATGAAGTGGGGCAAGAGTGCGCCGTTGTTGTCTTGGATGGGGAAATAGCGTTGATGGGTGACCATGACGGTGGTGATCACTTCTGAGGGGAGGGCGAGGTATTCGGCTTCAAAGGTGCCGACGACGGCGTGGGGGGCTTCGACGAGGTTCACCACTTCCGCGAGGAGGTCGTCGGAGATGATGGCGCGGCCGTTGACGCTTTGGGCGGCTTGGTGAATTTGGTCGAGAATGTGCGATCGCCGCGCTTCGGGATCAACGACAACAGCGGCGGCGGCCAGGGTGTCGCGATAACTGATCGGATCGGCGAGTTTAACAGGTTCAGGATGAAGGACGCGATGGCCCTGGGAGATGCGATCGCTGACGATCCGATCCGATCCACTGGTCAGGGTCACGGGTAACACGGCCTCATCCCAGAGGGTCACGAGCCAGCGAATCGGCCGGGGAAACCGCAGTTCACCATCGCCCCATCGCATAAAACGCCGCCCTTCTAAACCCGTAATCCACTGCTGCACTAAGTCCGGCAGGAGTGCGGCGGCGGGTTGCCCCAAATGGTGTTTGGTGACAAAGATAAATTCCCCTTTGGGCGTGTCGCGAATCACAAAATCATCAACACTGATGCCCTGCTTCTTGGCGAAGCCGGTGGCGGCGGGGGTGGGTTGACCGTCTTTAAATGCGGCTTTGACGGGGGGGCCTTTAAGCTCTTCGCTGCGGTCGGGTTGTTGGGCCGGCACATCGGTTAAGACCACGGCGAGGCGGCGGGGCGTGGCGTAGATCGCGCAGTGCTGCGGGCTGAGGCTGGCGGCGCTGAGACTGGCAGGAATAAGGGTTTGCCATTGGGCGATCGCACTGGCAACAAAATCAGCCGGTAGTTCTTCTGTCCCGACTTCGAGTAAAAAATTCGGCATAACAATTCACATCAGTCACAGCGTTAATCCAGAGGCGCACGCCTCCCAACCCATTGTTGCATCTGTCGGGAACGCGCGATCGCTTTCCCCTAGGGAAGCAGTTGCCAAATAATATCCCCATCAACCCGGTTTCGACTTCGCTCAACCTACCAATTGCCGAGCGTTGAGCGAAGTCGAAACGCGATCTACGGGTCACTTAATTATTGAGCGAGTCCCTAGGGACGGTTTAAACTCGGCCAATCTTGACCCAGTTGGATCGTCAGATCCGAACTTAATTCGCCGGTACTTTCGACGCGCACTTCCCCAATGCCGAGGGCCAATTGCAATTGCATTGCCAGTTGTTCATCCCCTTGCTGGGCAATGATTCGGGTGGTAGCTAGGGGTTCATGCCAGCGATCGCCCATAAAAAAGTTGCCGTAGCCTTGCGATCGTAACCGGTCTTGCACCGTAGCGATCGCCGCATCGCTGCCCGTACTGTCTTGGATCGCCACCCGCACCGACCCTGGGTCACGCAGATCGCCCAGGCTATAGCCTTGGTCAAAGTGAGTTGCCACCATCTGCTGAATCCCCCGCTCGTTGGGAACCCAATAACTCACCCCCTGCTCCCCCGTGCCATTAAACGACCCCGGCAGCATCAACATCTGCACATCATCCCGCTTCGTATTGGCCGCAAATCCCGCCAGCGCCGCCAATTCTTCCACACTCAAATTCGTATCAATACTTTCCTTAACCACATTGAACAGCTTCGGCAACTTCAGCAGCGTTTGGGGACGCAACGCCTGTTCAATCACCGCCCGGATTAACACCTGTTGCCGCTGCACCCGGCCAATATCGCCATATTTGTCGTAGCGAAACCGCAAAAACTGCATCGCCTTTTCGCCGTCGAGATGCTGTTCACCTTCCTTGAGGTCAATGTAGAGGTGTTGGCTGTGGTCGGTATACTTCATATCCTTGGGGACGTACACCGTCACACCGCCCAGGGCATCGATCAGTTTTTCCACCCCCTGCACATTGATCCGCAGATAGCGATCGATAGGAACACCGTCGAGGGTGCGGCTCACGGTGCGGGCGGTTAAGGCCGCGCCGCCGTAATGGTTGGCCGCGTTGATTTTCATTTCGCCGTAGCCCTCGATATACACTTGGGTGTCGCGGGGAATGGAAAGGGCAGCGAGGCGAAACCGTTCCGGATCGAAGCGGATCAGCAGCATCGTGTCGGCTAATCCATCGAAGGAATCCACGAGGGCGTGATAGCCAAGATCTTCACGGGGGGAGCCTTCGAGGTCGGAGGTGAGGACTTTTGTGCCGAGAATGAGGAGATTGACAGGGCGGGTGAGTTTGGGAAAGCTGAGGCTGTCGTAGGTGATGGCCTGGTCGTCGGAGAAGATCGAGGCATCGTCTGAGGAGAGGAGCACGCGCCGCAGGGGGGTAGCAGAGAGGGAAATCGCTAACAGTGCGCCCGCGATCGCCGACACCATCCCGATTCCGGTCAACCCCAACCAAATCCACAGCCAACGCGGTTTTGAGGAAGCCTTGCCCCGGCTTTTCTTCCGATACTGGGCGGAAGCTGTGGGTTTACGAGTGGGTTGCGGTCGGAGGTTACTTTGTTTGGCCACAGATTTCTTCACGGCTGAGCGAGGAAGTTCCTCAGTAATCTAAACTGACAAGATGAGTCTTAGCAACGTTTTAATTCACACACAAATGCAGTCTTTCCGTGGAAAACGCTAAAAATGACCTCTTTAATTATCCGTTGAAAGGGGTCATTTTGAGGGGTTAACGGCTGTTGGTGGAATGATCCGAGGGGTACTTAAAGAGGCGCTGGGCAGCGGGACTCAACCCCGGAATGCGGAGCGATCGCCGTTGCCAAACGCGCACCATTAACCCCACACAGGTTAAGACGTAGAGACTCGTTAAGGTTCCATCAAAAAACAAGAGGCGAAACCGAAACACCGTATCCGCCGCCTGGGCAATCCCCAACCCGGTCACCGCCGACGCACCAATCCACAGCCCCAAGAGTAGCAAGGCTAAACGACTCGTCGCTTTTTGCTGCGGAGAACTCTGGGGATGGATCAAAAACCACAGTGCCGGCAGCGACCCTAACACCGGCACGAGGGTGAAAAACAGTTGAAGGCGTTGGCGGGGTTGCTCGTAGAATGGATCAGGCGTAGCCATGGTGCGATCGCCTCACGAAAAACGACGTGATTTGTGTCCATCCTAATCCTATTTTGCTGGAGTTCCCATGCAATTGAACGCCGATCTGCGTCAACGTGCCTGCCTCGATACCCACAGCCTTCCCTGGATTGATTCCCCCGCCCCCGGCGTGCAGCGTCGGATGCTCGACCGCGACGGCGGCGAAATCGCCCGCGCCACGAGCCTCGTCAAGTTCGCCCCCCACCGCAGCTTTCCCGCCCATACCCACGGCGGCGGCGAAGAATTTTTCGTCCTTGACGGGGTCTTTTCTGATGAATTTGGCGACTTTGGCCCCGGCTCCTACCTGCGCAATCCCGTCGGCTCGCGCCACAGGCCCCACACCAACCCCGGCACGACGATTTTCGTCAAACTCTGCCAAATGCACCCCGACGATCAAACCCCCGTGCGCATCGATACCCACAAGGCTCAATGGCAACCGGGTCTAGTGCCTGGATTGAGCGTGCTACCACTCCATCAATACGGCACGGAACAGGTGGCGTTGGTGCGGTGGGAGCCGGGAACCCAGTTCAACGCCCATACCCATTGGGGCGGCGAAGAAATTTTTGTGATTGAGGGGGTGTTTGCCGATGAATTGGGGGACTATCCTGCCGGAACATGGCTCCGAAATCCCGCTGGGAGCCGCCACTGTCCCTACAGCACGACGGGCTGCACGATCTATGTCAAGGTGGGCCATTTACCGGGCTAGGCAGATGGGGGGAGATTGTGCGATCGCATCTGACCGGGCTTGGTATAATGAAAGACCACAATCCCGACCGACTTACCGGACATAAAACTTAACACGGCCCGTAGATTTCGCAATTGTCGGTCACAATCCCTCAACGTTATAGATAGTTCTAATCGATTCGTCCTATGGTTCAGACCCCCATCAACCCCACGCCCAAAGCCCCCTCCAAGCTCGAAGGCATCAAAGAACGCAGCAACCAACTCCGGGAACCCCTCGCCACCGAACTCCTCGAAGACACCACCCACTTCACCGAAGCTGCGGTTCAACTCCTCAAATTTCACGGCTCCTACCAACAGGACAACCGCGACAACCGCGTCAAGGGTCAAGAGAAAGACTATCAAATGATGCTCCGCACCCGCAGCCCCGGTGGTTTCATCCCCCCGGAACTGTACCTCACCCTCGATCGCCTCTCGGATCAATACGGCAACCACACCCTCCGCACCACCACCCGCCAAGGATTTCAACTTCATGGCGTGCTCAAACGCAACCTCAAAACGGTGATTAGTGACGTGGTGCGTAGCATGGGGTCTACCCTAGGGGCTTGTGGGGATTTGAACCGCAATGTGATGGCCCCACCTGCACCCTATAAAAATCAGGCGGCCTATGGCTATGCCTGGGAATACGCCGATAAAATTGCCGATTTACTTACCCCCCAAACGGGAGCCTATTACGAAATTTGGCTCGATGGGGAACGGGTGATCAGTGCCGAAGAAGCCCCCGAAGTGAAGGAATCGCGGGCGAAAAATACCCATAACACCAATTTCACCCAGTCTGAAGAACCGATCTACGGCACGCACTATATGCCCCGCAAATTTAAATGCGTGGTGACAGTGCCGGGGGATAATTCCATTGATCTCTACACCCATGACTTGGGACTGGTGGTGATCACCGATGAGCACGGAGAATTACAAGGCTTTAATGTTTATGCCGGGGGCGGCATGGGGCGCACCCATAACAAGGAGGAAACCTTTGCGCGGATGGCGGATGAATTGGGCTATGTGGCCAAAGCGGATGTGTTTGATCTGGTCAAGGCCGTGGTGGCGACCCAGCGGGACTACGGCGATCGCCACAATCGCCGCCATGCCCGGATGAAATACCTGCTCCATGATTGGGGGGTGGCGAAGTTCAAAGCCCAAGTGGAACAGTATTTCGGCAACGCGATCGCCCCAGCAAAACCGCTCCCCGCCTGGCAGTATTTTGATTACCTCGGTTGGCATGAGCAGGGGGACGGCAAGCTCTTTTTTGGGCTGTCGATCGAAAATGGTCGGGTCAAGGATGAGGGCAACTTTCAACTCAAAGCCGCCCTTCGCACCGTGATCGAAGAGTTTCACTTACCGATGCGGTTAACGGCGAACCATAATGTGATCCTGTACGAAATCGACCCGGCGCACCGCGATCGCATTACCGCCATTTTGAAACAGCACGGCATTGTCACCGATCCCGATGCGATCGCGCCCCTGCACCGTACCGCCATGGCTTGCCCGGCCCTGCCCCTCTGTGGTCTTGCGATTACTGAATCTGAACGCATCCTCCCCAGCATCATCGATCGCATCCAAGCCCTGCTCAAAACCCTGAAACTGGGCAAGGAAACCTTTGTAATTCGGATGACGGGCTGTCCCAATGGTTGCGCTCGTCCCTATATGGCGGAATTGGGGTTTGTGGGCAGTGGCCCCGAAGCCTACCAAATTTGGCTCGGCGGCAGCCCCAATCAAACCACCTTGGCGCGACCCTACGCCGAAAAAGTCCCCGATCGCGACCTGGAAACCTGCCTCGAACCGCTGTTCGTCTGTTTCCGGGAGCAGCGTCAAGGGGCGGAAAGTTTTGGGGAATTTTGCGATCGCATCGGGTTCGATGCCCTGCGAGACTTTGCCTCCACCTATGAACCCCGAAAAACGGGCCGCCGCATCCGCTACCGGGTCGGCATCCATGACGACATCTACGCCAAACTCAAAACCAAAGCCGAAACCACCAACATTTCCATGACCCAATTGGTGGCCGACGCGCTTAATGCCTACCTCGATTAAGCAGCGAGATGTTCCAGGGGATGAATTGCATCCCCTCCCACAGCCACAGACAAGGCGGCTTTAACCCCTTGTCTTTTTTTGCTTTTGAGGGCCGGACGGGTTGATTTTATTCGGGCAATTGCAAGCGGCCATCGAGGGTAATCACCAAGGGAGAACCGGGAAAATCAGCCGCCGTTAACCGCCGAATCAGGGCGATGCTTTCGCTGCGGGTGGAGCGTTGGGGAATGCCGCTAGGTGAGATTAAGACGGGGTAAATTTGACCCCGTTGGAATGTGCCGTCTTCATCCACTTCCACCTCTAGCACGAGGGAATAGGCGAGTTGGGCTTGGGTGGAGAGGGTACGATAGCCGACGAAGTTGCCGAGGGAATAGGCGATCAGGCGGCCGTTGTAGAGTTCGATGGCGCGGGGGACGTGGGGGCCGTGGCCGAGGACGAGATCCGCGCCTGCGTCCACCATCTGCCGAGAAAAGTCCACCACATTGCCGCGATTTTCGCCGTAGAAGTATTCCGTTTGGTTACGGGTGGTCATCGCCCTCGTGCCCTCTGCGCCGCCATGGTAGGAGACGACGACAAAATCTGCGTTTTCTTGGGCGGTGCGGACGAGCGATCGCGCACTCCCGATCGCCAACATCGTGTTATGTTCACGCCCATAGCTGAAACCAATCCAGCCGATCGTCACCCCTTCCACATCGGTATAGACAATCTCGCCTTTATCGCCCACCGCCGCCATGCCCGCCGCTTCGATGTGGGCGATCGTGTCTTGAAAACCCTGAGTCCCAAAATCCAGGGAGTGGTTATTGGCCACACTGAGGACATCAAACCCCACATCCCGCAGCAGTTGGGCATATTCGGGGGGATTCCGAAAGGCGAACACATTGGGGCGGCTGACATCTTTGCGGGAATGGGGCGATCGCGTCAACGTACTTTCAAAATTCCCAAAGGTGACATCCGCCCCCTGCAAAATCGGGGCCATCGCTTCAAACAACACCTGGGGCTGCGGATGGAGGCGATTATTGGGAAAATTCGTGCCGGGCACAATGTCCCCCACGGCCCGAATCCGAATCCGGGTCGGCTCCACTTCGTTCACAGGACTGGGGACGGGACTCGGTTCCGGGGTGGGGCTGGGTTCTGGGGTTGGAGTCGGTTCAGGACTCGGTTCAGGATCGGGGCCCACATCTAGCGGGGGGGTGGGGTCTAAGGTGGGAGCGAGATCGTCGCTGGGGATGGGATCTGCGGGGACGATGAGCGTATCCGCGAGGAGAATGTTTGGGTTGGCGATGTCTTGGCGATCGCCGTACCCCACCCCCACCAAAAAACTCGCACTACAGAGCAACATCCGCAGCATGATCTTATTGCCCACTGTCAACTCATCAGACCAGGTTTGGACAGCCCGCCAATGGTCTTGGCTCCGTTGAGTCACCTCGGTCAGAATTGCAACTAACGCTGATCGATTAACAAACACAATATCCTCACACCAAATATACTGAGCCACGTTGAGGAGTAACGCAAATTACCCATCTAACCATCAGAAGCGATCGCCCCTATCTGTGATGTATAGCAATCAACAAGGATATTAGGACAGGCAAGGGGCTTCAGCCCCTTGTTTCAGAGTCTCTGAATGTCCTAACCGCTCTGGCTAGTGCTATGTCGATCCTCTAGCCTGAAAAGTTGTTGAGGGTTTGGTCTCAATCCTTGACGGCCACAAAGACCCGACCCGCTTTCGGTTGGGGTCATCACTCGCCACTATACAGCAGTTTTTCCGTTAATTCCGACAGGATCGCACAATTCTAGCCGGGCGTGATCCTGTCCCCTGGATCATCGGGAAATGGGGTGGAGGCGTAGCGATCGCCTCCCCCTGCTGAACCGCTGCAATTCCTGCTATTCTTGCCCTCAAGTTCCCCTACTCGGCCGCTCTTCCATGTCTCGACCCACCCTCTACTGTGCGATCACCAATCACGGCTTTGGCCATGCCACCCGCCTCACCGCCGTTGCCGCCGAAGTGCAACGCCGCTGCCCCGATGTGCTGATTATTTTGACCACCGCTGCCCCCCGTTGGCTCCTGGAAAGCTATCTACCGGGGGATTTTATTCTGCGATCGCGAGCCTACGATGTGGGGGTGATTCAGCCGGATAGTTTAACGATGGATCTGGATACCACCCTGACCCAGTTGCTGCAATTGCGCGATCGCGCCCCCCGGATCATCGCTAGAGAAGTGGAGTATCTCTGGACGAATGAAGTGGATCTCGTCCTCGGCGACATTCCCCCCTTGGCGGCTGCGATTGGGGCAGCAGCGGGGATTCCGGTGTGGATGATGGGGAATTTTGGCTGGGATTTCATCTATCGTCATTGGGGGGGCGAGTTTATCCCCCTCGCGGATTGGATTGGGGACTGTTTTGGGCAGTGCGATCGCCTCTTTCGGTTGCCCTTTCATGAACCCATGACCGCCTTTCCGCGAATGACCGATGTGGGGTTAACTGGCGGCACACCCCGCTACAGCCGGGCCGAACTCGAAACCCGATTTAACCTCATCCCAAACCGAGAAAAGACCCTATTACTCACCTTTGGGGGTTTAGGAATTCAGCAGATTCCCTATAATAGAGTTAAGGACTACCCTCATTGGCAGTTCATTACTTTCGATCGTCACGCTCCAGATCTTCCCAACCTGCTTCTCATTCGTGATCGTCAGTATCGTCCAGTGGATCTAATGCCATTGTGCGATCGTGTGATCTCAAAACCGGGATTTAGCACCTTTTCCGAAGCCATTCGGTTAAAAATTCCAATTGTTTCACTCCAGCGGGATGGTTTTGCCGAAACCCCGCTCTTGATGCAGGGATTGCAGCAGTATAGCGACCATAAAATCCTTGAGCCTGACCGCTTTTTTCAAGGAGATTGGGATGCTTTGGAGCAGCCCCTCGACCCGCCCCAATCTTCACACCCAATCGCCTGCAATGGAACTGAGATCATCGCTACCGCTATCCTCGAACACCTCCTTCCCTAACACGGTTTTGCAACGGGCTGCCCGCCTGTGGCAGTCATCGGCCCAGGCCGTGCCAGAGACAAACGTCCAGAACATTCATACCGTCCAGGACATCAATACCAATGATGAGCCGACGATCTCAGACATTCCCCTAGAAGCTCCCCCCACCACCGACCCCCCGCCGAAAAAACAACAACGGTTTTGGAGCACGATCGCCCTCGCGGCCCAAGATGTGCGATCGGTGTTAAATCAGCAACGTCAACAGGGGCAATTATTAACCACAAAATTGAATATTTTATTTGTGGTGAATGGGGCATTACTTACCAGTCTCACCCTGTCGCGGTTAATGTTTATTCCGAGTCCCTTTAGCATGGCGGAAATTGTCGGGTTTTTGGTGAATTTTACGCTGCTGATTAATGCCTTTTTGCCACGTCAGATTGCCATTAGTCCGAACTTAGGCGACAACAAATTTTTGGAACGTTATCTGACTTTAACCCCTGAAGAATATCAACTCCGGATGATGGTGAATTTGGTGCATACTTATCAAGCCAATCAACAGCGGATTGATGATGTGTCTCAAACGTTAAACTATGCGGCCTATGTGACGTGGGCGATCGCCTTTGTGATTATGATGCATACCGTTGTGGCGTTCTTTTTTCCCGCATTGCAGTACAGTTATTCTCTATAACTTGGGTCTTACCGGAGAAGCAGTAAAATAATGATGTTGTCAAGATTATGCGGTTTTAACCCGATCGTTGAGGTGCGATCGCAGCCCAAGGATATCCAGTCCGTTCAACCGCTGCCGTCCTTGCAGGAGATCACACTATGAGCTCTGATCCTAACCCTCGTCCCACCCAAGACCCATCTCCCCCCAAACCGAAGGGAGTTGACCCATCCCCCGATATCCCAGCGGAGGATGCCTTGGACTTGCCCGAACCCGACCCGGATAATATTACTGTTCTGAGCAAAAAAGCACCAAACCGGCCCATTTTGCCCTGGAACCGCTATGATTCGCCCTGGGACGAGGCCGACGCTGAATCTTCAGATCGTCCAGAACCTGACGCTGATTCCCCCTCAACGGATGATCCCGATTCTGATGATCCTGATTCCGATGACCTTGATGAACCCGATGAAGTAGCCTAGGGCCATCCAAAGTTCAACGTGACGGTGCGTTACGCTGCGCTAACAGCACTCTACCGTTATGGCACAGTTAAAATAATGATTTACCGTAGGGTGGGTTAGGTGGCTTAAACTCCTGCCATCACTATAATTCATCAATCCGCCGTAACCCACCAATCAAGCTGTGCCGTGACCCTAGGGGCGTTCGTTGGGAGGGTCGGCGAGGGTGAGGGCTTCGCGGTGGGCGTGGGTGAGGGCGATCGCTTGCCCGGAAATATGAGCGAGCAGATGGGCGACATGGGCGGGCTGGAGTACCGTGCCGTCGTTGGTGCATTGGCCGGTGTAGCGGATTTGGGCGGTGTGGTCGTGGGTGTGGATCAATTCGAGGTGGATTAAGCGATCGCGCAGATTAATTTGCTTCACCTTGCCGGATTTGGTGATTTTTTCAAAGGGAATCGCCTCACTCGCCATCACTGCCGCGATCCAATCCGCCCAAGGGGGTTCGGGCGTGTCAGTGCTGAGATCGAGGGTATAACGGGCTTCCCGTAGCAGTTTGTTAGCGGAGGGAGAGTTAACCGCAACCTCTTCAACCCGGTAGAGGGGCAGATCTGGGGGGAGTGCTTGGTTTAAGCGTTGCTGGAAATCCTCAAGTGTCAGCGGTTCGGTGAGTTCAAAATCGACGATTTCCCCTTCGCTGGTCATGCCGAGGGAGAGGGCATTGGCGATCGCAATTTTCGGCCCCGGATGAAACCCGTTAGTGAAGGCGATCGGCAGCGACGCGCGACGGGTGATCCGGTCAAATAAACGCACTAGGTCAAGATGACTCAAGAGCCGCAACTCGCCCAACTTGCCAAACCACACCCGCAGCCGTTGAGCGCGGGTAATATTTGGGCGGAATTGTCCCTCAAAGGCCGGAATTGGCGGCACATCTTGGACAATATTGTCCCCAAAAGCCTCGCCACAGATCCCACATTGAGAGCACCCCTCAAAGGCACAGTCCGGCACAATCGTCGCTTCTAAAGCCCGTTGGAGATCCGCTTTGAGCCATTCTTGATCAATGCCGGTATTGATGTGATCCCACGGCAGCGGCGCGTTGAGGCGTTCGTCCCAATCAAAGCGGCGTTTCCATTGGGGGGAGGCGGCGCGGAGGGTTTCGGTGCGGCCCGTGGCGGTGTTGTCTGCGTCCATGACGTTCCATTCACCGTTTTCAATGTTGCGATATTTCCAGGTCAGGCCGGAAGCGGCGATCGCTTCTTCCCAAGCTCCGTAGGCGCGATCGATACTTTCCCACCAGGAATCCATCCCGGCTCCTAATTCCCAAGCGCGACGAATGACCCGGCCGAGGGTGCGATCGCCCCGCCCGACAAAATCCTCCATCGCCGAAATCCGCACATCGGTAAAATTCGCCTTCACCCCCCGAATCCGCTTCAACTCCGCCCGCAGCAAGTCCTGTTTACGCACAAATTCCGCCGTCGAAACCGAATGCCACTGAAACGGCGTATGGGGTTTGGGGGTGAAATTGGAAATCGTCACCGTAAATTCCAAGCGTTTGCGCCCCTGGATTGCACATTCACTGCGCAACCAGCGCAGGGTTTCGGCGATTCCCAGCACATCTACATCGGTTTCCCCCGGCAACCCGATCATGAAATAGAGCTTCACCTTGTCCCAGCCCTGCTCGACGGCGGTTTTAATCCCCCGCAGCAGTTCTTCATTGGTGAGGCCTTTGTTAATCACGTCGCGCATCCGTTGGGTTCCGGCTTCCGGGGCGAAGGTGAGACCCGCTTGGCGTGTGCCGCCGAGGATATTGGCGATATTTTCATCAAAACGATCCACCCGTTGACTGGGGAGATTGAGGGAAATATTTTCATCCTTGAGGCGGTTTTTAATTTCCATCCCCACCGCAGGCAGGGCGAGATAGTCCGAACAACTCAGGGACAGCAAGGAAAATTCGTTATATCCCGTGGCCCGCATTCCTTTTTCGATCGCATCCACCACTTTTTCCGGCTCCACATCCCGCGCCGGTCGCGTCAACATCCCCGGCTGACAAAACCGACAGCCCCGCGTACAACCGCGCCGAATTTCCACCGTGAGGCGATCGTGTACCGTTTCCACATAGGGCACGAGACCGATGGAATAGGCGGGCATCGGCGCAGCAACGCGGCGCAGGACACGGGGCGGCACATCGGGATGGTTGGGAACCACTGCGCCCGTCTCGGTTTGGTCGTAATATAGCGGCACATAAACCCCCGGCACTTGGGCCAGGTCGAGGAGGATTTCTCGCTTACTCAGGCCAGCGGCTTTCCCTTCGGCGATCACCAGGCCAATTTCCGGCAGTAATTCTTCTCCGTCACCGAGGGCGAAGAAATCGAGGAAGTCGGAAAAGGGTTCGGGGTTAGATGTGGCGGTTTGACCCCCGGCGAAGATTAGGGGGATGTCGGGGCGATCGCACCGTTCGGCGGCCGTGAGGGGAATTTGCGCCAGGGTGAGCATTTCGAGGATGTTCGTCGCGCCGAGTTCGTAGCTGAGACTGAAGCCGAGAATATCAAAATCCGTGAGCGATCGCCGCGATTCCAACGCAAACAGGGGCGTATCGGTGTCGCGTAATTTCGTCGCCAGATCAGGAGCGGGGAGATAGGCGCGATCGCACAGTTGACGCGGTTGGGCGTTGAGGATGTTGTAGAGAATGATATGCCCCAAGTTGGACGCGCCCACTTCATAAATTTCGGGATAGGTCAAGACCCAGCGCACCGTTGCCTTTTCCCACGGTTTATGCACCGCGCCCAATTCATTACCCAAGTAGCGAGCGGGTTTATTAATGTCGGGGGTGAGAAGTTGGTCTATGGTGACGGTCAAGGGGCGCTCTCCGAATCTTCAGGATCAGTGCCCTATTTTAACGTAGGAGACCCAGTAAGCGGGGCAGGGTGAGCATTCATCTTGAGGGTTGAGCAGTATCTCTAAAAAACCCTCACCCAACCCTCTCCCGCAGGAGAGGGCTTCTGGCTCCCTTCTCCTGGGGGAGAAGCGATGCCCTGAGCGCAGTCGAAGGGGAGCTGGGGATGAGGGAAACCGATCGCGCAACTCTCGGTACAATTTAAATCATTGATCATAGATAAGCAAAAACGGGTCATGGTGGCGAAAAAACGGGTAATTGTGGTGGGGGCGGGCTGGGCAGGTCTGGGGGCGACGGATCATCTGGCGCGACAGGGGTATGACGTGACGCTCCTCGAAGCCAGTGCCCAGCCGGGGGGATTGGTGGCGGGTTGGCGGACGGCGGATGGGCGATCGATTGAGGGGGGGATTCATGGGTTTTGGTATCCCTATCGCAATATTTTTCAACGGGTGAAAGAATTGGGGTTGAAGCCCTTTACGCCTTTTACCCAGTCCCATCAATATTCACCCCACGGTTTAGAAGCGATCGCACCCCTGTTTCAAAACGAATTCCGCCTGCCGTCGCCCCTCGGCACGTTTCTCTATACCCAATTTCCGCGTTTGCCCTTGAGCGATCGCCTTTCCGCCCTGCCTCTGCTCCGGGCGGTGATTGATTTTGATAATTCTGATGCGGCGTGGCGACGCTACGACAAACGCACCGCCCGCGAACTCTTCCAGGAATACGGCGTTTCAGAGCGGCTCTACACCGATGCCTTTAACCCGATGTTGTTGGTGGGGCTGTTTGCACCGGGGGAACAGTGCAGCGCGGCGGCGGCCTTGGGGATGTTGTACTACTTCATCCTCGCCCACCAGCCGGATTTTGATGTGGTGTGGTGTCGGGGGACAGTGGGCGAGATGATTTTTCGGCCCTGGGTGCAGCAGATTGAAGCCCTGGGCGGCGAGGTGTTGACGAACCATCAAGTGACCGATGTGGTGCTCAATAGTCAGGGGCAGGTGACGGGGGTGATCTGTGGCGATCGCCAACTGCCTGCCGATGCAGTGATCTTCGCCATCAGTATCAGCGGCATGAAAAAACTCGTCCAAGCCAGTTCCACCCTGGCCCAATATCCAGAATTTCGGAATCTGTTAAACCTGGGCGGCATTGATGTGCTCGCCAGTCGGTTCTGGTTCGATCGTAAGGTAAACATTCCCCAGCCCTCTAACGCCTGTTTTGGCTTTGATGACACCACAGGCTGGACATTCTTCGACCTCAACACCCTCCACGATGAATATCACCAAGAACCGGGCAGCGTCGTGGAGGTGGATTTTTATCACGCCAATCAATTGCTGGCGATGAATGATGCCGACCTCAGCCGCAAAATTCACCAAGATTTAATCACCTGTATTCCGGACTTTAGCCAGGCGAATATTGTCGATCAACGCTTTATCCGGGTCAGCCAAGGGGTGACCCATTTCGCGCCGGGCAGTTATCAACACCTCCAACGGGCCCAAAGTCCGATCCCAAATCTCTTTTTTAGTGGCGATTGGGTGATTACGGATCATGGGTCGTGGTCGCAGGAAAAGGCCTACGTCACAGGTTTAGAGGCGGCGAATTTGGTCTGTCAACAGTTGAAGCGGGGCAAAGCAGCGGAAATCATCCCCGTCGAACCCGATGAACCCCACATCGCCGCGATGCGATCGCTCAATCAACTCTGGCGCACGATGACGGGCGATCGCGGCTTTTTCGCCTAACCTGCGTTTCTTCCAACTGTAGTGCGGGCATCTTGCCCGCTGCTTTCCATCACGGGTCATCCATAGCGAGCTAGAAGCTCGCACCCCTTGAGGCTCAAGACAGCAACCCAGGGGAATATGGCAGAATGGGAATTCTTTCCGTTTCCCCGAAAAACCATGGCGATCGACTACCTCAAACGCATTCTCACGGCGCAGGTTTACGATGTGGCCCGCGAGAGTCCCTTGGAGATTGCCCATAATCTTTCGGCGCGTCTCGACAATCGGCTGCTGCTCAAACGCGAAGATTTGCAGTCGGTGTTTTCCTTCAAGCTGCGCGGAGCCTATAACAAGATGGCGCAACTAGAGCGCGATCGCCTTCGTCAGGGCGTGATTACTGCCTCGGCTGGGAACCATGCCCAAGGGGTCGCCCTCGGAGCGCGGCAGTTAGGGGTGACCGCTACGATCGTCATGCCGATGACCACCCCCGATGTTAAAGTGGCGGCGGTGAGAGCGAGGGGCGGCCGGGTGGTGCTCCACGGCGAAACCTTTGACGATGCCCACGCCCACGCCCGCCAACTCGAAGCCGAACAGGGACTCACCTTCATTCACCCTTTTGATGACCCCGATGTGATTGCGGGGCAAGGCACGATCGGCATGGAAATTCTGCGCCAGCAGTCGGGGCCCATTGAGGCGATATTGGTGGCGATCGGCGGTGGGGGCTTGATTTCTGGCATTGCTGCCTACGTGAAGCAACTCCGCCCAGAGATTAAAATCATCGGGGTTGAGCCGATGGATGCTGATGCGATGTATCAATCGCTGCAACAGGGCGAACGGGTCAAGCTCCCCCAGGTGGGGCTGTTTGCCGATGGGGTGGCAGTGCGTCAGGTGGGGGTTGAGACCTTTCGCCTTTGTCAGTTGTATGTAGATGAAGTGTTGCGGGTCACCACCGATGATATTTGTGCGGCGATTAAGGATGTGTTTGAAGATACGCGATCGATCTTAGAACCGGCCGGAGCGTTGGCGATCGCAGGTGCGAAAGCCTATGTTGAGCGAGAAAATTGCTCTGGTAAAACCCTAGTGGCGATCGCCTGCGGTGCAAACATGAACTTCGATCGCCTCCGCTTCGTCTCCGAACGGGCCGAATTTGGAGAACGCCGCGAAGCCATCTTTGCCGTCACCATTCCCGAACAGCCCGGCAGCCTCAAACGCTTCTGCGACTGCCTCGGCAACCATAACATTACTGAATTTAACTACCGGATCGCCAACGCCGCCGAGGCCCATATCTTCGTCGGGGTGCAGATTAAAAATCGCGCCGAAGCCACCCAGATCGCCGCCACCTTTGAAACCAACGGCCTCAAAACCCTCGACCTCAGCGACGACGAACTGACCAAAATGCACCTACGCCACATGGTCGGCGGCCATTCCCCCCTCGCCCACCATGAACTGGTTTACCGCTTCGAGTTTCCCGAACGTCCGGGCGCTTTAATGAAGTTTGTCGCCGCCCTCAGTCCCCATTGGAATATCAGTCTCTGTCACTATCGCAACCATGGCGCTGACTATGGCCGCATTGTTGTGGGCATGCAAGTGCCGCCGGAGGATTGGGGCGCTTGGCAAACCGTGCTCGACACCTTGGGCTATCGCTATTGGGATGAAAATGAAAATCCTGCCTATCGCTTGTTTTTGGGCTAGTGTCCAGTCAACAATCAATTGACGGATAGAGATGTTGTAATTTCAGCCTGGCATCAGCCGTTGTAAATCGCCAATCAATCCATGTTTCCTGATGATTGCGCTCGTCTTGCCAGGCATCCACTTCACGCTTGAGTGTCTCCTGATCAGGAATCCGGCGACTTAAGCACTGACGACTCAAAACACTCAGTTCAATCTCGGCCATATTCAGCCAACTGCCATGTTTGGGGGTATGGCAGAATTCCAATCGACTCAAGATGCGTTGTGCTTCTGCCGGTTCAAAGGCTTTGTAGAGTGAGGCCGGGGAATGAGTATTGAGATTATCCTGAATGACAATGATTTTTTGGGCTTGGGCGTAATCGATATCCACTAACGTTTTGAGCAAGTGGGCATAATCTACTGCGGTGCGACGCTCTGTGACCGTCACGCGCCGCCACCCAATCATCGGTTCACAGACCATAAACAGGTTGGCTGTCCCGTTGCGCTCATATTCATAATCCACCCGTTCGGGCTGCCCCGGTTGAGCCGGAATGGGTAGGCGGGTTTCTTTGACTAACTGTTTGCTCGCTTCATCAATGCAAATCACAGGCATGTTTGGGGTGTAATCCGTCTGATAGACCGTCAAGACTGCCTCCATATGCCAGACAAACTCTGCGCTTTGGCTCGGTGGAATTACCCAACAGCTTTGTCGCCAGGGTTGGAGTTCGTTTTTTTAGCAGTTGCCGCACGCTTTCATGGCTGATGTCATCGACATAGTCCAACTCCACCATCTGCTGTGCTAATAAACGTAACGTCCATCGCCCCTGACCTGCGGGCGGTTCACTACAGCACAACGCCACTAAGTGTGCCTCCGTTGTGCCATCCAACTTTCGGGGGCGACGGGGATGGGGCGAGGGCTTAAGGCTGCCTCTAGCCCCTCTTCGACAAATCGTTTCCGCACTCGCTCAATGGTTCTAAGGCTAATATCAAGGGCTTCTTTTATATCCTGATCTCGCCAACCGGGGGATTGCTGGCAATCGGCTTTGAGGAGAATTCGGGCATGATTGATCAGAGCCGCAGCTCGTTTCCCCGTGGTGACAATTTCCTGGAGGTTTTGTCGTTCTTCGTCGCTTAAGCGCACAACGTATTTTTTGACCATGTCAGCCTTGGTTGAGAAACTGACTTCATCTTACTCTTCTCACTCGGCACTATCTCTTTGACTAAGCACTAGGGGCGATCGCAAATGATCCGCTCTCGATTTGGCGCGATCAATTTTCGATAATCAAGAGTATTACAGGGAGTTGGAGCAATGGATCGGACATGATGCTGTTTTTGACGGGGTTTGTGATTGGGGTGTCGGTGGCGGCTCCGGTGGGGGCGATTGGGGTGTTGTGCATGGTGCGCACCCTCACCTATGGGCGGCGGATTGGGTTTGTGTCGGGGTTGGGGGCGGCGACAGCAGATGCGGTTTATGGGTGCATTGCGGGGTTTGGTTTAACAGCGATCGCTCAATTCCTGATCACGCATCAACAATGGTTTAGCCTTGGTGGGGGGCTGTTTCTCGGTTATTTAGGATGGCAAGCCTGGTTAAGTCCACCCCCGATCATACCCGGTATTTCTACTCATTCATCCCCCCCAATCACTCCCCCAGCGGTGGCCTTGTCCCCCCTCAATGCCTACCGTTCAACCTTCGTTTTGACCCTGACAAATCCGGCCACAATTCTGTCATTTGTCGGAATTTTTTCAGGGTTAGGATTGGTGCAAAATCAGTCTACTTATGGTAATGCTTTGTTATTAGTGGGGGGAGTGTTTAGCGGTTCAATGGCTTGGTGGTGGGTGTTGAGTTGGGTGGTGAATCGGTCGAACTTTCTACGGCAACCGCAGTGGATGCGATGGATCAATCGCGGGTCTGGCGTGATTTTGATCACAATGGGACTAGGCGCGATCGCAGCGGCAATCTTCCCCCCTTGATGCCAACGAGTGCGCCTTTAATCCCGTCGATTTTGATCCTATTTTTTACCCTCACAAAAAATAATTCAAAGCGCCTCTGAAATAGCCCCAAAACTTCACCATGAATGTAAAAAAAATTAACCCCCATTTCCCCCCACTTGTCGCACAATAAAACTATCCCCCCCAGAATCAAAATCCTGGTTGACTGACTTGATAGCCCTCACCCCCAACCCCTTTCCCAGAGGGCGAGGGGAGCCGATCCATTTTTCCAGTTCCCTCTCCCCTAAGGTGAGGGCTAGGGTGAGGGCTTTCCGGGATCTGGCTAATTTTGTCAGTCAACCAGATCAAAATCACTCTGAATCTCGTAACTCAGGAAAAATGCCCCATGGACGCGCAAGAACTGTTACAACGCTATGAATCCGGTCAGCGAGATTTTCAAGGAATTAACCTGATGGGTGCAAATCTGGCATCCGCGAACCTGAGCGACATTAACCTCACAGATGCGTACCTGGGCGCGGTGGATTTGAGCCGGGCGAATCTGCACGGGGCGGATCTGTCCCGTGCGTTTCTCTTTCGGGCCAACCTCAGCACCGCCAAAGTCAACGCAGCGAATTTAACCGAAACCGATTTAACCAAAGCCAATCTTAAAGGGGCAGAATTCATTAAAGCCAACCTCACCAACGCAAAACTAAGCGGCGCGTGCTTAAGTTACGTCAACCTCCGTCAGGCTAACCTCCAAGGCGTGAACCTCTGTGGGGCAAATTTACAGGAGATTAACTTTCGAGGCGCAAACCTCCAGAATGTGAATTTTAGCTGGGCGAATTTGTCCGGGGCGCGTTTGAGTGGGGCCAATTTGCGGGGGGCGAACCTCAACGGGATTAAACTCTGTGAGGCTTTTATGAATGGGGTTGACCTGCAAGGGGCGGATCTGGATGGGGTGGATCTGAGTGAGGCGAAACTGAGTGGCGCGAATTTGAACGATGCGATCTTGACGGTGGCTAACCTCAGTTACAGTCAACTCCGAACCTCGATGTTGTCCCGTGCCAATCTTCAAGCGGCGAACTTGGAGGGGTCTAACATGATGCGGGTGGGTCTGGTGGAGGCGAATCTCTCGAAGGCGAATCTTGCCGACACCAATCTACAGGAAGCGGATTTAACGGGGGCAACGTTGAACCAAGCGGATTTGGCGGGGGCGCGGTTGCAGTTGGCGAGTCTGCGGAATGCCTATTTATGGGGCGCGAATTTTACGGTTTTGGGGTTGGAGGGGGCGAATCTGGCGGGGGCGAATTTCCGAGGGGCGCGACAGGATGGGGTGCAGTGGCATCAGGCGCTGTTGGCGAAAACGACGCTTCCCGATGGCAAAGTGACGGCTTAGGGCGGTGGCGCGACGATCGCTTCAAGATCTTGTTTTAAAATGACGGGCGGGGAGTGGATTTCACTCCTAGCCCGTTTTTGGTGTTTGTTGCTGTTATGCCGAAGTCTTCTGAGCCTGAATCTCCTGATGCGCTGCCGGTTCCGACGGAGCCGCAGTTAGCGATCGCATCCCAACCCTTTACCATCCCCCAAGCCCAACGCCAACTCACCCCCAACACCACCGCGATCAATGGCATTGTGATGGTGGTGGCGTTGCTGATTATGGTGGTGGGGTGGGTGGCGAACCTCGCGCCGATTTTGTTTGCGGGGTCGTCGGTGGCGTTGTTGATCGCGGGTCGGATTACGTTGCCGGGGGTGTGGCGATGGTTTGAGCGGTTTCTCACCCCTGGGGAACGGCAGGTGATTTTTGGGGTGTTGGGGGCGTTGGGGGCGATCGCAGGTTTTGGCGAACTCCTCGGCGTATACGAACGGATTAACCAATGGCTCACCACCTCAAAATGGGATGAGTTTGGTTCCTGGGCCGAATGGTTTGGGGCGATCGGGCAGATCATGATCGCGATCATCGCCGTTTACGTCGCCTGGGAACAATACGTCATCTCGAAAGACCTCACCATCCGCCAAAACACGATCACCCAACAACAAACCATCGACGCTTATTTTCAAGGCATTTCTGATCTCGCCCTCAGTCCGGAAGGTCTCTTGGAAGATTGGCCCCAAGAACGCGCCTTCGCCGAAGGTCGCACCGCTGCGATTCTGAGCAGTGTGGATGCGGGGGGAAAGGCGAAAATTCTCCGGTTTCTCTCCCAAGCCAAACTCGTCACTCCCCTAAAGCGGGATGGTCTATTGGGTCGCGCTATTTTGGATGGGGCGGGCGGCTACGAGGAGGATCGTGTTCAAGGGTTGCGGGTGATTGATTTGGGGGTGATGCTGGCCCGTGCTGACCTTTCGAGGACGGATCTCCGCTGGACGGATATGAGCGATGCTTACATGATCGGCGCGAATTTAAGCGATTGCGATCTGGTGCGAGCCAATCTTGCCCGCGCTGTGTTGTATGAGGCAAACCTGAAGGGGGCTGACCTCAAAGGCGTGCGCTTATTCTATGGTTCCGCCGAAACCGCCAGCCCCCGCAGTCTTACCACTGCCCCCAATTACGATACCGGGGCGCACACCGGGGCGGTAATCGAGCGGGCGGATTTTAGCAATGTGCAACGTCTCAGCGATGAGCAACGCTACTATTGCTGTGCCTGGGGCGGGGAAAAGACACGCGGCACGATTCCCGGCGGCTGTGCTGGGATTCCTAATCATTTGGGGCGTTAAGCTCTCCTGCGATCGCTGACACCTCTCAATTAGTGCGTTACGGTGAATTGCTGAATGATAGTCATAGCCTATGTTTTAGCCACCTAACGCATCCGACATCAAGCTACCCATGAAGTGATTCAGGCAAGGGGCTTCAGCCCCTTGTTTTGGGATTGTTTAATCCACGAGGCCCGATCGCAACGCTCGCACAGCGGCTTGGGTGCGGTCATCGGCGCAGAGTTTATTGAGAATGCTGCGGACGTGGGTTTTGACCGTGCCGACGGTGATGTGCAGACGTTCAGCGATCGCCGCATTATTGCAGCCCGCGACAATTAATTCCAACACATCCAACTCGCGATCGGTGAGGGTACTGGCTTCGATCAGTTGTTGATCTTCAGAATCAATCGATCGGATTTCCACCATCGGATTATTGTCTCCCTGTTCTGCCCCCCCACTGGTGCGCGCCTGTTGCAAGACCACTCGTGCGATCGTCGGATCAATCCACGAATTCCCCTCATGGGTGAGGCGAATCGCTTGCACCAAACTCTCTAAACTCACATCTTTTAAACTATAGGAATCTGCCCCCGCCGCAAACGCCGCCAAGATTGAATCTTCCTCATCATGCATCGTCAAAATCAAAATTTTGGTATTGGCAGCATCAGGAGAAGCACGAAATCGCTGCGTCAGTTCAATCCCATCCTGATCCGGCAAACCAATATCAACAATCGCCACATGGGGCTTACTCACCTGTAAAATTTGTAATCCCTGATGAGCATTGGGGGCTTCGCCAACCACCTCAATATCATCCACTTGTTGGAGTGCTGCACTCAAGCCAATCCGACTGAGATCATGATCTTCAATCAAAACAACACGAATCTTACTCATAGGTTTAGGGCGAAAAAAAGATGAGAGTTTTAAACCTTAACGTATCATACAGCTTGTTCAGTGGTAAGGATTCAGGTACTTGAAACGCAGTCACAGCGAGGCTTTCAAAATCGAGGTGAGTTCTAAACTAACAGTTCATTCTCAATAATTACGCAAGACTAGGGGTTACAGCCTTGTTTATTGAGAATAACAAAATAGCTCAAAATAGCTGAAACCCATACTGAGCAGTGCTTACAGCCAAATCCTCATGACCTGAATGCTTACGTTCAGTGGGGTTTCTATTTTTTTTCAGATGGTCTCCAACGGTTTTCTGATCAAGATAAAACGTTAATATTGGTTCTCATCAACTGAGTACAGGACAAAGGTTGAAATGTACGGCGGAATTTTGATCTGGATGGGGTGGGAGCATCCTGCTCCCTATTTTGTCTGAATTCTAGCGGGCAAGATGCCCGCACTACAGACTATGGATTTTTGGGGAGCGTGTTGGGTTTTGCTATTGTTCTACCCAACCTACGAAATCATCAGGGTTTCAGCCCAAGCCTGATTTTTTGTCCTGTCCTCAGAGAGCGATCGCCCCTCCATAAATTTTCAACCCCAAAAAAGTCTTTGAAGACAAGATGATCTCCTAGGTAAAGTTTCTGTAAACCCGAATCTTGGTCAAGAATTTGATCCGGACTCCCCCATAGAATCAATGAACGGGAAAAAGAAATCATGCATCTCTGAGTATTAGATCAACACTAAAGCCTGGTAACTATGACCTCGACGACTGTTAATCCATTGCACTGGAGTTTTGTTTTAACAGGTGTAACTCTTTTTTCCCTTCCGTCTCACGCTCAGCCTTGGCCAGATGTCGCAGCCAGTGAAATCAGCGCTGGTGTGGCTGCTGATTTGCTCACGCCTCAAGCCGTCCGCCCTCAGGTGGGGGTGGGCTATAACAGTGCGGGCAATGGCTACAGCAGTTTTAGTGAGTTAGATGTGTTTTATCCCCTCTGGCAGTCAGCAGGTCAGAGTTTGGGCTATGTCTACGGTCAATTGCGCCGCGATGCTAATCATCATTGGGGCGGCACGATGGTGCTGGGGTATCGCTTGGCCAGCCCACGGCGAGTGTGGGGGGCCTATTTGGGCTTGGATCAGCAGAGTACAGGGGCGAACACCTTTCAGCAGTTGGGGGTGGGGCTGGAGAGTTTGGGGGATTGGGATGTTCGCCTCAATGGATATCTGCCGCTGGGGAAAACGCGCCAGGTGGCGCTGGATACGGGGTTACGGCTCAAGGAGAGGTATTTTCGCGGCCATGATCTGAATTTGGTGCTGGAGCAGCAGCAGATCTACGAAGCGGCGGCGCGGGGGCTGGATTTTGAAGTGGGGACGCGCTTGTTTGATTGGGGTGCGGGGGAGGTGCGGGGCTATGGGGGGCTGTATTATTACAAGCCGACGGGGGGCGAGGGGGCCTTGGGCTATCGGATGCGGGTGACGGCGAATCCGGTGGATTTTCTGAATGTGGGGCTGACGATGCAGCAGGATGGTCTGTTTGGCTCGCGGCTTTCGTTTCAGGTGGGGGCGACGTGGGGGGGCGCAAGGCCGCACCCGTCCCGCTCCTCGGCAACCCTGGCACGACTGACTACGCCGCCCCAACGCACCAATGCGATCGCGATCGATCAACAAACCGTGATCGCGTTCCGAGGTACGGTGGTGGCGACCAACCCGGACACCCATCAGCCCTGGTATTTTCTCCATGTTCATCCTGACGGTGGCAAGGCTGATGGTCAGTTTGAAACCCCGTTTAGCACGATCGAAGGGGCGATCGCTGCTGCCCCCAGTAACACGAACACGATTATCTACGTGCAAGATGTGAGCCAGCCCGCCGGGGATCTCACCATTCCCGACTCTGTCCGGCTCTGGTCTACGGGCCCCGATCAGCAGATCAACACCACCGAAATCGGCCGCGTCACCCTACCCCTAGCCAATAGCGGCATTTATCCGCGCATCGTTGGCACGGTGGCGATGGGCAACGATGCGCACCTGGCCGGGTTTACGATTCAACCCCCCAGCGGTCACGATGCCGTCACGGGCGATCAGGTACAAAATTTAACCATCCGCGAGAACCGAATCACCACCAGCGGCGAGGATGCGGGAGGGGTGCAACTGGATAATGTGACGGGCTGGGTGTCTTTGCTCGGCAACCAAATCACCACCACCGGCAACACGAAGCAGGGCCGAACGGGGGCCCATGGTGTCACCGTGAATCAAGAAACCGCGACCTTGAGCGCCGCCACGTTAACCAGCAACGCAATCACCACCCAGGGGACGCGGGCGGATGGGGTGTATGTGCGGACTCGGACGGCCACAGGTGGGGTAGAAGCGGTGACGTTGACGGATAATGTGATCCGGACGACGGCGAATGATGGCTTGCAAAGTAACGATAATTTAACGCCGCAACCGACACCGGCGATCGCTGCCGAGCAATCCCATGGTTTGTTTGTGTTTGCGAATCAAAAGAGTCGGGTGGGAGCGATTACGCTTGAACGGAACCAGATTTCAACGGTGGGCGATCGCTCCAATGCAGTTTTCACCTTTGCCCAAAACAACGCCACGATCGGTCAGGCCACTTTTGATCAAAATACCCTCACCACCTCCGGTTACAAGTCCAACGCCATCTCTGCGTTTCCCAGCAGTGGCGGCCAGTTTCATCAAGTGACAATCACGAGGAATCAAATCGTTACCAGCGGCGACGAATCCCCGGCTGTCTTGACCTTTGCCACCGGGGCCGGTAGTCAGATGGGCCGCAGTGTGATTCAAAATAACCAGGTGACCACCCACGGCAACAATAGTGATGCGGTGTTGGCGTTTGCGGCCCAAACCTCATCCTTGGGGGCGGCGACGATCACGGGCAATCGGATCACCACCACAAATAACTATGCTGCGGGTCTGTTGACCTTTGCGTCTAAAACCAGCACCCTAGGCACGGTAACGATTAGCAGCAACCAGATTGCCACCCAAGGCTCGTTTTCCGATGGACTCTTAGCCTTTGCGTCCCAAGGGAGTACCTTAGGCACGGCAACGATTACGGGTAACACGGTGACCACCCAGGGCCAGGGCGGCACATTACCCAGCACTGCCCCCGCCGCCTATACCTATAACACCGGCTATTCCGGGGGGATTATGGCCTTTGCCTCGAATGGGTCAACGCTCTCCACGGCTTCGATTCAGGGCAATAGGGTCAGCACGGGCGGGAATAAGTCTAATGCGATCGCTGTTTTCTCGTCGTCTTCCGGTGCGAATCCAGGGTCAACCATCACCAACGCCACCCTTGCGAATAACCAGGTCAGCACCACCCAAGCCGAATCGCGGGGGATGATGGTGTTTGCCACCAGAGCCAGCACCTTAACCGATGCGACGATTACCGGCAACACCAGCACCACCCAAGGGAATGACGCTGATGGGATTTTCGCCTTTGCCTCCCAGAGCCAGAACTTTGGCCAAGCAACAATTACGAATAATGCGATCGCCACCCAAGGCACGAACGCCGCCGGAATTAACCTCGCCGCCAATAACACCAGCCGGATCAACGGAGTGACCGTCACGGGCAACCAAAGCCGCACCACCGGCCCAGATGCCGACGGAATCACCCTCCTCGCCGGGACAAGCAGCACGTTGCCCTCGGTGACGATCCAAAATAACCAAGCCACGACGACGAATGCACGCGCCAATGGTGTGGCGATCGCCCTCCAAAACAATTCCACCCTCACCACCGGCACGATCCACAGCAACGCCGTCACCACCACCGGCCAAAACGCCCAGGCAATTTTTGTCGATACGAACAATTCCACCCTGACGACCATGGGCGTAACTGCCAATACCGTGCAGACCACGGGACAAGCCGGAAATGGCATCGGTGTGACAGCAACGAACGGAACCACCACCACCGCGACCATCACCCAAAACACCGTACACACCACTGGGGCGGCGGCCCTGGGCATTGACGTGACGGCCAACGGGGGCACATTCTCCACCGCCCAGGTCACGCAAAATCAGATCACCACGTCCGGCGGGGTGACCGGGACGGCCCCCAATGAGCAGGGGGCACGGGGGATTAGTGTTTCAGCGTTGAATAACACGACCTTGGGAAATGCGATCGCCACTCACAACCAGATCACCACCCAAGGCCCCAAAGCGATCGGCATCCAAGTCCTCGCCGCCAATGGCAACATCACCACCACCGAGATCGAAAGCAACACCATCAACACCACCGGAACCAATGCGATCGGGCTATCCGTCCTCGCCACCGCCAACACCAGCACCGGCAAAATCACCACCGCCACCCTCACCAGCAACACCATCACCACCCGTGGAACTGGCGCTCATGCCCTCTCTCTCCTCGGCAGCAATAACGGTGAAATCGACACAGCGACAATTCGGAATCATCAACTCCTGACCACTGGGACAGATGCCAATGGCATCCTCACCCTTGCCAAAGATGCCACCCTCACCAACCTCACGATTAACGCTAACGCCGTCCGCTCCCAACAGTTTCATGGAGTCACGATGCAAGCATCTAATATGGGAACCATTGGCACAGCATCTCTCACCAATAACGTCATCATCCAAGCGGACAAAAATAGTTTCAATCTTGTCACCAATACCCCCGACTCAGGGACTCCCGTTGCCTGTGTGAGTGCATTCACAAACAACAATAGTCAAAATGCAACTAATCGTGATCTTTCGATTACCACTACGACCGGGACATTTAACTTTGTGAATTTTAGTGTTCCTACTATTCAAGCCAACAACACAGGCTTTAGCGTCATTAATGGCAGTCCTACGGTAGTCACCGCTTGTCCTTAAAGGGGGTCAGGATGCGATCGCCTCATTCATCCGGCCAAGATCACGCCATTCAAGGCAGCGATCGTCCCCTGATTCGTCCCCTCCATGCCATGAACTTCAAACCCTTTTAATCACAACTTGAATCTCATTCCCCATCCACACCAGCAGCGCCGCACGATACAAAAATTCATCAACATTCGGAAATGTTGCAAATCAGGAGCCAAACCCTCTATCATTGTCAACAAGTCAAGCTTTCTGAGAATCCATGTTCCCCTATTCCGCCAACACGCTCAAGGCCGAACTCAATGCACGCGGCTGGCGACTCACCCCACAGCGGGAGAAAATTCTCCATGTTTTCCAAAACCTGCCCCGTGGGGATCATCTCAGTGCCGAAGAACTCCAAGTCTCTCTTGAACAACGGGGCGAGCCGATCAGCCTCTCCACCATCTATCGCAGCGTGAAATTAATGGCCCGCATGGGCATCCTCCGCGAACTCGAACTCGCCGAAGGCCACAAACATTACGAACTCCACCGCCCCCACCCCCATCACCACCATCACATGGTCTGTGTGCAGTGCAATAAAACCGTGGAATTCAACAATGATTCCATCCTCAAACAAAGCCTCAAACAAGTTGAACGCGAAGGCTTTCAACTCATCGATTGTCAATTGACCGTCACAACGATTTGCCCCGAAGCCCTCCGCATGGGCTGGCCCTCCGGCTTACCCAGCAATTGGTCATGCTCCCGCTCCATTTCAGAAGAAAAAACATCACTCCCTGAGACTTAAAACAGGTTTTTGAGGGCGATGCTGTTGGGTTAATCTTGATCCTCAATGGTCTATCAACAGGCAGCACGATTCCCATGGGGGAGGTTGGGCGAATGGAAGCCGAGACAAGGGCATCGGGCGTAGCTCAGGAGATTCCACCGTTCTAGCAGGTCTGGATATGACAATTACGCGGGGAGGGTCGTGGGGCTGATCGTAGTCTGGGATACGATATCGCTTAGGGGACTCTCTACAATACGGACTAAATGAGATACAGCCAAGATTTTGCCGAGTGGTGATGGGATGGCGATCGCTGTCCTGTCGTCTTTCTGGTTGAATCGTAAAATTGACCGCCTTACCCATTGCACTGATCCTATGCTCGTCACACAACAGCCCGTTTTTCGTAATTTTTGGTATCCCGTGGTGCCGTTGGATCACTTGAGTCCAACAAAGCCGTTTGCCTTTGAACTGCTCCAAGAAGCGATCGTGATTTGGCTCGATGAGGCGGGCCAGCCCGCAGCGGCTCCGGATCGCTGTTGCCATCGATCGGCGGCGTTGTCGTTGGGGACGGTGAAGGATGGCTGTATTACCTGTGCCTATCATGGGTGGCAGTTTGACCGGGAGGGAACCTGTCAAAAAGTGCCGCAATTGCAAGACAAGACGATGATTCCGAAAACCTATCGGATTCCGTCCTACCACTGCACGGAACGCTACGGCTATGTGTGGGTTTGTTTGGGGGAACCTTTGCAGCCGATTCCGGAGATTCCCGAAGCGAGTGATGCGGGACATCGGGTGATTCATGAGTTTTATGAGCCTTGGAATTGTGCGGGGCTGCGGGTGATGGAAAATGAGTTGGATTTGGCCCATCCGACGTTTGTGCATACGACGACGTTTGGGAGTGAGGAGCATCCGATTCCCGATTCTTTGGCGGTGGAGGAGACGGATTACGGCCTGAAGATTCGGGCGACGTTGGGGGTGGTGAATCCGGAGTTGCAGCAGAAGAATTTGCAGATGGATGAGGGGCAGACGGTGCGGCATTTGGATATGGATTGGTTTATGCCGTTTACCTGTTGTTTACGGATTCATTATCCCAATGGGCTGACCCATATGGTGGTGAATACGATGACTCCGATTCAGGATGGGCGATCGCAGATGGTGCAGTTCTGTGTGCGTAACGATACGGAGGCCCAAACGGCGGCGGCGGATGCGATCGCCTTTGATCGTCAAGTCACCCTCGAAGATAAAACCATCCTCGAAACCACCGATGACGATGTGCCCCTCAATGCCAAATACGAGCAGCACATGATGACCGACAAACCCGGTCTGCTGATTCGTCGCCGGATCGCCGCCCTGCTCAAGGAGCACAACGAAACAGAACAGACGCGCCATTGTGACTAAGTCCGCTTTAGGTGTGCAGCGTCAACATTTTAGATGTCGTATTGGCGACCGCGCCAGACTTGGGGGTGTTGTTGGGCGGAAAGGATGATTCGGGTGACGGCGGCCAAATCGGCGAGGGGGGAGAGCCAAAACCAGAGGGGTTTTTTCCCGGCATAACTGGGGGCGATCGCCCCCAACAGCGCCCAGCGAATCGCCACCAAGGCAGCATTGATCAACCCAGCGATCGCAATCGGTAACGTCTGCACCCCACTGAGCCATGCCACGAGCATCACGAGACTCACCACCAGCGGCAAGCCTTGGGTCACCAGGAGAAACCAGCAGTCGCTCCAAACTTGGCCCGGTGTGGCGGCATCTTTGAGATCGAGCGATCGCCCCCATTCCCGCCAGGTTTCCGCCATCCCCTCATACATCCGCACCCGAATCACCCGTTGACCATCGAGGAACCCGACCCGATAGCCCCGCTGCGCAATTGCCCGCGCCAAGGTTACATCATCACAAAACGATCGCCGCGCCACCTGATACCCATCCATCGCCGCCAACACCGAACGCCGACAGAGAAAACATTGCCCATTGGCCATCACCCGCTCCGGATGGCTCGCCTCACTGCCGGAGGGGTCAAACCGATAGAGCAGCGTCATCAGCAGGGCCGGTTGCAGCCACCATTCCCCCGGATCACGCAGGATGAATTGAGGCGAGAGGGAAATCAGGTCGTAGCCTTCGGTTTCGGCAATCTGGAGCAGTCCCGCAATTAACCCCGGTTGCGGTTGGGTGTCGGCATCAATGCCCAAGACCCAGGGACTGCGGGGGGAACTGTGACGAAAACCATAATCTAAGGCCCAGGGGCGGCCCACCCAATCGGCGGGGAGGGGGTCATCGGTGATCACCCGAAAGCGCGGATCAGTTTTGGATTGGGCTTCGACCAGGGCCGCTGTGCCATCGGTGGAGCGGCTATCCACCACCACCACTTCGCGCAGTTCGTAGGTTTGGCGCGACAGGCCCGCCAAGCAAGGGCCGATGCGTTCCGCTTCGTTGAGGGTGGGGACGATGACGCTGACGGCTCCCACTTGGTGGGGTTGGGCGGGGCAGGGGGCGACGGGGGGACGACGTTGGGGGCCTTTGAGAAGACGCGCCATCAGGAGCGCGATCATCGGTACAGTGAGGAGAAGATACCCAAGGGCGATCGCACTATAAAGGGGAATGGCTTCGGTCATGAACACATCTAAACTTTAAAACAAGAAAACAAGGGCAGAGTCTTCCCCCAGTCGGTGAATCGCTCTGGGATGAGGTTGATCATACCCTGAAACTTGGCCGCCTTTGGGGAAAACCGTGGCGCTAACGGGGCACGGTGCCGAGGACATGGTTTTGGAGGGCGGCGGCAATTTGGTCAATGGGGAGCACTTGGCGGGCGGCATTGAGGGCGATCGCTTCTTTCGGCATCCCAAACACCACCGAACTCGCCTCATCCTGGGCAATGGTATGACCCCCGGCTTGAGCGATCGCCGCCATCCCCGCTGCCCCATCTCGCCCCATCCCCGTCAACAGCACCGCCAGCACCGCCGAGCGATAATACTGCGCCAACGACTCCATCGTCACCGTCACCGAAGGCCGATGACCATCAACTTTCGGCTGTGCCGAATGGCGAAACTGGCCTTGACGGTCAATCTCCAAATGCAACTGCTCCGGCGGAAAATAAACCACCCCCGCCTTGGGATATTCCCCCTGCTGGGCAATCCGGATCGGCACTTTGCAATACAGACTCAACCAATCAATCAACCCCTGCAAAAACCCATAACTGATATGCTGCACCACCACCACCGGCGTAGACCAATTCGCCGGCAACGCCCCCAACAGCGTCTTTAACGCCTGAGGCCCCCCCGTCGAAGCCCCGATCGCCACCATCTTGATCCGCCCCAGACCCGGCGACGACACACCCGACGACGGACGAGACAGGGGCATCATCGGCAACGCGGTCGGCATCGGAGCCGGGAGACGCGCACTCTTGCGATGGCGGGTAAACACATGCACCCCCGACAACACCTGAATTTTCCGCACTAACGCCACCTTAATCGCTTCATACTCGCTCATTTCTTGCACACGGGGCTTCGGAAAAATATCCACCGCCCCCGCATCGAGCAATTCAAACACATTCTTTGTATCTTCCTCTTGCACCGACGCACTGATCACCAAAATCGGGATCGGGGTCTTGGCCATCACCTCATAGGTAAATTCCAAGCCATTCATTTGGGGCATATGCAGATCGGTGCAAATCACATCCGGATTCACCTGGGGAATCAGCGAGAGTGCTTCTAAACCTGTTTTAGCGACCCCCACCACTTCCACCACCCCAGAGGCGTTTAAAATGCGCTTCAAAATAGCTTGGGCAATGAGGGAATCTTCAACAAGCAAGACACGAGTGCGCATAGGGGTTTAGGAGTAAGGGGAATACAAAACTAGACAAGGCGTTGTAAGGTTTCGAGCAACACTTCTTGATCAAACGTGCCTTTGGTGATGTAGGCACTGGCTCCGGCTTCTGCACCCCGGCGGCGATCGTCTTCCGAGGAGAGGGAGGTAACTAAAATGATCGGGATTTCGTTGTATTCGGCATGTTCACGAATCCGGCGGGCCAGTTCGAGGCCGTCTAGGTTGGGCATTTGGACATCACTAATCACGGCATCAAACTGGCCGGTCTTTAATTTGTTGAAGCCATCAAGACCATCTACCGCAGTTACGACGGTATACCCCGCTCCTTCTAGAATACGCTTTTCCTGGGTGCGAATCGTGATCGAGTCTTCGGCGAGGAGGATGGTGGCGCGGTGTTGGGGGGTGGTGCTGGTGTTGGCGGTGGTGCGGGGGGCGATCGCATTGCGTTGGTTGCGTTGCACCGATTTCAACAGATCCGTCGGATTGAGAATCATACAGACTTCCCCCGTTCCCAAAATCGTCGCCCCGGCAATATTGCGCACCCGCTTCAACAGTTGACTTTGGGGTTTTAAAACCACATCTTGGGTATCAATCAGGCGATCCACAAACAGTCCGAATCGCTCTTCGCCAATGCGTAGTAAGACACAGGGCAAGTTGCGTTTCGTTTCGGAGCGGGGGGCGAGGGTTTCGAGTTCGAGGAGTTGGGCTAGGTGGGCGACGGAGATGGCTTGGTTGTCGAGGGCGATCGTGTCACGCCCTTCCACGGTGAACATAGTATCGGGATCAACCAAGAGTGAGGTTTCCACAAATTCCACCGGCAGCGCGTGGGTCAACCCGGCCACCTCCACCAGCAAGACGTTGGCCGTGGCGAGGGTTGTGCCCAGTTGAATCCGGAAGGTGGTGCCCTGGCCGGGAGTGGATTGCACCTGGATTGACCCTTTGAGGCGTTCAACATTGGTTTGCACCACATCCAGGCCCACACCGCGCCCGGAGACTTCGGTGATCAGGGTTTGGGTGGAAAAGCCGGGGGTAAAAATCAGGTTATAGATTTGGCCCGGGGTCATCATTTGGAGTTCTTCGGCGGTTTGGATGTTGCGTTCGATCGCTTTACGCTTAATCCGTTCGAGGTCGAGGCCGCGGCCGTCGTCGCTGACTTCGATGATCACGTTGCTGGTGGTTTGGTGGCCCTTGAGGTGGATGGTGGCGGTGGCGGGTTTGCCGGCCTGGGTGCGATCGCGCGGTGATTCCACCCCATGGTCAATGGCATTCCGGATAATGTGCATCAGGGGATCTTTCATTTCCTCCAGAATGCGCTTATCCGCCGTCGTGTCTCCCCCCTCAATCACCAGATCAATCTGCTTCTCTTGCTGTTTCGCCAAGTCCCGCACCATGCGCGGAAAGAGTTGAAAAATATTCGACAGGGGCAACAGGCGCAGCGTCCGAATCTGATCTTCTAAGTTGTTGGCAATCATGTCCAACCGCGTTGCATTTTCTTGGGTCGAAAGCTTCAACTGCTGCAACAGATGATCCAAGCGTTCGGTTAGGGCTTGATTGACCTCGGTGTTTTGCGTTCCGGCCCGGGTTTTAAGCTCATCCCAGGCATTCACCACCGCATCGAGTTCCGAGGCCACATGGGCAATCCGAATTTTAGTGACGGTGAGTTCTCCGGTTTGGGTGATTAGGTCATCAAGGTGACTCGTGGCAACGCGGATCGTCTCGATGCGGTAGGGTTCGGCTCCGGTTTTTGGGCTGGCGGGGGTGGATGGGGACGCGGTGACGGGGGTAACGGTGGTGGTGATGGTGGGGGCAGGGGTTGCCGCTGGGGGCGGGGGACTGGCGGCGGCTGCGTTGTCCGATGCTGGGGGTTCCGGTTCGGGGGAATGCTCCGGTTCGGAGTCGGGTGGGATGGGGGCGGGGCGGGGCGGGGCTTCCGCCTCGATGGGGTCGGCGGGGGGCGGGGGGGCAGCGTCAGGAATTGGGGGCGCAGCGGCTTGTTCGGCCGTGGGGGGCGGGGCAGCTCCCATCAGTTGGGCGAGGATGTGGAAGGTGTCTACGCCGCTGGGTTCGCCGGTGACGGCTTCGGTGACGAGTTTTTGAATTGCGTCGAGGCCGTGGTAGAAGCGATCGCTCAATTCCGGGGTCATCACCACCTCACCCCGCTGCACTTCCCCCAGGGTATGCTCCATCTGATGGATCAGCTTCTCGACGGAATTCACCCCCAACATCCGCGAATCCCCTTTTAAGCTGTGGGCTTCCCGCAGCAATTCATCCAGGGACGACAGTTGATCGGGTTGTTTTTCGAGTTGAAGGAGACCTGCTTCGAGTTTTTGCAAATGCTCTTCACTCGCGGTTTTATAAAGATTCCGGAGTTCTTCGTCTTCGATAAACATGGGCATACCGTGGAATTGAGAATAAATAATTCAGTCGGAATCGCAGCTTAGACTAAGGCTTGGAGGGTGAGGGTGGTTTTATTTAACTGTTGGGTGACTTGTTTGGTTTGGCTAATGCCCCAGGCGGTTTCTTGGGCTCCTTGATTAATTTGATTCATCGCATCGACCACTTGGGCGATCGCCAGGGCCTCTTGCTCAATACTTTGGGCAATCTGTTGACCACTGAGCACCACATCCCCAATCGCCTGATTCACCCCCTCAAAAGTTTGGGAGGTTTCACGGGTTAGGGCTACACTCGTCGCTACACTTTGGCTACTTTGGTCTGCGATCGCCACCGTCATCTGAATCACCTGTTGAATCGCTTTAATCCGCCCACTAATATTTTGCGTCGATTGTTGGGTTTGTTCCGCCAGTTTCCGGATTTCCGTCGCCACCACCGCAAACCCCCGTCCTTGCTCCCCAGCCCGCACCGCCTCAATCGAGGCATTTAACGCCAGCATATTCGTTTGTTGGGCAATATCATCCACCAGCCGAGAAATGCTTTCAATGGCCTCAGACTGTTCGATTAGTTGTTGATTGTGTTGAACCACTTCCGCCACCGTTGTTTGCAGGTGATTAATTTCCGCTAAGGTACGACTCGCCGTCAAGCTGCCCTGTTGCGCCAACTCAAACACCTCTTGGGCCCGACTCACCACCGCCGCCACCTGCTGCGACGATTTTTGAGACGAGACCTCCAATTCATTCATCGTCGTTGTGGTTTCCTGCACTGACGATGCCTGTTGAGCCGCGACGCTATCCTGCTTCACCGCCACACTCGCCATCTCTTCACTCGTGGTCGCCACCGTGTTTACCATTTCTTCTAAGGTCGAGGTGATGGCCTGAGAAATTAACCGCCGGAGCGGTGACAGCATCACCCCCATCGTAATCACCAACAGCGGAATAAAAATTCGTAAAATCCACTGAAAGATTTGGGCTGCGATTAAACGCTCGGCGGCGGCGGTATCGAGTTGCAACTCGATCAGTTCTTGCACCTTCGCCGTAATCGGGTCAATGAAACGGTAAATGTCGCGGTCTACCTCACTTAATTGCTCGCGATCGCCACGGCGTAGCACCGCCACCAAGCGATCCAGTTCGGATTCAGATTGGGCAAATAACACCTCGGCTTCCTGGGCCAGTTCCGCCTCGGCAGGGGTCAGCCGGGTTCCTCGATAGGATGTCCAGGTGGTTTCAACTTGCGATCGCGCCGTTTCAATCGACTCCAACGCCTCCTCCGGGGTGAGAATGTTCACATTCACCTTATTCGTCGCATCCACAATCGACACCGCATAGGCATCGGACACCGTTTTTAACTGTTGCATCGGAATAATGCGATCGTCATAAATCGTGCGAATCTGGTGATTCATCAACGCAAAACCACCAATGGACAGTCCACCCAATACGCCAAATAACAGCGCAGGCAATACGCTAAACAGTTGGATTTTTCCTTTTAAGTTCATGATCTTCCCTCCGGTGATGCTCAAACCAATTAATCAAAGTGCTGATGCTTCAATTGGTTAGAAATTGCGATCGCACTCCTCAGCTTGACAGCGAGCCTGATGCTACCCTAATCCTCGCAATGTTGATTCTCTTTAGGAGTTGACGACAAGCACCACCTGTGAGTTTTATTCTCTTTATAGCGGATTGCGAAAAGATGAGAACGCTACTTCCCCCTTTTTAAGGGGGATTGAGGGGGATCTTTGTACCGCAATTTTATGAAAACCGCTTTAGAACCCAAAAAAGATGACTGACAAATCCCATCAAGCTGGGTGAATTTTGATTACAGTCGTTTGGAATGATGAAACGATTGATGATGTGAATATGCTTGATTCTAGGTGAGGTGTGATCCTCCTTGCGGTTTCGTTGCGCTTCAGGATAAAGAGAGATAACAGTCCTATTTATTACTGTAAGACCCCTCGATCCGATGGGATCTATTCTGTTCATAAATCAACACTTTTAAAGGGTTGATTTATGAACAGGTTTGGTATTAATCACTGAACCGTTGAGCCACTTGGGCCGCCGCCCGTTGTCCGGACAGATACGCCCCATGGACAGTGCCCCGATAGGTGGGATGGGTATGTTCGCCGGCGAAAAAGAGCACCTCATTCACCGAACGCCCAAGGGTCGCGAAATCATCCGGGGTTGCGCCCACAGCGGCGTAGGAGTAGGACCCGCGACTCAAGGGGTCGGCTGTCCAACGGGAGACAAGGAGACGCTCCACCTCTGGAATATTGGGGCCGAAGAGAATGCGCAGAACGCTCATCACGTCAGCGGCGATCGCCTCCTCCGTCTGCTGTTCTAACGCCAGTCCCGCCCGCCCCAGCCCAAAGGTCATTAACACCGGTGCATCGCTAAAGGTACGGGCATTTAAAAAGTAGCTGTACTTGCCTTTTTCGGGGTGAGCATAGCCAAAATACTGTTGGGTTTCATCCCAAAACGGACGCGGAAATTGCAACACGACTTTATTGACATGGCCCATCTGGAGTTTCGCCAGGGAGCGGCGCATGGATGACGGCAACTCTGGGGTAATTGTCACCGCCCCGCTTTGCAGCACCCCCAACGGCAGGGTAATCACGGCATAATCGGCATTAAACTCGCCGTGGTTCGTGGCGATCGCTACCCCATTTTTGGTGTGGGTAATGGCTTCTACGGTGTGATTGAGTTGGATCGCTAAATCCTGAGCCAGGTAGTTCACCACGGCATCGTAGCCCCCCGGCAAAATCACATCCGCACCGGGAAACGCTTCATCTTCGTTCCAATACCAGGCCGAAAGATCCTCAATATCGCCCCCGGCATCAAATTCGAGCCAACTGGTGAGGTGATAGCGCAGCAGGGGATCGGCGATCGCATCGGGAGCGATCGCCCGCAGCGCAGCGGCAATGGAGAGGTCGCGGTCTTGGTCTTCACTGTAGCGGGCGAGACGCTTGAGGAGTTGATGGTATTGCGCTTCGGCCCGTTCTAGTTCCCCATCGGTCACGGGTTCACCATTGGGGCGATAGACGACGACGCGATCGTCGTCGGTGACGAAGGTGGGCGCACCCGCCGCACTAGCCAGGGGCGTGATTGGGTTGTCGCCGTCGGGGCCATGAATCCAACTCGCTCCCATGTCCATGGGCACGCCAAGGCTGCGGTCTGTCCAGATCCGGCCCCCGATGCGATCGCGCCCCTCCAACACCGTCACCACAAAGCCTTGATCCGCCAAATCACGAGCCGCCGCCAACCCTGCGATCCCCGCCCCCACCACCAACACCGAGCGACCTTGACCCGCCCCTAAGGAGCGCGTCCGATTGCCGCAACTGGCCAGGGTGGCCCAGAGTGCGATCGTTCCCAGTCCCATTTGCTGTAAAAACCGTCGCCGCTGAAATCGATTCATGATCAAAATAGGGGTAAGGGAATAAGAAATCAGAACAAATCCCATTTCCAACATCGGAAATGGGATCTCAGGATTCAGCTAAACCGAGGACTGATGCCCTTCAGAGTGAACGCATTAACTCGCCGTCGTGCTGGTGGTCTCGTCCACCGTTGTCACACTCACATCCACCGCCTCGGCTTCCGGTGGGGCAAATGCCGCCGCCGTTTTGACGCGATCGATCTTGAACATCAACACCCCCAAAGGCGGCAAGCAAAGATCAATGGAATAGGGTTGATTGTGGTAGCCCCATTCTTCGGCCCATTTACCGCCGAGGTTCCCCATATTGCTGCCGCCGTATTGGCCCGCATCACTGTTGAAGATTTCCGTGTAGAAACCCAACTCCGGCACACCAACGCGGTAATGGCTGTGGGGTTGGGGGGTGAAGTTACAGACCGCAACGATGAAATTCTGATCATCATGGCTGCGACGGATGAACGACACCACACTATGGCTGCTGTCGCTACAGTCGATCCAGTCAAACCCTTCTTGCTCGTAGTCTTTTTGATAGAGAGCCGGTTCCCGTTTATAAAGAGCGTTGAGGTCGGTGAAGAACTGCTTCAGTTGTTGGTGGGCGGTATGTTCGAGCAGGTTCCATTCCAGATCACTCCAGATATTCCACTCACTCCATTGCCCAAACTCCATGCTCATGAACAGGGTTTTCTTGCCGGGGTGGGCGAACATATAGGCGAAGAGCGATCGCACATTGGCGAACTTCTGCCACTCATCCCCCGGCATCTTGCCGATCATATTGCTCTTACAATGCACCACCTCATCGTGAGACAACGCCAGCATATAGTTTTCGCTGTGGTTGTACCACATACTAAACGTGACGTTATTTTGGTGGAACTGACGGAACCAGGGGTCCATGCTGAAATAATCCAACATATCGTGCATCCAACCCATATTCCACTTCAGGTTGAAGCCCAAACCCCCCACATAGGTCGGCCAAGACACCATCGGCCAATCCGTCGATTCTTCCGCGATCGACAACGCCCCCGGATAATAGTTAAACAGCACACTATTGAACTGACAGATAAACTCCCGCGCCTCTAAGTGCTCATGGCCGCCGTAGATATTCGCCGTCCATTCCCCATCTTTGCGGAAATAGTTGCGATACAGCATCGAAGCCACCGCATCCACCCGAATTCCGTCAATGTGGTACTTGTCAAACCAAAACAGCACATTGGACACCAAGAAATTCCGCACCTCATTCCGGCCATAGTTAAAGACCAGCGTGCCCCATTCCTTATGTTCCCCAATCCGAGGATCGTCGTATTCGTAGAGGTGAGACCCATCAAAGAACGCCAAGCCATGGCTATCTTTCGGGAAGTGTCCCGGAACCCAATCCACCAACACCCCAATCCCGGCGGCGTGGCATTGATCCACAAAATACATGAAGTCTTCCGGCGGGCCATAGCGTGACGTGGGTGCATAGTACCCCGTGACTTGGTAGCCCCAGGAGCCATCGTAGGGATGTTCCGCCACGGGCAGCAGTTCGATGTGGGTAAAGCCCATCTCCTTGATGTAGGGAATGAGCCGGTCCGCCATTTCGTAATAGGTGAGATACCGAGCACCGGGCTTATAGTCATTCACCTGGATCGGTTCGCCGTTGCCGTTGCAATATTGAGCGGGATAGTCAATCGATTCGTGCCGCCATGACCCTAAGTGCATTTCATACACAGAAATGGGGTGCTTGAGGGGTTCTGTGCTGCGGCGTTGTTCGAGCCATTCCGCATCATGCCATTCAAAGCTGTCTAGATCCGCGACGATGGAGGCGCATTTGGGCCGCACTTCTTGGTAGAAGCCGTAGGGGTCGGATTTTTCGTAGATATGTCCTTCCCAATTTTTGACTTCGTATTTATATTTGGTGCCGACGGCGACTTCGGGCACGAAGAGATCCCAGGTGCCGTTCCCCCGTTTGCGCATCTGGTGGAGGCGGCCATCCCAGTTGTTAAATTCTCCGACAACGGAGACGTTGCGGGCATTGGGGGCCCAAACGGCAAAGTAAACCCCGGCAACGCCTTCAACGGTGAGCGGGTGCGCTCCCATTTTTTCGTAGATACGGTGGTGGTTACCTTCGGCGAAGAGATGAAGGTCAAAGTCTGTGAGTTGGGGGGATTTGAAAGCGTAGGGGTCATAAACGACACGCTCGTGTTTGCCTTCTTGAATGCGGAGTTGGTAGTTGGCGAGTTCGGGGGTGTCAATTTTGCACTCGAAAAAGTGGGGGTGATGCACGGCTTGCATCAAGTATTCTTTGTGTTCGTCCGGACAAAGTACCCAAACTTTGTCGGCGTTGGGGAGGTAGGCACGCACAACCCAATTTTTGATCGTGCCGTTTTGTTCGAGGGGGTGGGGGCCCAGTACCTCAAAGGGGTCGTGGTGTTGATTCCAAACGATCTTGTTAACTTGTTCTGGAGCAATCATATTGACGTTTTTATCGTGATTAGGTAACAAACACTCGAACGGCGATGTCTGATGCGGTGGGCTGAGGATGATATTGAATTGGGTTAAGTTTAATATATTTTAATAATTCCCGATAATTCCCAAGCTAGAGATTTTCGTGACTAGGGGGGCGATCGCACCCTCAAAATCCCTCTTGCTCTCGGTTTGTCGTCTCCAGGGGCGCAGCCGCCCACCATGCTGATACTGTGTGACCGACATTGCTGCGATCGCTGTCTCTCAGGGTACGGTTGACCAGGATTTTCTGGGTGTTGCCGTTGGAGAGGGTGCGACAGGAGAGTGCTAGGGTTGTGAGTAAGGATGGGGGCAAAATTTCCCCGCTGTTGGATGTCTCGATGATTGTCTTCACGGATGCGCCCCTTTTTTGGCGGTGTCGAAGCAGTAGTGTTACACCATACGTCAATCAGTGGGTTACGGCGGATTGCTGAATTGCAGTGATAGCCGGAGTTTAAGTCGCCTCGACCACCTTACAATCAAGCATCACTTTAGCTGTGCCGCAACAGTGGGATGCTGTTAGCGAAGTGTAACGCACCGTCCCATTGAGCTTGGGACATTCAAGGCGATCCGAATATTCAGTCTTGACTCTGCCTTAGGAAATTCTCATGATATTTTGCCCAAAACAATAGGTATTGCGGCCCTGGGCTTTCGCTGCATACAGGCCCTGATCCGCACGATTAATCACCTGTTCCACCGTCTGATCCTCTGGGGTATAACCAGCAATGCCGATGCTCACCGTCACCTGTAGTGTCCCTGTGGGAATTGTGATCACCAATGATGCAATGTGTTGACAAATGTGTTGAGCGATCGCCTCCGCATCGGCAAGCTCCATCGACGGCAACACCACCACAAACTCCTCCCCCCCAAATCGTCCCACCGCATCAACACTGCGCACCTCAGCCTGTAACTGATGCGAAATTTTTTTTAACACCAAATCCCCCACCAAATGCCCATAGGTATCATTCACCCGCTTAAAGTGATCGAGATCCAACAACAGTAGTGAAAACGGCGTACCGGAGCGCACTGCCCGATCAAACTCCTGTTGCACAATCTCCATAAACCGATAGCGATTCAACATTCCTGTTAACGAATCCGTACGGGACAGGGCTTCCACTTGGGCGAGTGCTGCTTGTAATTCCTGTAGCGTTTGCCGCAATAGTAAATGGGTCTTGATTCGTGCCAAGAGTTCCTGGGATTGAAACGGTTTAGTCACATAGTCCACTGCTCCCACATTAAACGCCTTCACCACATGATCTTGATTGGGGCTTGCCGTTAAAAAAATAATTGGAATATTGCAGCAATGAGAGTCTGATTGCAGAGTTTCACAAACATCAAGGCCATCGATATCTGGCATCATTAAGTCCAGCAAAATTAAGTCGGGTTTAGCCTGCTTCGCCCGTTTTAAGGCTTGTTTTCCGCTGTTAGCAAAGGTGAGTGCATAGCCTTCGGGCCGCAGAATGGCTTCAAGGATTTGGAGATTGCGAGCAACATCGTCCACAATTAAAACCAAAAAACGGTCTGGATTCAAAATCTGGTTACGCATGGGGAGTTTTAGTCAATTTCACATAATTCATTTTGTGATAACAAGGTCATAAAAATCGATTATGTGTAAGGATTCAGGTGGGGGGGGTTGACAAATCAGAAAAACAGCTAGGTTAGCACAATGAAGCCCATCGAGATTCCCCCAGCCGTCGAACGAGAGCAACTGAGACAAGCATCATCAGAGGTGCTGGTGGAACTGGTGTTGCGGCAACAAGAGATTATTCAGCAACTAGTCTGGGAAATAGAGCGGCTCAAGAACAACGCCAACAGCGATAGCGAGAGTTCATCGAAACCCCCATCAAGCGACATCCACAAACGCTCAGAACACCAACCCCCAGAAAAAGAGCCACCAAGCCAAGGAAAGCGTAAACCCGGTGGGCAACCCGGTCATCAGGGAAAAACTCGCAAAGGGTTTGGCAGAATAGACCGCTACGAAATGGTGCGAGCACAAGTGTGTGGGTACTGTGGGAGCCAAGAGTTGAGCCTAGTCCCCCGAAAAACGCGCCGCCATGAAGTAGCCGAGTTAATCCAACCCGCCATAGAAGTAGTGGAGTATGAGCAGCAGTGCTGCTGTTGTAGCCGATGTGGACAGGAAACATGGGGAGAGTTACCGCCGCCAGTGCTGGGAGGTCAAAGCTTAGGAGCCGGACTGCAATCCCTGTTGGTGTGGTTGGGGAACTACGCTCACATGAGCTATGAAAAGCAGCAGGAATTCCTAGAGGAACTGGGGAATATCACCGTGGGAGTAGGGACATTACAAGCGACCAACGAAAGGGCATCCCAAAGCGTTAAGCCGACAGTAGAGGAACTGGGAAACTGGGTGAAACACCAAGACTACGCCCAAGTGGATGAAACACCATGGCTAGTCAAGGGAGTGAAAGAGTGGATGTGGGTAGTGTGTGGGGTGGGTTTTTGCCTCTTCCACGCCGCTGATACTCGTTCAAGGGCGGAATTAGAGACCCTATTAGGTCGAAGCTTTGATGGTGTACTCGTCTCTGATGACTTCAGTGTGTACAACGGTTATGAGGTGAAAGCCCAGCAGAAGTGCTTGGCTCATCTGAGGCGGCACTTCAAGAAAGTCTGCAAGCTCAGGCATGGAAAAAATCCAGAGTTGGCGAAGGCATTCCTGGATTTGATTGACACAGCCTTTGAGCAGCATCGTCAGTGGCGTGAAACCGAGGATGGGGCTGCCTATCATCAATGGGCGGCGGGCTTTATCTATGAGGTGAAGGCGGCTGTGGAGCATTGGCTCCCCCTGGCTGGGCATGAGGCGGGCTTGTTATTGCGCTCTCTACGCGATAAGGCAAATCAGTGGTGGTATTTCCTGTCCCATCCAGAAATTCCCCCGGATAATAATCGTGCGGAACGCTCGTTGCGGTTGGCTGTAACCAAGCGTAAGGTTTGTGGTGGCTCGCGTTCGATGGCAGGTTTTGCCCAGACGGCAAGGTTACTGAGTGTGATTCAGACTTGTCGGACTCAAGGGCGTTCGGTGTTGAGTTTCTTGAAACAAGCTTTGATGGCGACGGCTTCTCCTGAGCAAGTCTCCATGCCTTCCCTCATCCCTGCTACCTGAATCCTTACGATTATGTTTTGAAAGGTTGAATCACATATAAAGATTTAACGAAAATGTTAGCCAGGGTTAATCACAGCACCAAAGGACATCAGGATCAGACGGGTTTCAAACCTCAAAAAACGTAACCGCATGATTATGGTAGGAGTGCAAGGACTAATCCTTGTTTTGTCTCAAGCGATCAAACTCCCATCATTATTTCACTATCATTTCACTATCATTTCACTGAGAACACAACGTCCAAAGGGTAGTAAATTGAGAGTATTTTGGCTGAATTCAAGATCTCTTGATCTGCGATCGCAGGGCAATAATACATTAAGCGTAGATGCAGAAAATAGAGCGTAGAGACAGAAGACGAACCCCGCTACGATTGAGGCAATGGGCCTAAGGTATTCTTTAGTTTACCCCAGGAGAAAAATCGAGGGATTCCCCCTAGACTGACGAAAATACAGAGCGATCGCCTCAGTAAGAACCCTGAAATCTTGTCCACCGATCACCATGACAGGAGAATACACCCGATAGAATGATCAGTGAGGGAGAACGATTGTAGGATGAACCCGCCAGTTTGACGCTGTTCAACGGTCTCAACGGGGATGCCTGTCCGCCGAATATGGGACACGATTGATCTTCCGTGGCCGTCGCTATCTCCAGATTGCGCACCCCATGGTCTGACGAGCGAAGCCAGTGCCGCTTCGATCTGTCTGTGAATCCTCAGATCTCTTCCTCTGTTTTAGACCCGTTACCCATAGCCCTTTTTATTCTGTACACCATTAGGAGTTATTCATTGCGATGGTTTTAGATGTTCCGCAAACCCAATATGAACCCAAAACCCTAGAGATTGCCCGCGAATTAATTGCGGCAACGCGGGAGAAGCGATCGCTCTTTGCCCAAATGCGCGATCAAATGCGTTTGGATGACAAAATGCTCGATTGGACGATGTCAAATCCGAGTTTGCGTTATCAACTGTTCAGCTTCATTGATTGCCTGCCTGCGCTCAAAAGTAAGCCGGAAATTGCGCGGCATTTTCAGGAATACATGAGCCATGAGGATGTAGAACTACCCGATATGCTCAAGAAAATGATTAGTTTTGCCGAAGCGGATTCACCTCCGGCTCAATTGGCCGCGACGACGGTAGAGCAAGCGGTGAAAACCTTGGCCTATAAATATATTGCCGGTGAGACAATTCCCAAAACGATTAAAACGATTGAAAAACTCCGCAAAGATAAACTTGCTTTCACCTTGGATTTACTCGGTGAAGCGGTGATCACCGAAGCGGAAGCGGAACTGTATTTAAATCGTTATGTGGAACTGATTACGGAACTGAGTAAAGCGGCGCAAAAGTGGTCAACCATTCCCCAAATTGACGAAGCCGATGGGGAAAACTTGGCAAAAGTGCAGGTTTCCGTGAAGTTGACAGCGTTTTATTCGCAGTTTGACCCCCTCGATCCCGAAGGGAGTAAGGCGAAGGTGTGCGATCGCATTCGTACCCTGCTCCGCAAAGCCAAAGAAGTGGGCGCGGCGATTCATTTCGATATGGAGCAGTATCGCTACAAGGATATGACCTTGGCGATTTTGAAAGAGTTACTAATGGAAGAGGAATTTCGCGATCGCACCGATCTCGGTATGACGATTCAGGGCTATTTACGCGACTCCGAACGGGATTTAAAAGGTCTCGTTGAATGGGCAAAAACACGCGGCAAGCCGATCACGATTCGCCTCGTCAAAGGAGCCTATTGGGATCAAGAAACGATTATCGCCGTGCAGCATGATTGGCCCCAACCCGTGTTTAACCAAAAGGCCGAAACCGATCGCAACTATGAAAGCCTGATGCAGATTTTGCTCGAAAATCACGAGTATCTCTACGCCGCGATCGGCTCCCATAATGTGCGCACCCAAGCGCGGGCGATGGCGATCGCGGAAACCCTCAACATTCCCCGCCGCCGCTTTGAAATGCAAGTGCTCTATGGGATGGGCGACCAATTGGCCAAGGCTTTGGTGAAGCGCGGCCATCGCGTCCGAGTTTATGCGCCCTATGGGGAATTGCTGCCGGGAATGTCCTATTTAATCCGCCGTCTGCTGGAAAATACGGCGAATACCTCCTTCCTACGGTTGAACTCGGAAGATTACCCCGTGGAGGAATTGATCGCGCCGCCCAAAGTGGAGAGCGATCGCCCCATGATCGCCAAAGCCGCCTATCCCAACGCCCCCGACACCGACTATGCCAACGCAGACTTACGCGCCGCCGCTAAAACCGCCCTCGCCCAAGTCCGCGAACAACTCGGCCAACGCATCCAACCCTACATCAACGGCAAATATGTGCAAACCGAAACCTATCTCGACTCGGTGAACCCCTCCAACCCCAGCGAATTGGTGGGTAAAGTCGGGCAAATTTCCATAGCGCAAGCCGATCAAGCCCTCGCCGCCGCCAAAGCCGCCTTCCCCCAATGGCGCGACACCCCCGTGCGCGAACGGGCGGGCGTGCTGCGCAAAGCCGCCGACATTATGGAGCGTCGCCGCCACGAGCTTTCCGGCTGGATCTGTCTGGAGGTGGGTAAAATCCTGCCCCAGGCTGATGCGGAAGTGTCCGAAGCGATCGACTTTTGCCGCTTCTACGCCGACGAAATGGAACGGCTCGATCAGGGCTTTAGCTATGATTTGGCCGGGGAAACGAACCGCTACCACTACCAACCCCGTGGGATTGCGTTGGTGATTTCGCCGTGGAATTTCCCGATGGCGATCGCCACTGGCATGACCGTGGCTGCGATCGTCGCGGGCAACTGTACCCTGCTCAAACCCGCCGCCCCCTCCTCGGTGATCGCCGCCAAAATTAGCGAAGTGCTGATCGAAGCGGGCGTTCCGGCCGGTGTCTTCCAATACGTGCCCGGCCCCGGTTCCAGCGTCGGCAATCACATGGTGGCGCACCCGGATGTCCACCTGATCGCCTTCACCGGCTCCCAAGAGGTGGGCTGTCACATCTATGCCGAAGCCGCGAAACTGCAACCCGGCCAGAAGCACCTAAAGCGGGTGATTGCAGAGATGGGCGGCAAAAACGCGATCATCATTGATGAAAGTGCTGACCTTGACCAAGCCGTGGCGGGGGTGATTTCCTCGGCGTTCGGCTACACGGGACAAAAATGTTCGGCCTGTTCGCGGGCGATCGTCCTCGCGCCGGTCTACGATGCCTTTTTGGAGCGTCTGGTGGAAGCCGCGAAGTCCCTCAATGTGGGCCCAGCGATCGACCCCAGTACCACGGTGGGCCCGGTGGTGGATGACAAGGCTCAAACGCGGATTTTGGGCTACATCGAAACGGGTAAAGAGGGCGCGGAAATTGCCTTCCAAGGGCTGAAGCCGGAACCGGGTTACTTTGTGCCGCCGACGATTTTCAAGGGGGTGGCTCCGGATGCGGTCATTGCCCAGGAGGAAATTTTCGGCCCCGTCTTAGCGGTGATTCCGGTGAACAGTTTTGATGAGGCGCTGACGGTGGCGAATAACACGAATTTCGCCCTGACGGGTGGGATCTATTCCCGCACGCCCTCCCACATTGAGGCGGCCCGCAAGGCGTTCGAGGTGGGCAATCTGTACATTAACCGCAATATCACGGGTGCGATCGTGGCGCGGCAACCCTTCGGCGGTTTCAAGCTCTCCGGTGTCGGCTCAAAAGCAGGCGGCCCCGATTACCTCCTCCAATTCCTCGAACCCCGCACGATCACCGAAAACATCCAACGCCAAGGCTTCGCCCCCATCGAAGGCGCAGAGTAAATAAGTTCACTGAAGAGGGTGTTTTTGTCTTACCCTCTTCAGTGATTCAAACTAGCAATGAACTTGATGAATATATGCTACAGATCACACTGTTGTTGAATATGATCGAGCAGCTTTAAAGTGAGTTTATAATATTCTTCAATCTTTTGTAATCGGGTATTTTGCTCGCCACCGTGAGCGGCATTATTTCGGATCGCGACAATACTATCTACTGCTGCTTTTATTCCATCATCTAAATCTTCAATTTCATTGCCCCAAGCATCATTGAAGTCTCGTGCTAGTGTTATGATTTTATTTATGTTTGGATTCTGAAAACCTTGTAGTCTTTTTGAGACATACTTATGAATCTCAGGGCTAGATTTATTTTGGGTATAATCTTCATAGAAAGAGATAATCGTTTTTTCTATTAATCCAGATATACGAATACAAATATAGCGCCCTAATTCATTTTTTAATCCATCATCTTGTAGTGATTTTACACTTTCAATTAAGTTATTGAGCTTGGTCTTATTTTGGTGATAATTTATTTTTGACCTTCTAATTTCCATGAACTCATACCACATTCATGAAGGCTTCAGTGGCTAAATCAATTCTTGCTTTGACATTCTTAATGTCAGAAATTTGTCTTGAATTAATGCTTTTTTCTCGGAACTCTTCACTTTCCAAGAGTTGTTCGTAAGCTCTAGAAAATGCGTTCAAGTCTTGAATTTTACCTTTATCTTTTAAACGCTTTGCCAAGCCAACCATGATAGCGTCAAAAACTGCTGCATGAAGTCCACGTCGTGGGCGGAAAGCTTTGATTCCAATTGATTGATAAATCACGTCAATCGCAGATGTGAAAATTAAAGTTAGATCGAATGAAGAATGCTGCTCAAGATTACGATTTTTGAGCATAAAGTTATTCAAAAATTCTTTCATGTTGGATGTTTTGTAGTTATCAAAATCCAAATAAAGAGCCAGGAATCTTAAGATTAGCTCCTGATCTTTCATTCTTCTTCCAATATCTGGTTTATGTACATCATCTTTGCCTTGAAAGATCTTTTGCCAAACTTCGTTCTTGTTAAGTTTATCAAGAAAATTATTAAATTCTCCGTAATAGATACATGAGCGAATTTCTTGAGGAAAAAGCTTTGATCCACCTGTATTGAGTCTCTCAAAAATATGATAGATACTACTCTGATTGAGATCAGATTCCTCTGGCTCCTCTTGTCGAACAATAGTTGCTGGAATGATTGAATCATCTAGCATTCTACGATCAGAAGCTAGTAAGGTTTTATAGGTTACGCCTTCAAACTGTTTGGCAACACCACTGAGTTTAAAAACTTTATCATCAACGAAAATGCCTTTATAGAAAGACTCTAGTGTTCTAAGTCGTTGCTGTCCGTCAATAATGATCAGTTTATTGTTTTCGTCCTTTGCCAAAAAAATGCCGGGTACAGGCAAACCGAGTAAAAGAGACTCAATGAAACGAGAAGCTTGCTCTATCTTCCATACATAAGCTCTTTGAAAATTAGGAACAATGATATCCCCGCGTTCAATTCTCTTAACCAATCCATCTACGGGATAATCAGCCCCATAACTTGTGATGTAGTAACGGGTCGGTGGTATGTCTTGCTCTTCGGAGTTATCGATATCTTGCTCTTCGGAGTTATCAATGATCATGTCGGAAGTAGCCATTACCTAAAAAACCAACTTTAACCGTACTATACAACAAATAAGAACTGAGTACGATCGCACGCCCCCTCCAACTCCGCATCAACAAGATCGTCGAGTTCGTTTTGTTGGTCAGGATTCAGTGTGTGATTTTGATCGCGGGCGGTGCGCCATTGATTCATTAATTGGGCGAGGCGGTTTTGCTGATCGGCGGAGAAAAAGCGATCACACCTCGTTGCCAAGGCACGATCGCCCCCCTGTTGATCCTATCCGTTAGCGCGATCGCTGAGGGCGGCGCGGGCCTGTTCGCGATCGTCGAAGTACAACGTTAGTTGTATTCTACTGAATTATTCTTTTTTGCCTAGCTTTAACCAATTAAAGATATCTTGCGCGGTGAGTTGTAACTCTAGATCAGGTAAGACTTGTAATAACTGATCGCCTCGGCAGATTTTAACATCCTGTGGGGCGGTTAAAATTAGCACTGAATAATCATTTGGATCAACTAGCCAGCCTAATTTTGAACCATGTTTCAAGCAATGCAAAAGATTGTCAATGACGCGGTTACTACTTTGGTCAGGTGACAGGATTTCGATCGCCCAATCTGGTGCAGTGAGAAACTGATCTTCGGGTTCACCCAATTCATTAAACTGAATCGCATTGAACGAAATCATCACAACATCCGGGACAATCGAGCGACCGCCAAAGGTACAACGCAGTTCGGGAAGGGTTAAATAGTTTTCGTTGAGGCCATCGAGTTGAGTTAGCAGACGTTTTTGTAAAAGGGAATGTCGTAATTTAGGCATTGGCTTTTGAACAGCATGGCCGGCGACATATTCCCAGGCGGGTGATTGTTCAAGCTCAGGTAACTCCAGAAAGTCTTCTAGGGTTAGGGATTGAGAGAGGACAGGGGTCATGCTCTTCAGAAAAAGAATGAAGGGGACTTGTGATGATGGAATGTGGGTGATTTGCCGTGCAAGTTTCAGTTTAACGTGACAACCATCCCCCCATGATCACCGATGTTCCATGGAGCAGCGGTGATCATGCCCCCACGATGACGATCGCACCCTTTGATCCTAGCCGTGAGCGCGATCGCTGAGGGCGGCGCGGGCTTGTTCGCGATCGTCGAAGTGGATTTTTTCGGTGCCGAGGATTTGATAATCTTCGTGACCTTTCCCCGCGATTAAGACCCCGTCACCGGGGTGCGCCGTGAGGATCGCTTGACGGATGGCAGCGGCGCGATCGCCCTCCACCATCGGCTCTGCGGTCGTGGGAATTCCTGCGACAACATCCTTAAGGATTTGGTCGGGGTCTTCGGTGCGGGGATTGTCCGAGGTGACGACGGCCAGATCCGAGAGGTCGGCGGCGATTTTACCCATGATGGGGCGTTTGGTGCGATCGCGATCGCCCCCACAGCCAAACACACAGATCGACCGCCCCGGAATAAAGGGCCGCGCCGCTTTTAATAAATTCTCCAAACTATCGGGGGTGTGGGCATAGTCCACAATCACCGTAATGTCTTGCTCTGGGCTGATCTGCACCCGCTCCATCCGCCCCGGAACCCCCATGAACTCCGGCAACCGCGCCATGATCGTCTCCAGTGCAACCCCCAACTCCAACGCCGCCCCCGTCGCTGCTAGCAGGTTCGCCAGATTAAATTGACCCACCAGCGGCGATTGGAATTGCGCCTCACCCTGGGGCGTGTGGATCGTGCCTGTTACGCCCGTCGCGCCATAGTCCAAATCACTCAACCACAGATCCGCCGTCGCATCGCTGACGCTGTAGCTCCAAGCTTTGTCGCCCAATTGTGCTAGCAACCGCTGACCGTAGGGGTCATCTGCATTGATGATCGCTCGCCCGTGCAAATATTCATCGTTAAACAGCAACGCCTTCGCTTGGAAATAGTTTTCCATCGTGCCGTGATAGTCCAAGTGATCCTGGGTCAGGTTCGTGAACACCGCCACGCGGAACGGACAGGCCTTCACCCGCCCCTGATGGAGACCGTGGGAACTCACTTCCATGACGGCGTGTTGGCTGCCGGCATTCCGGGCGTGGGCGAGTTGGGCTTGGAGATCGATGGCGAAGGGGGTGGTGTTGACGGCGGTTTTTTCGTAGCCGGGCCAACGGGTGTAGAGTGTGCCGATCAAGGCGGTGGGGGCAGGGTTGAGGAAGTATTCGATCAGGTGGGTGGTGGTGGTTTTGCCGTTGGTTCCGGTCACGCCGACGATCGCCATTTGAGTCGCCGGTTTGTCATAAAAGACCGCCGCCACCGTGGCGCATTGATGCACGAGATCCGCAACGGGGATCACGCATTCCCCGGCTTTGGGGGGACATTTCGCGGCGGCTTCCGGCGTGACGATCGCAGCGATCGCCCCCGATGCGATCGCGCCACTCCAAAACTCACCCCCATCCACTCGCGTCCCCGGCATTCCAATAAACAAATCCCCCGCCTGACAAGCGTGGGAATTGGTGGAAAGTCCTTTCACCTCTTGATCGAGGGCGGCATGGTTGGGCAGATCCAACCCCGGCACTTGACTGAGCAATTCACGTAATTTCATTGGCGGCACTCCTCACGGGTAATTAGCGATCGCAACCGAATCTAAAACCGAGCGATCCCAGGTTTTAACGATTTCTTCATAGTTTTACCGATTTTTGGATCGTTTGCGCCACCTGTTGCACCGATGCGCGGGGCGAAAGGCGCGGAATCGGGATTTCTGCGTCGCCCTGACGATAGATCAACACGGGGATCGTGTATTGATATTCGGCAAACCAATCGGGGTTGGTGGTGATGTCGCGCACCTCCAATGCCAGGGGAATGTCAATTTGTTCAAGTTTGTCCTGGAGATCCTCGCACAGATGACAACCGGGTTTGCCATAGAGAATCAGGTGCAAAGGAGAGGATGGAGACGGTTTTGGTGTGCGGGCATTTTGCCCACGGTCTGCCCAGCGTGAAAACATGATGTTGTTCGGGTGAGGAGTTCATTTAAGTAGGTAGGGGTAGAAAAACTCACTTGTATTGAGAAATATAAATCTTGCTGTACTCCTTGTCAGGCAAGGCTCCTGGCTCTGTTTACAATCAGAAACATAGTTGACTACTTTAAGGCTGATCTACTTAGTGCAACGTCAAGCTTAAAATTGTAGGTAAACTATGGGTTACAAATTCTATCAAATCTGACGATCGCGATCGCTTTACCCATCTTTTTAAGCTTGTCGGTGTACTACTAATCTCTTGATGTCCCATAATCATTTAGGATTGCTATCATAGTCCCAGCGATTTCTGTGCCAATCTTTCTATCATTGTATATCCAAGGCGCGATAGCTGATGAAAAGTAATTTTTAAATGACGAAACGTTGGTTTGAGATTGTATAGTGAAAAACCATCATTAGGAGTAAAAAAAGGCTTTTGATATGCTTCTAGAAATTCACGCAAATCCTCAAGACAATAACGACTGTCTGTTACCTTTATAATAAAATTTTTTAATTCTATTTCAGGTAAGATTTGAAGACCATCTATGAATTTTCCTTTATTTCTAATATCAAGCTGGTTTGCAATATCACTTAAATCTCGTTTTGAGGTTTTCGTTGTATGTAATATATGTAATGCTGCAAACAGAGCCTTATGATTTTCAAGCGGGGAGTAATTAAATAGGAAAAAGATATATTCTAAGTCATTGCCTGAAAAATTCATACAACCACTTAAATCTAATTCAGTTATGGGTGTGATGATATCGGTTAATCCCAACAAATAGCGAAGATAGATAAGTATAAACTCTAGTCTGGGCATATCAATAGAATTTTGATATCGATCAATATCAACTTCTGAGAAATAAGCATTTACCAGATCTGCATCCTCAATATATCCAGTGACCTTACCTTGTGAAAAAAGAATATGACATTCTCTTGAGCAAAACCGATTATCCTCAGATTTTGTATGTAGACGGGAGAAAGTATCACCGCAACAAGGACAGTAGTTGGGAAAGGCTCTATCTATATAGAGTATTTCAGCCTCTTTCGCAAATTTTTGCTCTGGGTCTCGAATAACTTGTTTACGCCTTGATTTATGCAACAATAATTGAGTGATCTCAGGATATGTTTTCCATAGTGAGGCAATAATTGGTCTTTGTAATTCCTGGCTAACATAAATATTTTGTTCAGATAAATCCTGCCAATTAATATAACGCATTAGCTTATGAGATCTTTATTAAGATAACTAGAGATAGAAAGTAGTACACCGACAAGCGTAAAAAGAGGGGTAAACCATGGGTTACAAATCCCATCGAATCTGACGACAGTGATCGCTTTGCCCACAAAATCAAGCTTGCTGGTGTAGTAAGGCGGGCAATGCCCACCACAGCAAATTAAGGACGGTGACTTCAAATCTGTAACCACTGCGCCACGGTTGCGGGTAACGGCAGCAGGATTAACACCAATAACGTCAACGAGGCTAACCCTAAACCGTCCCGGACTTGGTTTAACTCGGTGACATCATTGAGGGCAGGTTCGTCCATGTTGGGCATAAACAGCAAGAACACCGCCCAAATAATAAATTCCGAGCGGACAAAACCCAACACCAACATGATCAACCGCGCCACTTGGCCGATGCCCATGGCCATCCGTTGCCCAAACATGGCATGGACAATATGGCCGCCGTCGAGTTGACCGACGGGCATCAGGTTTAACGCGGTGATAATCACGCCTAAATAGCCCGCGACGGCGATGGGGTGGAGTTGGATCGCCATTTCGGGGGTGAATTGACTGCCGAGGGTGAGCCGACTTAATACCCCTAGGAAGAAGGAAAAGCGCGGATCGAGGGATTTGAAATTGAGCAGGCTGGACGTTTCTTCGAGGGGGACGGGGGTGGAGAGGTGCAGCCCCCAGATCAACAGGGGCAGGGCGATGATGAAGCCACCGATGGGCCCGGCGAAGGCGATATCAAAGAGGGCGCGACGGTGGGGCATGGGCGATCGCGTCTGAATAAACGCGCCAAATGTCCCTAGGAAAAAGGGCATTGGGATGAAGTAGGGCAGCGTTGTGCGGACGTGATAATGCACTGAGGCGGCGTAGTGGCTAAATTCATGCACCGACAGGATCAACAGCAGCGGCACACTGTAGGCGAGGCCTTGGAGCAGCAGGCTGGGATCGGCTTGGAATTGGTCGGGGCTGATGTTGGCGAAATCCATGCCCACAACGGTGGTGGTGAACAGGGTGATCAGCAGCAGGGCAGCGGCGAGGAGGGGGCGTTTGAGGGGTTCGGCGTGGCGTTGGGTTTGGGTTTTGTTCCAAGGGTTGGGGACGAGGGCGAAGAAGGGTTTATTGGGTTGGCCTTCTTGAAAAACGAGGAGAAAGCGATCGCCAAAGGTCGATTCCACATTATCCCGCACTGTCCGATAGGCCACCTCTGGGTTTGTCGTCAATCGTCCCCGACAGAGAATCGCTTGGGGGCGATAGTCCACCGCCTGGAGGTAATACACCCCCCAGGGGAAACAGGTGCGCAAATTCTTTTCTTCTTCGGCGGTTAAGGGGTTGGGGTCTTTGATTGTGGCGAGTTTCGCCAGGGGTGAAGCGGTGCCATTTTCGGCGGCTTCCCCGTCCTGAGTTGCTGTGGTGGGGGGAACTTTGCGACCCCGCTGAATCAACCACCAATAAAGAATCGTACAGACCACAAAGGGCAGCAACGCCACCGCCAAGGGTAACGGCTCATCTTCTCCCATAATTACCATCCACAGGGAGAGACACACGGGCGGGGCCATCAAGGTCGCCCACAGCAGCCAAACGGGGGTATTGGTAAGCTGCACGACGGTGCGCTTCACGATAAGGTAACTAATAATGCCCAACACAAGGAGCAGAAGTACTTCCACAATTTCCATACAGTATCTAAATCATTACTAGGAGAGTCTATGCAACCGTTGTCGGGACACCACAATCCTGATCACCCGGCGGATTGGCCCACACCGAACGCGGTGTTACCGGATATCTTTACCCTACCGGTTGATCCCAAGACTGCGGGGGGGGCGGCCTATTTCATTGTAGAAAATAGTGGCCAGAATATTATTGTAGACTGCCCCCTGTGGACGGAGGAACTCGAACAGTTTTTAACGGCGCAGGGTGGGGTGGCGGCACTGTTCATCACCCATCGTGATGCGATCGCACCCTCCCTCGGTCATATCCAGCAACGGTTTCACTGTTCTGTGGTCATCCAAGAACAGGAGGCCTATCTGATTCCAGAGCGATCGGTGACACCGTTTCAGGATGACTATCGCCTCTCTCCGGATCTGCTCGCCTTCTGGACTCCAGGCTATTCTCCGGGTTCCAGTTGCCTCTATTTTGAGCAGTACGGCGGGGTTTTGTTCACGGGGCGACATCTCCTCCCGGTGGCAACGAATGCGATCGCGCCCCTGCGCCGTCCGAAAACCTTTCACTGGTTTCGCCAGTTGGCCAGTGTGGCGAAGTTGCGCGATCGCTTCACCCCGGAAACCCTGCACTATCTCTGTCCCGGCGCAAATACCCGCTATCTCGGCGAGACGGGCATCATTGCCAATGTCTACCCCCATTTGGCCGCCCTGGATTTGGATGATCTACGGCGACAGGTGGCGATCGCTCCATAGCCACCGCGCCATTGAGCCACACAACCCCCAAAAACACACCGGGTACAAAAAAGGATAGGGGGTCGCCCTATCCTCTCGTCCTGCAAAGGGTCTGGGATTTCAAGGCCTAGGGTTAGGCCTTGAGCGATCGCCCTTATTTCACCGCCAGTTCTTTTTTCGCATCTTCCGCCGCGAGGAATTTTTCCAATTCCGTCAAGGCATCAGCATCTACCTTCGTTTGCATCGGGCAGAACTTCGGCCCACACATCGAGCAGAATTCAGCAGTTTTGTAGATGTCAGCGGGGAGGGTTTCATCGTGGTACTCGCGGGCACGTTCCGGATCGAGGGATAGCTCAAATTGTTTATTCCAATCGAAGTTATACCGCGCCGCCGACAGTTCATCATCGCGATCGCGTGCGCCCGGACGATGCCGCGCAATATCCGCCGCATGGGCCGCAATCTTATAGGCAATCAGCCCATTGCGCACATCCTCCGCATCCGGTAACCCCAGATGTTCCTTCGGAGTCACATAGCACAGCATCGCCGTCCCATACCAGCCCGCCATCGCTGCCCCGATCGCGCTCGTAATATGGTCATACCCCGGCGCAATATCCGTCACCAACGGCCCCAGCACATAGAACGGCGCTTCGCTGCACTCCTCCATCTGCTTCTTCACATTGAACTCAATCTGATCCATCGGCACATGGCCCGGGCCTTCTACCATCACCTGCACATCATGCTCCCAAGCGCGGCGGGTCAATTGTCCCAGGGTTTTTAGCTCCGCCAACTGCGCCTCATCCGACGCATCATGGGTACAGCCAGGACGCAGGGAATCCCCCAAACTAAACGACACATCATAACGCTTGAAAATTTCAATAATGTCGTCAAAGTGGGTATACAGCGGATTCTGCTTATGGTGGTGGAGCATCCAACGGGCGATAATCCCACCGCCCCGCGACACAATCCCCGTCACCCGATTGCGCACCAACGGCAGATGCTCAATCAAGATCCCAGCGTGGATCGTCATGTAGTCTACGCCTTGCTGGGCGTGCTTCTCGATGATATGGAGAAAGTCTTCCGGGGTGAGGTTTTCAATATTGCCGTGGACACTTTCGAGAGCTTGATAGATCGGCACCGTGCCAATGGGGACAGGGGACGCATTAATGATCGCCGTGCGAATCGTATCAAGATCGCCCCCTCCAGTTGATAAATCCATCACCGTATCCGCACCGTATTTCACCGCAAGATGAAGCTTAGCCACTTCATCATCCAGGTTGGAGGTGTTGGGGGATGCGCCGATATTGGCATTAACTTTGCATTTGGTGGCGATCCCAATTCCCATCGGTTCGAGATTCGGGTGATTGATGTTCGCGGGGATGATCAAACGACCCCGCGCGACTTCATCCCGGATCAGTTCCGCTGGTAGGTTTTCGCGCTTGGCCACAAAGGCCATCTCTTCCGTGATCATGCCTTGGCGGGCATAGTGCATCTGGGAAACGTTGGCTTGGCCTAGGCGTTTGGCAACCCATTCTGTACGCATATTTGGTTCCTCAAAATTACAGCTTCCCTCCGCTGGTGCTAACCAGTCTCAGGTTCTAAGGGTCTCTCTCAGCTTCAGTTGGGAAGCACCCCTAGCTTGATGAATGATCTTATCACGGAGGTCAGAGGGATGGCGCGATCGCATTGAATTGCTTAAGGGTTTTGGGGGGGGATTAATTGATGGTGTAGGGGCGATCACACCATACAAACCCCAGGGCAGGGGGCTATATTGTTTTGTTTAACGGTTCCCAACAGTTTGTAGCAGTTCCCTCAGTGCAGGATAAAAGTTGAAATGTACTACAGAATATTGATTTTGATGGAGTGGGAGCATCCTGCTCCCTATTTTTCTGAATCCCAGCGGGATTTTCTCTGAATCCCAGCGGGATTTTCTCTGAATCCCAGCGGGATTTTTTCTGAATCCCAGCGGGATTTTTTCTGAATCCCAGCGGGATTTTCTCTGAATCCCAGCGGGATTTTCTCTGAATCCCAGCGGGCAAGATGCCCGCACTACAGAATAATAGGATTTTCTCTGAATCCCAGCGGGATTTTCTCTGAATCCCAGCGGGCAAGATGCCCGCACTACAGAATAATAGGATTTTCTCTGAATCCCAGCGGGATTTTCTCTGAATCCCAGCGGGCAAGATGCCCGCACTACAGAATAATAGTTATTGAGTCTGAAATTATGGGATTTCTTAACCTAAATAGAGAAAAACATTGAGGCCGGGAATGGTGCGGGAGAGTGTCCATAACAGCAGGGCAACATACACTAATCCGAGGCTCCATTGATACCAGACGAGGGCAGCGATTAGGCCGGGTAAATCGTGATCGCGTAGACGGATATCATTGAAGCCGAATTTGAGAATATTATTCAAACTGAAGTCGTAATAGTTGAGCCAACCCCAGCGACGATCGCACAAAATCGGCTGGTAGCGATCGCGAAAAAAAGGAAACCGGGGAATGATCGGCAAGCGAATAATTAAAAGTTGTAATTGTCGTAAACTGCCATCTTCGACGAGGTAGGTTTGATCGAGGGCATCATGATAACGACCGCGCCGATAGAGAGGAATAATGAGGGCTAATGGGATCGGAATTAAAAAGATACTGAGGCAGATGAGGGTGAGGAGGGGATGAGCCGCTCGATGCCAGAGAAAGAGAAAACTAATCGCACTAATGATCGTAAAGCTACTTCCCATCCAAAAGGTTTCTAGGCGAGTGGGTAAAAGGGGTGTGGGAAGCTGACGGCGGACGCGATCGACGATCCACATGGCGATCGCAAAATAGGCACAGGTCAACAGACCGAGGGTGAAAATCAAACCCGCATCGGTTCCATAATTGCTCAGCAACAGCAACACACTTAAACCCACGATGATCAATAAATCCAACCAATGACGGGGCAGTTGATACCAGGGGGTGGCCTGGAGTTCTGTGAAAATTTGCTCGATTTGGAGGCGCGATCGCATCACATCCAATTGATTGGCATCGGGGATCTGTTCGAGGCGGCGAAAACTGCGAATTAAGGACAATAACAGGGCTTCATTGCCGGGTAAGCTTGAGACCTGAATGAGGGAGCCAATTTCACCTTTGTCGCCGAGAATTTTGGCGTTTTCACTATCGAGCACAAGGCCATCTAACTGGGCATTGGTGTGATGGGTGAATTGGGTATTACTCAGATTCATGATGTCGAGTAATTTCACATCTTTGGCGTTTAAGCCGCCGTCGAATTGGCTGCCGCGAAAGGTGACAATTTTCTCAAAGGTGGCATCGGAACAGTCCAGGGTATCGGCAAAGAGACTTTTATTGAGTAGAGCGCGATCGCGCCAACGGGTTTGACTGAGATCGCCCCCCTGCTGCCAGCGCGAACCGAGCCAATTGGTTAGGCCATTGAAGGTGGTTTTGCTAAATTGGGCGGTATTTTCAAACTGCACTGCGTTGAAGTTGCCCGCTGCGATCGCCGCATTTTGGATCAGCACAGGCGCGAGAAACCAAGCGGCCTCAAATGTTGCCAGTTCTTGAAACTGAGCCGCTTCAAAATCAACGCGATCGCTCCACACCGTGCGCGACCAATCGCCCCCCTGTTTAAAAATTGTGCCGTGGGCGCTGAAGGGCTGCAAAAAAATCGCGTCGGCAAAGTCCACCGGACCGCGAAACTCCGTAGCGGTGAGGTGTAAACCCACCCGGATCAGAGTGCGGTAGGGCAGGGCGGCAAAGGATTCGGTAATCGTCGTGTCAGAGTCGAGGGCGGGGGCTAGCCGTGCCTGTTCCGGGGGGGTCAATTGGCCGCGGAGGGCTTCGGGCGCGAGTTTGACCCTTGTGCCTAACGGGGCTGCTGACCAATCACCATAGACGACGGAATGGCTAAGATCGAGGACGACGGGGTGCGGGCGGCGGGTCAGTTTGGGGGCAAGGGGGGTGAAAAATTGCGATCGCTCCTCTTCCGTCGTCAGATCAATTACCAATTGCGTTAGATCAATCCATTCTTGGCCATCGATGACTTGGCTATGGGCGAGGCGATCGGCCAATCGTTCCGGCGTAACCGGGAGACGTTCCGCCGCCGCCGGGCCGCTCATCACCCACCAAAACAGCAACCCCCAACACAGCCCCAGCACCCATTGTCTAATCCGGGCGAGCCTCGCCCTTGCTTCGGTGGTTTGTCCCATAGAATTACGCTAGTGGGGACGGAGAGGGAGTTCAATTTGGAACGTGGTTCCCTGACCGATGACGGATTGAATGGCGATCGCGCCGTTATGGGTAGCGACGATTTGGCGGCAGAGATACAGCCCCAAGCCATGGCCGGAGCGTTTATGTTTGCCTTGGCGGAAGGGTTCAAAAATGCGCTGCTGATCAGCCGGGGGAATCCCGATGCCCGTGTCAGCAATTTCAACAACCACATGATTGGGGACGCTGCTACTCGAATGCACCCACACCGTCACCCCGCCGTGATCGGTAAACTTAATGCCGTTGCCGATTAAGTTGGTGAACACCCGTTTGAGTTCGAGGCGATCGCCAATCATATCTTCACGATCTGCCTGCCAATTAATACTTAAATTCAGTACCTTTTCTTCGGCCAGGGGGCGCAGTTCGCGCACCACTTCTTCAATCAGTTCACGAATATTGAAGCGAATAAAACTGATGATTTTACGGCCCACTTCGTAGCTATAGGCTTCGAGCAGATTATTCAACAGCCGTAACAGGTGTTGATTGCTGCTCATAATCGTGGTCATGGCTTCGTCCATTTTGGGCGTGACGGGGCCAAAGGTTTCGTTGCGCAGCAGGTCTAACATCCGATCAGCGGCCACGAGGGGCGTGCGCAGATCATGGGTGAGGCAATGGACAAAACTTTCGCGCTGTTCGATGCTTTGTTTGAGCCGGAGCAGCGATCGCACCCGCGCCTGAAGTTCTTCAATCTTCACGGGTTTACGGATAAATTCATCGGCTCCCACATCGAGGCCCTGGACGAGGCTGGGGTGTTCGTGGGCGGTGATCAGCAGGATGGGAATATAGGGCAGTTGCGGATGGGTACGAATCCGCCGCGTCACCTCATAGCCGTCCATTTCCGGCATCATCACATCGAGCAAAATCAGATCCGGGGGATCTTTTTCAATCTGAGCTAAAGCGGTGGGGCCATTATCCACTAACACCACATCGTGCCCTTCTTTTTCCAGGGCTAACTGCACCAGAAATAGGTTATCCGGTGCGTCGTCCACCGCGAGGATGTAATGTTTTTCAGTCATTGATTTTCAAGGGTTGGGAATGATGGGGACAGATGACAGAGGGTGAAAACGACAGACGCTCATTGCAAGATTTGGTGTGAATGGTCAACATCAAGGGATCGGCAATGATGATGAGACTAGAGTTCGGATTCACTCCAAGCGGTGAGAGATTCAACCGGCGGATCAGGGCGATCGCGGGGTAAATCAACGGTAAAGGTGGAACCTTCCCCCGGTTGACTGGCAATTGTAATCGTGCCATGCATCATTTGCACTAGCGACTTCACAATTGCTAACCCTAAGCCAGTGCCGGGATGCTTGCGGGTTAAGGTTTGATCCACTTGGCGGAAGGCTTCAAAAATTACCTCATGATCCGCCGCTGCGATGCCGATGCCGGTATCTTGGACTTCGATTTGGAGGATGTTGGGTGTTTTGTCCCGCAGTGTAACGGTGACCTGGCCCTGGTCAGTGAATTTAATCGCATTGGACAGCAGATTGATCACGAGTCGCCGCAGACAGTTTTGATCGCTGACGATCTGGGGGTTTTGGGTGGTGATGTTGACCTGGAGGGGGAGGTTTTTTTTCTGGGCGAGCGATCGCAACTCATCCACCGTGCCTTTGAGTAACCGCTCACTATCAAAACATTGAAAGTTAACATCCCAATACCCCGCTTCAATCTTGGAGAAGTCTAACACCTCATTGAGAAGGGTTAAGAGATTTTGGCTGTTGTTAAAAATACGCTCCACCATATCCACCTGACGGGGTGAAAGGGGGCCATATTGCTGCAACATCAGCATTTGCGAGAAGCCCATAATCGCGTTCATCGGAGTCCGCAATTCATGGGACATCGTGGCTAAAAATTGAGATTTTAATTGTGAGGCTTGCATGAGTGCTTGGTTTTGTTGCTCGATCTGCTCCCGCTGCTGGTTGAGCTGATCGGCCCTCGATTTGAGCACCGCTTCGACCTGTTTTCGGGGCGTGACATCGTTGATCGCGCCACAGGTTCCGAGTATATGCCCAGCACTGTCTTGGTGCAGTTGAGCATATAATTCCAGCCAGCGAAAATTTCGGTTTTTCGTCGGAAAACGAAACTCGTATGCAAAGGATTCGCGCTCTCGGAGGAGGAGGGATTGAAATAAATCCGTGAGGCGATCGCGATCCTCTTGGGTAAAGACATACTCTAAAAATGAACTGTTGAGGGTTTCCTCGACGGTGTAGCCCGTAATCGCTTTCCAGGGCGAACTGAGAAAAATCCAGCGTCCTGTTGTGTCGGTTTGGAAAATCACCTCTTCAATACTGGTCAACACCGAATGATAGAGGCGGTTAATCGTGTCGAGTTGAACATTGCGCTCATTGACCCGTGATTCTAGTTCCTGGTTGACGCGCAAAATTTCCAGTTCCGCCTGTTTCCGTTCGGTGATGTCTCGCGAAATGGCGATCACTTCCCGAATCGTCGCCCCGTCGGGGGTTTTGATCACCTGGTTGGTGGTTTCAAACCAGATGTAGGTATCGTCTTTGCGGCGGATGCGGTAGGTGTAGGTGGAGGTTTGGGGGAGGGTGTCGCTGTAGGTGTGGCGGAGGGTGGTGAGGTCTTCGGGGTGGAAGAAGTCGTAAATGGATTGGCCGACGAGTTCGGAGGGGTCATAACCGAGGAGGGCTTGACTGGCGGGGGAGGCGTAGAGGTATTGACCTGTTGGGGTGTAGCTGGTGATCAGGTCGCTGGAGCGGTCGGTGAGGAGTTGGTAGCGTTCCTCGACGGCTCGCAGCCGGGTTTCCAGTTGGGTGATCGTGGGGGAGGGGGTGAAGGTACTGAGCCAGCCGGTGAGGATCTGTTGATCGTTGTAGAGGGGTGCGGCGTGCCAGAGGGTGGTGATGTATTGATTACTGGTGCGGTGGCGGAGTCGGAGTTGGCTCTGGTGGGGGGTTTGGGTGTTGAGGGTGTGATGCCAAGCGGTGCGGGCGCGATCGCAGTCCTGGGGATGCACTCCCTGCCACCAGGGTTCTAGGAGCAAATCCGCTTCACCTTGTCCCGTGTAGTCTGTCCATTGCGGATTACAGGCCGTCACCATCCCTTGGGCATCGGCCAACCAAACCAAATGAGGCAAAGTGCGAAGCAGTTGCTCCACCGAGGTTAAACAGAGAGACGGAGACATAAGAGTTGACAAGGCGTTCCGGGTGAAATCTGGTTCCCATACCGTAACGGTTTTAGGCAAACCATGACATCTCTCTGGGGAAAGTCGTTTCACCCTGTCAGTCTCATTCTCTAGATAGAGATACTTTTGGCCTCGGTATGGCTGAAGCGCGGCAAGAGCCACTGCACCGCGTCGGGTAAATCCTGGGCGAGATAGTCCGGTTGGGCATGGTGTTGGTAGGTTCCGGAGAGGACTTGAGTCCCGTACCCAGTTTGAACGAGGATACCGTGAACCCCGGCATTCCGGGCGAGGTCAATATCCGTGGCTTTGTCGCCCACCATAAAACTGCCCTGGAGATCGAGGTCATGATCCCAGGCAGCCGCGACGAGCATCCCGGTGTTGGGTTTGCGCCACGTCCCCCAATAGGCAAACTCTGGGTTGACTCCTCCGGCGGGGGGGCTGAGGTAGGGGCAGTAGTAGAGCGCGTCGAGGTGGGCGTTGGCTTCGGTTTTGAGGAGGGTGACGAGGCGATCGTGGAGGGCTTCGATGTGGGCGATGGGGTAGTAGTCGCGGGCGGGGCCGGCTTGGTTGGAGACGAGACAGCAGAAAATACCCGCGTCGTTCAGTTGGCGCACCGCTTGGGCCACGCCGGGAATCAGGTCTAGATCCTCGACGCGGTGGAGGTAGCCCCGCTCGATGTTGAGCACGCCGTCACGATCGAGAAAAACCGCTGGCTTAGGCATTCCACATCGTTTCTAAGATGGTGACGGGGGCGATGTCGGCGATCGCCTCACTGGGAGATTGAATCGCGATCGCTTGGTCACTCTGGGGCAGCAGTTTCGCCGCGTTCGTGGGCCCAAAGAGGGCGATCGTATAGGTTCCCACCGCCACAGAGAGGTGCATCGGCGCACTGTCGGTACAGAGCATCAGGTTCGCCCCAGCAATCATCGCTGCCAATTTACCAATGTCCGGCGGTGTTGCCACTCGCAGATCCCCCGCACCTTTGATCATGTCTTGCACCCACTGCCCATCATCGGGGCCTTGGAGCAGGACGATCGGCACATTGGGCTGCTTGGCTTGAATATCGTGAACGACGTTGAGCCACTGTTGCACCGGATAAATTTTGTTAATGCCTTTGGTGAGGGCCAATTGGCTCGATCCACCGTGGATTATGATGTAGCCACTGCCTTTAAGGTCCAGCCGTTGTTGCTCGGCTTCGGCCCAGTCAATGTCTGTTTTCGGGACAGCAACGCTCAGGGGCGGACAGGGGGTTTGGAGGCCAAACCCTTGGACGAGGTCGTGATACATCAACGCCGCGTATTGCTCCGGTTTGAGGGGAACGGTATCGGTGAGAAACCACGATTTGTCACTGTGGTAGCCGACTCGTTTCGGGATGCCGTTGAGCCAGAGCAGCACGCCCACTGCGAGCCGTTGGCCGAGGGCGAGGGCGGCATCGTATTCGCGATCGCGGATAATCCCCAGCAAATTGAGGTAGTCTGCCAGGCTATTCCGGTCTTTGTAGTCAAACAGCAAGACATCATGCACCGAGGGACAGACCCGATAGGCTGACTTGGAGCGAGGCTCTACCAACACATCGATCTCCGCGTTGGGATAGGCTTGCTTGAGGGTCGCCAAGGTGGGAAAAAATAGGATTTGGTCACCAATTCCACCAGGAACGAGGGCTAATATTCGCATCTCCACTAAACCGCGCGTATGGGATCGAGTTCAATTTTAACCAAAAATGTCCCCATTCAACGCGAACCGCCCATCCTCATTGATATCAGTCTTAATATCGGTGTCGTTGGCCGTCCTGACTCCCTGGCGAGGCGCGATCGCCAGGAATTGAACGCAAAATGATAGACTCTTAGACGCATTTAGACCTGTGGAAACACCCTATGCATCTTTTGATTCCGGCTGCTGGCTTGGGTAAACGAATGGGGGGCGATCGCAATAAACTCCTCCTCACCCTGTCCCAAAAACCCCTCCTCGCCTGGACGCTCCAAGCCGTTGAACAATCTGAACAGATCACCTGGATCGGCTTGATTGGCCAGCCCCACGACTTCCCCGCCTTTGAGCAAATCCTCGCCGATCTCTACCTCACCAAACCCGTTCACTTCATCGTCGGCGGCGACACCCGCCAAGCCTCGGTGTATAACGGCCTACAAGCCCTGCCGGAAACCGCGCAATGGGTCTTGATTCACGATGGGGCGCGGTGTTTAGCCACGCCGGACTTGTTCGATCGCTGTGCGATCGCCCTGCGCACCTGCCCCGGTCTGATCGCCGCCATCCCCGTCAAAGACACGATCAAAATCGTCAACGACAGCCAGCAGGTCACCCACACCCCCGACCGCAGCACCCTCTGGGCCGCCCAAACCCCCCAAGGCTTCGCCGTCGCCACCCTCAAAACCTGCCACGATCGCGGTAAATCCCTCGGCTGGGAAGTCACCGATGATGCGGCTCTGTTTGAACAATGCGATCTGCCCGTGCAAATCGTGCCAGGGGAAGAAAGTAACCTCAAAATCACCACCCCGATGGACTTAGCGATCGCCGAATTCATCCTCCAACATCGGCAGTCCTAACCCCCCATTTCCCCCGCCGCTTGCCTAGAGAAGAAAGCCCAGCCAAGGCCGCCCCGCGTCTCCCCTGCGCCCCTTAACCCCTTCCCAGAATGGTCACGATTTGATAGCGTACTAAACAGGACTTTTTTAATGCACCTGTCACAAAAAAAAGACTGATATTATTTTTTGATCATCAGGACATCGCAATCTCATTTCATTGAGGAACGCTCAACCCTGAGCAACAAGGGGCTTAACCCCCTGATCGATATCCAATCTTTGAAGTGGGAGCGCGATCCATGGGCAAGACGTAGCCCATTGGGTGAGGTGAACCCTGGCCGAGTCCCGTCCGGCATCACCGCTTAAACCCAAAATTCCATGTTATGCAACAGGGAAAACGTCACCGGCATTCTTAACCTCAATCCATTGCTGTACTGGGAGATCTCAACTCATGGCTATCCTGTTCCAAATTGCCTTACTCGCCTTAGTCGCTCTGTCTTTCCTGATGGTTGTCGGCGTTCCCGTCGCCTATGCCACCCCCCAAAACTGGGATCAATCCAAACAATTGATCTATCTCAGTTCCGGTCTATGGCTGATCCTGGTGGTTGTCGTGGGTGTTCTTAACTTTTTTGTGGTGTAGTTGATTCCCCCCGGTTGATTGCCCCGCAGCAGGAAGAGGTGATGTCTGATCGTTCATTTCTTCCTGGTCTGTCGTCGTTATTCACTCGTCCTTTTACTCAAAGTTCATGGCTGTATTTGAAGGCAACTTTACAACGGAGCCGGGTTCGCTCCGCATTGCGATCGTGATTGGTCGCTTTAACGATATGGTGACCAGTAAACTGCTGGCCGGTTGCCAAGACTGTCTTCAGCGTCACGGCGTTGATACGAATCCCCACGGTGCAGAAACAGATTATTTTTGGGTGCCGGGGAGTTTTGAGATTGCGATGGTGGCGCGTCAGGTGGCAGCGTCGCGGCGTTACCATGCGGTGATTTGCCTGGGGGCGGTGATTCGGGGCGATACGCCACATTTTGACTATGTGGCGGGGGAAGCAGCGAAGGGGATCGCGGCGGCTAGTTTTCAAACGGGTGTGCCGGTTATTTTTGGCATTCTCACGACGGATACGATGCCCCAAGCGTTGGAACGGGCTGGGATTAAGAGTAATTTAGGCTGGAACTACGCGATGAGTGCGCTGGAGATGGCGAGTTTGATGCGTCAAATTCAGCAGAATGGCGCGGGGTTTGAGCTACCGACGGCGTTGCCAGTGGCGGCGACGGATGTGGTGTAGGTCTGTGGGGGGCTGATGGGTTGAGGGTTATCAACTTTTTTGATTTCTATCTTGACATTCGCTCCGATTTTTTCCATACTGGTAAAAGTCTGAATTAAATAAATTGCGGGTATAGCTCAGTGGTAGAGCGTCACCTTGCCAAGGTGAATGTCGCGCGTTCGAATCGCGTTACCCGCTTAATAACGAGAGAGAGCTTATAAGGCTCTCTTTTTTAGCTATGATGCGATCGCAGTAGCATTCCAGTTCAGGGGGACTGCGGACGTTATTTCCCACGGAAGGCAGTACAGTGAAGGAGCGGGGGAAATTGGCTAGGTCGTATGAATCAAGATCGTTATCAGGCTTACCTCGAACTGATTGAACAACTCTTGCGCTGTCCGATCGGGACAGAGGCTCAGTGGCTGGCGACTCAGTCAGAGTTGATAGATTGGGAGTTGGTGGATACGGTAGCTCAGATGATTCAGGAGCGATCGCAACACCTTAGTACTGACCCCTCTTACCCTCAGTTGCACCGCCTCAAATCGTTACTGACGACCCTCCAACATCATCCCTTGCTAACCGTCAAACCATCGGATGCCGTGATTCAGTTGAAGACTAAGCAAGATGCCGATCGCCTCTTTCGTCAGGGCGTGGAATATTACCAAACCAGTCAGTTTAAAGTGGCGTTGAAAACCTGGCAGCAGGCGCTGGGGTTGTATCAGGAAATTGGCGACTTTCAAGGGGAAGCCAATGTTTTAAGTAATTTGGGCGTGGCGTTGCAGTCCTTGGGTCAATATCAGCAGGCGATCGAGCATTATCAACAGTCCCTGGTGGTTCAGCGTGAAAGCGGCGACTGGCAAGCCATTGAACCGGAAACCTGCCACGCGCCTGAACGGTTAGTCACGGTCACTCATCATTCCCAGGGGGAATATCGGTTGGCGATGAAGTTGGCGGTGGATCATTTTGAGAAGCATCTCCTGTTGGCGGAGTCGATTGGCGATCGCCTTGGAGAAGCTCAGTCGTTGCTGAATCTTGGTAAGGCGTACTATGCCCTTGGCCAATACGAGGTGGCGATCGCCTGCTATCAGCGATCGCTCACCATGCGCCACAGCATCCAAGCCCACCAGGGCGCTCAAGACCTCCTCTTCCTCCTCGGCCAAGCCTATGATGCCCTCCACGACTACAGCAGCGCGATCGAGCACTACCAAAACTACCGCCAGACCGCCAGCAGTGACCCCACCCCTGATCCGCGCCTGTACGATGTTTTGGTGGGCCTTGCCAATGCCCATTACTGCTGCCGCCAGTACAGCACCTCCCTCCAAACCTATCAAGACCTCCTCACCCTCAGCCAACACAATCACCAAGATCGTTATCAAGCGATCGCCTGGAGTGGCATCGGCAACAGTCATTTTCAATTGCACCAATATCCCGAAGCCTTAGCCGCCTATCAGCAAGCCCTTACCCTCAAGCAAACCCTCGCAGACACCTTCGGGGAAGCCGTCGCTCTCAACAACCTCAGCAAAGTTCACCACACCCTCGGCAACCACGATCTCGCCCATTCCTACCAACGCGAATCCCTCACCCTCAAACGCCGTCTCACCCAATCCGCCGCCAAACTCTCTAGACCCTCCCCCCAACTTTAGTTTAATAAACTACCCTGAATTCAATGCAGTGAAAAAATGGTCTAAATTCTACCCAACACATGCGATCAAGCACCATCAATGCACCGCATTGATCATGAAGAAAACCCTCTAGGGTCAGCTAGAGGGTGATAGTCCATCAGTCAGGGTAATATCGAGGACAGGCAGTGTAATCGGTTGGATTGGGTTACATCGTCTGTCTCGCTCCCTATTGATTTAGACTAGGGTAAAGTTGTGAAAAAGCCGTGAAAGATGGGCCGGATTTACGCAAAAGGGCTATTTTTTTGTATTGTCTGATTTCTGAACTTAACGGGGCTAAATTCTCACTAAATTCTCACTAAATTCTAATTGGGGTGGATCATCTCTACTATGGAGGGGGTGAAGTTGAGGATGTGGCCGCATTGGGACGGGCGATCGCTTCTGAAGCTGTGATGCTTTCCCCCTGAAACCCGAAAGACCACAAAGCGGCGGCGGCTTCGCCCTGGGTGACTGTTTTTTTCGGTTGTAGTAATTTTGTATAGCCAAAGGCGCGGCGTAAATTAGCGCGATCGCCATTGTCATAATCGGCCAACAGAGCCGGAAACACAGCGGGGTTAATTTGGTCGCTGTCTTGAAAACCCCAGGTTTGCTGCACATTTTGTAGGGATGCGGTGGGTAGCGTTGTGCGCTGATCGAGGGGGACTTTCCACAGCAGCAGTGTTTCACGGCTTAAGGGGGCATCGGGTTGAAATAGGGTGACATCGCTACCGCTGAGGCGCGAGGGAATCATTCCCGCTTCAGCGAGACCTTGAATGATCGCAAAATCCGGGTCGCTGGTGGGCACATCGGCGAAAATGGGCTGGCTGCTAGGGGTGGCGGAGCGGATTTGTTTCGTGGGGCGATCGCGGTAGATGCGGTTATGGGTGGTCAACAGCCAGCGGGCAAAGGTGCGGCGGGGAATGGTGGCATCGGGTTGAAATGTGGTGGGAATCGCGCCTAATTGGATCAAATCCTCCCCAAAATTCGGGAGGGCGGCGTTGGCAACCGGTTTTTCGGGGTTGGGCGCAGGGGGAGGATCGGAGGGTGCGATCGCCGCCGTGCGATAGTCCAACCGGAATCGATTCGCCTCCGGAAAGGTGAGGGTAATTTGGGTCTCTCCCTGAGCCATTGTTAACGTCGCACGGTCTGCTTGAAAGGCTTCCGTCACCGTCCAGCCCTTATTTTGGAGAAACTGACGGTAAAAGCGAGCAATCTGTGCTGGATTCGCTGCCACTTCCCACAGGGTTTCTCCTGTGCCAACACCGAGGCGATAACTGGCCGTTAAAAGTTCGGCTTGGGGGTAGCGGGGCACATCGTCCGGGAAGCTTTGGGGCAGTTTCACCGTGTCATCTACGATGTCATCCGCCGGGGGTGGGCTGTCGGCGGGGGTGGGGCTGGGATTGGGGGTTGGCGTAGCGGCAGGACTGGGCGCAACGGCAGGAGATTCGGCCTGATCGAGCAGTTGTGGATCGGGAGCAAACCACTGTTGGGCGGTGCGATCGCCACTACAACCCGCCACCCACAACAGGATCAACCACCCACTCCACCGAGACACCGTTCGCTTAGAGATCCGTACCAAGGGTATCGTTCGTCGCAGGGGTATAGATTTCGCGGGGGAAGTCTTCCGCATCCAGACAAGACGCGATCGCATTTTCCGGTTTGAGGGACAGTTCTGCACTCAGTCCCACCACACAGGCAGAGTAACGCAGGGGCAATAAACTCCGCCGACAATGATCAAGGGCAGACAACGCTACTTCATTCACATTCTCCACCTCTGACACTTGGGGTTTAATCACATAGGTATCAATGTCCACCACACATGCCGCCAGTTCCACCGGTCGCCGCACCCGAAAACAGGCATACAGGGCATTTTGAGCCGGAATGTCAGTAAAGGTATCAATCTCCGCCACACAGCCGGAAAAGTCCGTGGGTTCAAGGGCCATCGCACAAGCGACCTTAGCCTGCTCATCAACAACCTCGACACTACTTAGCTCAAAGGCACATTGTTGAAATTCACGGGGCTGGTATTCGCGCCGATATCGCGATGCCTCGCTGGCTGTGGCACTAAAGGTTGTGAGCGGCAACGCAACAATGGTACTCAGTGCTAGTACTCGTTGAATAAAACCTCGCATAGTGACGCAATTGCTCGTAACTAGGGTGGATAATTTCACAATACTTCAGTCTATTGACACTCCCCGCGAAGACAGCGACGGGGATTCTTGGTTCATCGACCGGACTTAACCGAGCCGGATTGCTCCAACCCCGCCAGAGGTCTAATCTCCCCAAGCGGATAACTTTCCGTGTGCCCCACGGTAGTTCGTCCAAGGCGCAGGAGACAAACCCGCTTCACTATCGACTCAGCCCGATGCCGATTCCAGACTAACCCGTTCACATTCAAGTCTTCCGAGGCGACCCAATCGTTAGATTGGATGACGCAGTGGGCAATCCGCCCACTCATTACGCTGCCTGCTTACCCTTAACTGCTTCCAGGCTTGTCAGTTTTTAGCCTTGTGATAGTTCCTGGACGTTTGAAATCCAAGATAGTAGCCTAACACGACTAGCCCAAGGAGGGCGACTAAAGTCGCTCGTGTCGTCTTTCATCCCCGCAATCAATTGACGAGGCTTTCAGACTCCCGCACTATTTTCGTAAAGCATATCTTGCCGAAGACCGGAATCCAGGCGTTGTCTTGCCTAGAGAAATCGTTAGATCACGGAGGGGGGATTGGTATGATTGATTACAGAATCAAAAATGAGGTGCGTTAACCTTGAGCGTAATGGGGAATGGGTCTAGGGGCGATCGCCGCCAATCCCGATTCAAAATACGCTCAAACACATTAGCTTCAGCCCCTTTCCCACGGCGAAACCATTACCAAAATACACTCCAACAAATTTGAGTCCCACTTTACCAAGCCATGATAAAGTGGGAAAGCTTCATTCACAAAGCTACGGTATTTGGCAAAAGCGTTGCGGCAGTGATTACTGACTCAATGCTGTGCTAGTCGGGCCCTTTGCTTGAGTATTGTGGGGTGCGACCGTCCGCAAACTCGGAAATAGAAAGTGGTTTTCTTCGACGTACTGTGCGCCGAATAGCCCTTTTTCTGCCCAGAAGTATCGATCAGTGGTGTGCTCATTCCGGCGGACGACAAGAACAGCGGGAGGTGTAATGCCCTGGGAGGCAATAAACTTACGTGCTGCTGTCACTGGTTTATCTTCGCCACTTTCTAGATTATACTGGGGTACTAACTCTAGAATTTTACGTCCTTCTTGGCGGCGACGGCTTTTCCGTTTACGTTTCCTTGCCAATCTAAGTACCTCCTGACCTCAATTGTGTACTGTAGTTATAGCTACAAAATTCGAGCACAGCATACCAAATCTAAACCCAAAAATCAATAGTGCTGATGTCTTTTTTTGATTAAGCCTTTTTTCCCTGGGTCATGGCACTAGACGTTGCCCATGATGTGGAGTGCTTGATTCAGTTTTCTCGATATTTTGCAGCGCTCACTATTAAAGAATCTAGCATAGTCCCCTAAGATTGTTATTCTTCTTTAACATTTTGTAGAAATGTCGCTTAGTTTGCTAGGAAGGACATGGTCACCCTTGTCGCATCTCGAATTCTCCGGTGTCTATGCTTATTCCGGCTAGTCCAGAATTTATTCAATTGTGCCAAGCCCAAGTGACGCTTTTGGCTCAGAGCCTGCATGCAACTTGGTGCGCTGTGTATTTAACGGAAAACTGGATTGATGGGCTGCAACCTCAACTGCATCCGGTGGCCGAATATCCCAGTGCGTCGTCTGCCTCAACGCCATCAGCACCCTTGGCGATCGCTCCCTCTGCTCCCGATCCTTCCCCCTCTAACGTTGCCCCGACCCCGGAACCGAGCACCCAGCCGCCACCGGTCATCGAGCCGGATCTATCCCGCTCTACGCCTTGGCAAGATTCTGTGTTGTGGGGCAGACGGCAGGTTATTTTTCCCTTGCTGCATCAGGGTTTGGTGATGGGATTGCTGGTGGCCCGACGGGAAACCCAGGCTTGGCAAACGGCGGAACTGGGGCAGTTTAAACAGGGTGCTCAAGCCCTGGCCATTGCCTGTTTTCTTGATCAACAACATGGCCAAGCGCAACAAAAACTGACCCATCATTATCACCAACTCCAGCAGCAGCGCGATCGCCTTGATGATCTCCTCCATCAACTGCGCAATCCGATGACAGCCCTGCGCACCTTTAGTAAGTTGCTCTTAAAACGTCTTTTGCCGGAGGATCGCAACTATCCCGTGGCGGAAAATATGCTCCGGGAGAGCGATCATATTCAAGCGTTGCTGCGTCAGTTTGATCAATGGCTCGCGGCGTGGGAGTCTCCGCCTCCGGTGTTAACGGGGAGTCCTCAGCCTTATTTGTTACCCAGTCATCGGGCAGGCGCATCGGAGCAGAATTCATCCCACTCGGTTTCGCCCCCCACGACGCTGCACTATGAAGCTGTGCCGCTGTCGTCGTTTTTGGTGCCGTTGGTTGAGTCCGCGCAGGCGATCGCCGCTGAACGTCAGATCACAATTGATGTTGATCCACCGGATCTGTGGCCCGCCGTGTGGGTGGATGCGGCAGCGTTGCGAGAAGTGGTGGGGAATCTGTTGGACAATGCGGTGAAATATACGCCCGATGGGGGACAGGTACGGGTGAGGATGCAGGGGAATGCTGAACAATGTGGGATTGCGATCGCGGATACCGGGGTGGGGATTCCCCCGGCGGATCAAAACCGAATTTTTGATCGCCGCTATCGGGGAATTCAAGCCCAGGGCGAGATTCCCGGTACAGGGCTAGGGTTAGCGATCGCCCAAGAACTCACCGCACAAATGCAAGGCCACATCGAACTGCAAAGCCCCATTTACAGCGATCCCGACGCACCCGGCACCTGTTTTACCCTGTGGCTGCCGCTATGATCCACCCTAACAGCGAATTTTTAAATCTAATTTAAATCTAAACTGAAAATTATATTTTTTGTGAATAAATGTTAATTTACGAAATTTTGTAGCCATTGTTACAGAACTACCTGGTAAATTAAAAGAGTGAGGACTAAGCAATCGCTCACAAACGCTATTCTTCTCAGTCATTCGGAGGTTCCCCATGAATACTCAAAATCAAGCCCGTGCAATGATGATGCGCCACACCCATAACATCCGCAATCGCCAGCAATCCATGCTCGATCGCACCGCTTCTGAAATGGGTCTCGATCTGGACAGCAATCAATACACCAACGCCATCCAAGGTAAACCCAGTTCTGCTTCGCGCCTCAGCTATGACCGCAGCAACTCAGCCATGAGTTAGTCGCGATCGCTCTCTGGGATGGAGAGCGCATCTTGACCCCCACCCTACATTTTTTCTCACTCACCCTATTTCTGATTGGAGATTTATCCTCATGAATACCCAAAATCAAGCCCGTGCGATGATGATGCGTCACTCTCAAAACATCCGCAATCGCCAGCAATCCATGCTCGGTCGCACCGCTTCCGAAATGGGTCTCGATCTTGACCCTAATCAATACACCAACACCATTCAAGGCAAGCCCAGTTCAGCATCCAGCCTCAATTATGACCGCAGCAACTCAGCCATGAGCTAATATCCTGCCTGCGCTTAAGCTTCAGCACTCCAATCTGTTCCGGTGGCTGCGCGATTGACCATCTTTGACTGAAGCGACCTGAAATTAATTCGCCGTTCCTTCCCTTAAACTATTTTTCTCCCTAAGCCCAGACGTTCTTGGTGAGCGGCTGGGATCTTTATTGGGTCATTATCGATTTGAGATCCCTTAATCCCAGCAGTGTTGTCGAGCTTCAGAGACAATTTCTTGGGCTTCTTCGAGGGGAATATCGTAACGATCGCTGAGAATTTTGGGAATGCGATCGCAAGCTGCATTAGAATTCAAAGCGTATTGCTGGGAATAATACGGCAACGCAGCGTGACATAAAAACGGTGACGGTTTTGCCTTGAGTTGTAGCGGTTCAAGGTTGAGAACCTCGCGTAAATTGACAAAAAACAATAAAGCCCCCCCCAAATCAGCATCGCTAAGATTAGCACCCTTGAGAAAAGTACAGTTGAGGTCAGCATCGCGGAGATTGGCATAGCGAAGATCAGAATCCCGAAGATTGGTATATCTAAGATCAGCCCCCTTTAAACTGGCATATTTCAGCAATGCACCATTGAGGTTAGCACCGCTAAGGTTAGCCTGAATCAAATTTGCACCACTCAAGTCAGCACCACTCAAGTCAGCACCACTCAGGTTCGCGCTACTCAGATCAGCGCCACTCAAGTCAGCACCACTCAGGTTCGCATCACAAAAGTTCGCCCCGTTGAGATCAGCCCCTCGGAAGTCGGCAGTCCCTGTATGACGATCGGTCCGGCGAAAACATCTCACCAGAAAGGCTACGCCGATAACCACCGCGATGACTTCAAAACTGCCGATGGGAAAATCACGATGTGGTTCAGTCAAATTGCCCGTCTCGTTCTGGATGCGGTTGCTGTCATCCGGTTGAAGCGCCAGAGCCGGGAGCAGAGAAAGCCATCCCACCAGCGTCAGGAAAACCGGAGTGGCGATCGCACCAAGCCCCCATTTTTGGGTGAACTTGTCTGGTTGTCGCCACTGTTTCCATCGCACCCGCATCACTAAAACTCCTTCAGCACTAATCTTAGTCTGGCTTCTCAAATTCAGAAAGGCACTCAGGTTTATGCTGACTTAAGACCCTAGCTTACGTCAATACTTTAAGGATTACAATTAAAATCATCATGTTCACTTACAGCCTTTACTAATAACATCAAGCACACCCTAGTGCTGTCATCCTACGAGGGTGCTGACTTTAACCCGCAAGAGGAATGCTTGCTGTGATTGATAATTCGGGTAAAGGCGGTAACCCCCTACTGATATTCCTGCGATCGCCACCCAAAAAAATATTGATCAATGTTGCTGAAATTGCCAAACTAATTGCCTTGATAAGGCGACGATCAGCATTTAGTTTGGGTCATTCTATGGCCCCCTTATGGATTATTTCTGGGTGCATGCCACTGTTGCAGATTCCCACGGCTCGCCAGGGAGCACCCTTATCCCCAGCCCCCTGCGACATCACTCAGGGCATCACTCAGGGCATCGCTTCCCTCGCAGGAGAAATGTGCTAAAAGCCCTCTCCCTCAGGAGAGGGTTGGGTGAGGGATTGCATAACTGGGAAGTCCCCTTATTTCTTATCTAATTTTGACTCTAAAATTGAGTAATTAGCAGTGCTTTTTTCGGGTTTGAGGAAGAGGCTAGCGATGATAATGCCAATAATGGCTAACAGTGCCATGGGATAAAACACATAGTTATAGGTTCCAAACAAATCCCGAATGCGGCCAGTGACCACTGTGCCAATTAATGCACCAATGCCATAGGCCGTGAAAACAATGCCGTAGTTTTGAGCATAGTGGTCAGGGTTGAAAAAGCGCAGGGTGATAGTGGGAGCCATGGCTAACCACCCCCCTAAGCAAAACCAAAAGAGACAAAAAGCAATGAGAAATGTGGCGACCTGACCCGTGCGAGCATTAATCATTAAAATGCAAGCAATTAAAATCAAGATGTAGGAAAAAATTGCGATGTGGTGAGGCCGGAAGCGATCGCTTAACCACCCGAAAAGCGGACGACTGACACCATTAAAGACAGCAAAGAGTGAGACGCTAGCTGCGGCAATGGTCGGGTTAATCTCAATGATTTCTTCTCCCACTGGACTGGATATGCCAATGGCACTTAACCCAATAATTGTGCCAATTGCATAACAAACCCAGAGTCCATAAAATGAGTGACTTTTGAATAAACTGGCAGGATAGTGTGAGGCTAAACTTGGTTGCGTTGAGGCGATCGCATGGGAAGGATGCCAACCCTGAGGGGGTAACTTCAAGGTGAAGGCGATCGCAACAATGATGGCGATAAATGCTATACCGAGAAGCCGTAATGTCGGGCGGATGGTGTAGGCACTAATGAGGTGATTAGCCAGCGGTGCAGTGATGAAGGGGGACAGACCAAAGCCAACGATGGTCAACCCCATGGCTAATCCTTTTTTGTCAGGAAACCAACGTGCCACCACCACCATCGGCACGCCATAGGTAATCCCAACGCCAATACCCGCGATCGCACCATAGGTGAACACTAACCCCCAAATTTGGGTCGCAAAACTGGACAGAATATAACCTAAACCGACAATAATGCCACCAATTACCGTTGTGCGTCGTGTGCCAATCCGAGGAATATAAAAACCTGCGATTGGCATTGTTGCCGCGTAGAAAACCAGGGCAACGGTATAGGGCAAGAGGCTTTGGGTTGTGCTAATGCCTAGCTCATTTTGTAAAGGAGTTCTAAAAACACTCCACGAGTAGACAGTGCCTAAGCACAGTAAAACAATAATTCCCAACAGAATCAAAAACCATCTGCCCCGCTCGGCAGGCTGACCAAAGAGAGTTATTTTGGGTTGAGAAAGAGGGGGACGCTCCATAGTTTTCATCGAAAATCAGAATCTTATCAAGGATTGAGCTAAAAAAGCACATTATTATTCATAAAATTTTAAATTATTCATAAAATTTTATGAATTTGGGGTGGCACGGTAGCCATCAAAGCGGTGAAGATCTTCGGAATTCGCATCCAAACGGAAAACATTTCTAGTTTGACTGTATTTCTATTGGTTTTTCTCTGCTGGAGGGTCGGGGTTAATTGGGGGCGATCGCAGTGAACAGGGCTGAATAATCGTCCTCTTGGTAGCCGGATGCGATCGCAGTTTTTAGCACAGTAATGACCCCCTGCACAAGATCATTTTGATACCCAGGGGTCGCGTCTTGAAATAATTCCATGTCTTTTAAAAGATGTTTGGTCGGAAAATTCGGATTGGCAAAATCCTCGTCAACCATCCGCTGTAATTTCTTATCAAAGGTAGGGGCATACAGCGCACTCTCGCGCAAGATATTCATGAAAATATCGACATCTAATCCTTCAGTTTGGACAAACGTTAAACTCAGAGCAAATGCCGTAGTTAACGAGCCAATCAATTGATTGAGGGCTAATTTTAAGGCTGCCGCTGCGCCAATTTTGCCCACATGAATCGGCTTTTCACCCAAGACCTTAAAGAGCGTCGTGTAGTTCATGTATTGCTGGGGCATGTCGCAGCCCACCATCACGAGCAATGTCCCAGTTTTCACTTGGGGAATGCTGCCCAACACCGTTGCTTCTAAATAATCACCGCCAGCGGCGCGAATTTTAGCGGCTAAATCCCGGCTTTCTTGGGGGGCGATCGTGCCCATTTGAATAAAGGTCTGACCCGCTATCTGTTTGGTCACTTCGTCTTGCCACAGGACTGCATCAATGGCGGCGCGATCGCTCAGCATCAAAATCACCACCTCCGCCGCCTGCAACACCTCCGCCGCCTGGGTGGTGGTTGTGCCGCCTGCGGTTGCGATCGCCTCTAGCTTACTCGCAGTACGATTGTACGCAGTCACCTGATGCCCCGCTGCAATAAATCGCAGTGCCATCGGTTCACCCATCAACCCCGTTCCCAAAAGCCCAATCTTCATACCCGATCCTCTTCCCATGCATAATCACTCGGATTCTACCGTGAGACGACCCCACCCGAACGACCCCACCACCTCAATGATGATCGACCGGCGGACTGTGATCCAGTCGGGGGAGTCCGGAACAAAAACCATTAAGAAACACGAACTTTTCCATAAGAATAGTGATAATTCCCAAGTTTTTCACAAGCTTGCAGACACAATAAGCCTATATAGCAATCCTAAATCAATCGGAGATCTTATCTCCTCATCAACAAGGGGCTTAAGCCCCTTGTATGTTCATGAATCAAATAAGATTGCTATCGTCACGTCCTTTGAGATTCGGAGTTATAAACATGCCATTAATCTGGGATGATTCTTTAAAGATTGGTATTCCTGAAATTGATCAGCAGCATAAGCAACTCATCGACCAAATGAACTTGTTGGTTGAAGCGATGAAGAATAATAAAGGTCAAGACGAAATTCAAAAAATCATTAATTTCTTAGATCTCTACGTGAGACAGCATTTTGGTTTTGAGGAACAGTGTATGCACCGCTACAAATGCCCTATAGCTCAGACCAATGATCAAGCTCATCAGCAGTTCATTGCGAACTACGAGGAGATTAAGACAGAATTTGCCAACCGTGGCCCTAGCTTTGTACTGGTGTTGCAAATTAATCAAAATCTTCTTGACTGGTTTATCAACCATATTCGCAAAATTGATACCCAGTTAAAGCCCTGTATGCCAGCATCCACTCAAACCTTTGCTTGATGGCTCTTTCCACGTCGCGCAGCAGGGGAGTTGATGATTGAGTCCTCTCTTTGGACTCCTGCTGATCCATAAATCAAGTTGCGAGTCTGGCTCTGGCAGGAGTAAGCCAGAGGCTCACACGACCATCTAGTCGGGGATTAAAATCTCCGCCTCAGAGCGAAAACCCGTTAAAACGGGTTCTAGAGTGGGCTTTAGTCCACTTTTGCGATGATTGAGTCCTCTCTTTGGACTCCTGCTGATCCATAAATCAAGTTGCGAGTCTGGCTCTGGCAGGAGTAAGCCAGAGGCTCACACGACCATCTAGTCGGGGATTAAAATCTCCGCCTCAGAGCGAAAACCCGTTAAAACGGGTTCTAGAGTGGGCTTTAGTCCACTTTTGCTATGAGCCAAGAACTTCAGTTCTTGGCGGACCAGGGTTCGTTGACTCAGCCCGATGCCGATCGCAAACTAACCCGTTCACATTTCGACGTTTGAAATCTAAAATAATCAACCTAACACGACTGGCCCAAGGAGGGCGACTAAAGTCGCTCGTGTCGTTTTTCATCCCCGCAATCAATTGACGGGGCTTTCAGACTCCCGCACTATTTTCGTAAACTTATCTCCAAAAAGCTTGGGTTTTTCTTGACCGGATTTCGTATCTGTCAGGGCTTAAGATCCTCTGTCGTGCGAGCGTCTCGCTCGCTGCCCTAATCATCCAGGGGATATGTAGGCTAGGTCAACATTGGCACGTTATGTATGGGCCGTCGCTCTCTGACTCGCACAGGCTGTTAAAAACTCTATTTACAAGCTACTAGAGTCAAGGCTTTCGGCTTCACCGGCGGTCTGGGGTAAATGGAGGCCGCATTCTTGTTTCATGCCCTGAAAGCGGGTGTCGCGCTCGTGGGTATCATCATCCATCAAGGGCCGACTCGAATGCCAATCGCCTACGGTGGTATAGCCCAGATCAAAAAATGGATGATAGGGCAAATTGTGGCGCATCAAATAGTCATAAATGTCTTTGGCGTTCCAGGTCAAAATCGGCAGGATTTTGTGTAAATCCCCTTGACGGTTGACAAAGTTGAGGGTGCGGCGGTGTTGGGTTTGGTTGCTGCGAAGGCCGGCGAGCCAAGCGGTGGCGTTGAGGTCTTGGAGTGCCCGTTGCATGGGTTCTACTTTGCGAATCTGGTCGTAGCGGTTGAGGGCTTCGAGGTCTTTTTGTTCCCAGAGTTTGCCGTGGAGGGCTTCCATGCGGGCGGGGGAAAGGGTGGATTGGTACACGTTGAGGTTGAGACGGAGGCGTTGCTGGAGGTCTTCGGCAAAGCGATAGGTTTCTGGGGGCAGATAGCCGGTGTCAATCCAGATGACGGGAATGTTGGGAATGATGGAGGTGACGAGGTGGAGCATGACGGCGGCTTGGATGCCGAAGCTGGTGCTCATGACGGCACCGCTGCCAAAGGTTTGTCCACTCCAGGTGACGATGTCTTGGGCTGTGGCTCGCTCAAATTGGGAGTTCAGCGCGTCTAGGTTGAGGTTGGGAGAGGGGGCGGTGACGGTCATAAGCAAGTCTGAGATAGCACAATAAACGGTCGGGCTGGGGGCTAGGCAGCGGGGAACAAAACGGTGAGCATGGCTGCAATCTTGGTTTTTTGGGAGCGATCGCAACCCTGTTGCCCCACCGAACCATGACAAGACTGAGGCATGATGAGGGCGATCGCCCATGGGGTTGATCTGAATTCACAAGTTTTCTCAGTGTACACTGATTATCCAACCCGAAAAGTGGGGAACAGGGTGGTAACATCCGACCCAGTGACCCCTTCAATCCCTGGAAAAAGACCCCCTGTGGGCCCTAACGGTCTTGGATCATCAAGTACGGCTGATTATGTTCGCCTTTGTAGATTTGCGTCGGGCGGAAAATCCGGTTCGCGTCCAATTGTTCGCGCCAATGGGCTAACCAACCGGCGACCCGTGCGATCGCAAAAATCGGCGTAAACAAATCCGTCGGAATCCCTAACTTGCGATACACCAACCCGGAATAGAAATCCACATTGGCATAGATCCCCTTCTGGCCGAGGCGCGACTCCACCTCTTTTTCCAGTTCGATCGCAATATCATAAAACGGATCATGGCCCATCTGTTCAAACAATCGCTCTGCCAAACCTTGCAAAATCGTTGCCCGTGGGTCTTTGACCTTATAAACCCGGTGGCCAAACCCCATAATCCGCTTCTTGTTCGTCACGCAATCATCCACATAGGCTTTGACATTGTCCACCGAGCCAATTTCTTGCAGCATCTCGATCACCTCCTCATTCGCGCCGCCGTGGAGCGGCCCTGCCAAGGTTCCCACCGCCGAAGCCACCACCGCATAGGGGTCGGTCATCGTTGAAGCCGTCACCATGGCCGAAAAGGTCGAAGCGTTGATCGTATGTTCAGCATGGAGCAAGAGACAGACATCAAACACGCGAGCGGCGATCGTATCCGGAACCCGTTCCGTCAGCATATAGAGAAAGTTGGTGGAATAGTCCAGATCATCATTGGGCTGGATCGGGTCGTTCCCTTTGCGCATCAGTTGAAACGCTGCCACCATCGTGGGGATTTTCGCCAACAACCGCACCACCGCTTCCCGAATGTACTGGGGATCATTCAAGGCCCGCCGTGAGTAGAAGAGTCCCAAGGCTGCTGCGGAGGTTTGCAGTGCATCCATCGGATGCCCAGACTCTGGAAAACATTTCATCATGTCTCGAATCCGATACTTAATCCGACGATGAAACCGAATTTCCGTTTCAAAGGCATTCAGTTCATCCGCCGTGGGAAGCTTACCCCAGATCAAGAGATAGGCCGTTTCTAAAAAGGTGCTTTTTTGGGCCAGGGCTTCAATCGGAATCCCACGATATTCTAAGATTCCTTGTTTGCCATCGACGTAGCTAATGGCAGATTGGGCCGCTGGCACGTTCTCTAGGCCAGGGATATATTCACAAGCGGTCATAGCGTTTCCCTATAAACGAGCAAAAATCTTCTGACGTTAACTTACCCTATAACTGAGACTCTGTGGTGAATGGGTGGATTAATTTCAAGATTCCGACCCGGTGTTTCGGTAAAGTGTGGTGAGTGATACAAAACTGCAATTTAGTTGACCCTAGTGCAAGAATTCTCCGTAATTCTGTTGGTATGAATGCAGTGTTTGAAGGTCTTGGGTTGAGGATAAATTCTCTGACGATGGGGCTATTTGAGTGATGGAGATCCTCTGGGTGGTTGCCATGAATAGGTGAGGAGCGATCGCACGTTTTGAAGTATCAAAATTGAATCGTTTCAGGTTCAAAGTCGTTGTTAAATGCTCCGGTCGGTGATGGTGTCAATGTAGGTCAAGATGATGAGTGACTGCGCTTAGAGGTTGTTTAAAAAGTGTCTTGAAAGAGAGGCAAGGGGCTTAAGATCCTTGTTTCCATTGAGTGAGGCTCATGATGTGGATCTGAGTTTAACTTTTTAAACAGTCTCTTATAGCTTGTGCAGCAATCATCACGTACAAATCAGACGCTCCTCGCCCACGGGGCGAGGGGTTGGGGGTGAGGGTAATGAATAACTGCGCTTAACGACGGAATACCCTATTTTTTAGTCATTAATAACGCTAACTTTCCCCCCGGCGCAGATGGGTTTAAGGATGAATCATTTATGAATGGGGGGTGTTGTTTTTGACGCGATCGCTGGTGGCCTCTAGGAAGTTGGTGACGACTTGGAGTAGTTTATGTACGCCGTCACTGCCCCCGGCAATGAGGCCACCGGTGAGCAAAACATCCACCAGTTCTATACACCGTTGCTGAAAGGGTTGCACGGCTTCGAGATCCACGAGGAGAGCGAGCGATCGCACCCCACTCGCACTGATTAAAAGGCCGAGGATCAGGGCTGACCAGAGGGCGATTCGGGTGGTTTCGGCGCGGTAGTGCGATCGCTTTCTTTGGAGGGTTTGCACCTGAGTCATCGCCGCGTTGAGGGTATCAGGATGGGGGGAATCCGATTGTTGGCAAGCGGTGAGGGCAGCTTGGGCTTCGTTGAGGGCAACGGTTAAGGCTAATTCATCGGGATCGCGCCAAGTGGTGACAAAAATTTCTAGGGAGCGTTCCAGGAGTAAGGCGATAATGAACAGCAGCGATAACACCTGACTAATTTCGTCGAGGCCAAAGGGTGTGACGGCCAAAGGGGTGAGGGGGAGCCAGGTGGGGATCGCCACAATGAAGGCGATGCCCAAGCTAAATATAATCCACTGCGATCGCTTCACCATCTCGACACCCTTAAACGTGAAATGCTGTCTATTCTACGCTGAATTCCATGACACCAGCGGTCGGATTCGCACAGTCTACAACATCCAATTCGCTACACTGAGAAGCAAACAATAGTGATCCATCGGGTCAGATCAACCCATTTATACCGAGGCAGGAGAGCAGCATGATTCCGGGTGAACTTTTGATCGAAGCGGGCGACATCGTTTTAAATGAGGGCCGCGAAACGCGATCGCTCAGCGTCGCCAATCAAGGCGATCGCCCCATTCAAGTCGGTTCCCATTTTCATTTTTACGAAGTGAACGCTGCCCTCAAATTTGATCGCGAGGCGGCTTGGGGGATGCGGCTCAATATTCCAGCCGGGACGGCGGTACGGTTTGAGCCAGGGGATGAAAAGGCAGTGGAATTGGTGGCCTTGGTGGGCGATCGGGAAGTGTATGGCTTGAATGGTCGGGTGAATGGAACGCTCAACCGTTAACCGTCAGCGATGCTGAGTTAATCGCACAGTAAGCCCTCACCCCTAGCTCCTCTCCCAGGTGGAGGGAGAGGGGAGCCAGCAACTTTATCAATCCCTGAGGACGGCTCTATGTACCCTTTGCTGACGGAAGCGATCGCGATCGAGCGGGTGACGATCGCCATCCGTGACCTCGCCCCCCATCTCCAGCACCGCAAAATCATTCAACTGTCCGATCTGCACTATGACGGTTATTCCCTGAGCGATCGCACCCTCCAGGATGCGATCGCCCAAGTCAACGCCGAAGATCCCGACCTGATCCTGCTCACGGGGGACTACGTGACCCGCGATCCGGAATTGATCCATCCCCTGGCCCAACAGTTGCAAGCCCTGCACAGTCGTTGGGGGGTGATCGCCAGTTTAGGGAATCACGATAACCACGGCCGACCCTATCGCCAGATGATTATTGAGGCGCTCCAGGCGGCGGGTCTAACGGTGTTGTGGAATGCGATCGCCTACCCCTGGGGGCCAGATTTCCCCGTCATCGGGTTAGCAGATCTGTGGTCGTCAGACTTTCAACCCCAAACCCTCCTCGCCTCCCTCCCCCCCAACCTACCCCGCCTCGTCCTATCCCATAACCCCGACTCCGCCGCCCGCCTCCAACCCTTCCGCGTAGATTTACAACTGTCCGGCCATACCCACGGCGGTCAAATTGTCCTCCCCACGGGCGAACCCTTACCCGAAATTTTGCTGCGGCTGCGACGGGTGGTAACGCGGTGGATGAGTACCACCCTAGGGGAAGAGTGCGATCATGTGATTCAGCATTGGGAATGGGTGCAGGGACATCACTACGTGGGGACGAATCAGTTATATGTGAATCGGGGTCTGGGTAGTTATTTTCCGGGCCGGTTTAACTGTTCCCCTGAAATTACGGTGCTTACCCTCAATCCGGCATAATCCCCCACTAAAATAAAAGACTGCACCTATGTCGCACCGTGACTATGCTTGATTTTATTCGCTCCGATCTCCTCCAATTCCAGGCCTACACTCCCCACCCTGGCGGGGAATTGAGTATTCCCGTTGATATTCTCGACACCAACGAAAGCCCCTACGATTTACCCGCCGACCTCAAGGAAAAATTGGCCTGGGTTTATCAAAATCAGATGGACACGAACCGCTACCCCGATGGCAGTCATCAGGAGTTGAAGGGGGCGATCGCGGCCTACGTCAATGAATCCGCCGCTACGGATGCGATCGCGCCAGCTTGGATTTCCCTGGGAAATGGGTCTGATGAACTGATCCGATCGCTGTTGATCGCCACCTGTTTAGGCGGGGCGGGGTCGATTTTTGTGGCAGACCCCACCTTTTCGATGTATGGGATTATTGCGGAAACCTTGGGGATTGAGGTGGTGCGCGGGGGACGCTTGGCGGATTTTTCCCTGGATTTAGCAGCGGCGCGATCGCTGGTCGTCGATCCGGTGCGGGTCGTGTTCATGGTGCATCCCAATTCCCCTACCGGCAACGCCCTCACCGAGGCGGAACTGGATTGGCTGCGAAGTTTGCCGGATCATGTACTGGTGGTGATCGATGAGGCCTATTTTGAATTTAGCCAAACCACCCTAGCGGCGGAATTACCCGCCCATCCCAATTGGGTAATTTTGCGCACCTTTTCCAAGGCCTTTCGCTTGGCGGCGCTGCGGGTGGGCTATGCGATCGCCTCTCCCGCCGTGACTCAAATTCTCGAAAAAGTCCGTCTCCCCTACAACCTCCCCGCCTTTACCCAAACCGCCGCCCTGTTCGCCCTCCAACAGCGGGATCTGCTCCTCAGCGCCATGCCCGAACTCCTCCGGGAGCGCGATCGCCTCTACACCGCCCTGAGTGACCTTCCCCCCCTCACCGTCTGGCCCAGTGCAGCCAACTTTCTCTATCTGCGTTTCACCCCCGATGATCCCCATGCCCTCGTTATCCTCACCCAAACCCTGAAAACCCAAGGCACGCTCATTCGGCAGACCGGGGGCGGCCTACGGATTACCATCGGTTCGCCGGGAGAAAATGAACGGATGTTGGTGCGCCTCCAAACCTATCTGGCGGCATTAACGTCGGGAATGGAATCGTGATTGAGGGCGTGGGGGCTGTATTGAGCGTCAAAACGGGCGGTGATCTCCGCAGCCGTGAGGGGCGGTGCAAAGAGATAGCCTTGGCCTTTTTCGCAGCCCAGGGTTTGGAGTTGGTGCAGTTGGGTTGGGGTTTCGATGCCTTCGGCGACGACGGATAGTTTAAGGCGTTGGGCCAGGGCGAGAATGATTGAGGCGATCGCATTGTCATCGGCATCGCCCTGCATTCTCTTCACAAACGAACGGTCTATCTTGAGGGTATTAATCGGAAACCGATGGAGATAGCTCAGGGATGAATAGCCTGTGCCAAAGTCATCAATGCTGATCTCGATCTGGTGCGATCGCAATTCCGACAGCAACGTCACCACCCCCTCTTCATCCTCCGCCAACATACTTTCCGTCAGTTCGAGCACCAAATTTTGGCCCGGCAAACCCGTTTGGTTCAGAATTTCAGTGATCTGCTTCACCAAGTTCGGCTCCCGGAGTTGTCGCGCCGAAAGATTCACACTAATCCGAAAATCTGCCATAGCCGGGAATGCCCTGCGCCATGCCATCATCTGCGTACAGGCACTGCGCACCACCCACAACCCCAACGGCACAATCAACCCGGTTTCCTCTGCAATGGGAATAAACTCCACCGGACTGATTAAACCGCGCTGGGGATGTTGCCAGCGCAGCAACACTTCTACCCCGACAATCTCCTGATCGGTGAGTTTAAAAATGGGCTGATAGTAGAGCAGAAAATCCTGATGTTCCAAGGCTTGGCGCAGGCCATTTTCCAAATGCAGCCGCTTGAGAGCTTCAAGGCGCATGATCGGGTCAAAAATTTCGTAGCGGGCTTTGCCATTGAGTTTGGCGCGATACATGGCGATATCTGCATCTCGCAAAATATCTGAGGCCTGGTGATGGGCGGTACAGTTGATCACAATGCCAATGCTGAGGGTGACAAAGACTTCGCGGTCTTCAATGATTAGCGGCACAGTCATCTCATTGAGAATCCGCTCGGTGACTCGGATCACTTCATGAATCCCTTCGATCGCTTCGAGTAAGATCACAAATTCATCACCGCTGATCCGTCCCACAATGTCAGTGTCGCGGATTAACTGCTGGAGTTTGTGGGCGACCAAGTGGAGGACGCGATCGCCCGCGACATGGCCCAAACTATCGTTAATCACCTTGAACCGATCAAGATCCACAAAGAGCACCGCAAAGTGAAGATCAGGATACCGTTTCGCCCGACTGAGAGCCAATTCGAGCCGCTCGATCAACAGGGTGCGATTGGGCAAGCCCGTCAGGGTATCGTGGACGGAGTCATGTTCAAGTTGAAGCTGGACTTGGACGCGATCGCTCACATCCCGCGACGTGGTTTGCAGGCGCACCACCTGGCCATTGTCACCAGCGATCGGGATGGTCAGAGTTTCGAGCCAAATATACCGGCCGTCTTGGTGGCGCATCCGATAGATGATCGGCGTAGGAATATTCACCAGGGCATTGTAGTGGGTATGTTGGCGAATCCGCTCACAGTCGTCCGGATGGAAAAAATCGTAGGGGTTCTGGCCAATCATGTTGTCACTGCTATAGCCCAGCAAGGTCTGGCAGGAGGGACTGACGTAGAGATATTCCCCCGTGGGCTGGTGCAGGCAAACCAGATCGGTCATGTTTTCGGCCAGGAGGCGATAGCGGGCTTCGCTGGTTTCCAGGGCCTGTTCAGCAAGTTTGCGGGCGGTGATGTCTTGCACCATGGTCATGCCACATTGAATCTGGCCGTGGTCATCGCGCACGATCGCAGTATTCACGTTCACCCACAGGGGTTGACCATTACGGCGGCGGTAGCGTTTTTCCAGATGGTAGGTGTTGCGATCGCCCCGCACACAGTCTTGCAGCAGTGCCCATTCCCTGTCGTCATCGTCTGGGATGCTCAAATCACGGATGCCCAAGGTCGCCAGGTCTTGGGGGGAATAGCCCAGGAGTTCAGTCAAGGCAGGGTTCACCAGGCTGAAGGTGTAGTGGGGCGGGGTGACCACCGCAATGCCGACGGGAAAGTGGGCGAAAATGGCTTGAAACTGGGTTTCGCGGGTTTGCAAAGCGACAGACTGCTGCGTCACCTCTTGGGCAAGTTGTTGATTGTAGTGGGCTAACCGTTGCTCGGCGACTTTGCGATCGCTAATATCCGACACCCACACCACATTAATCGCCTGGCCGTCGATCTGCACCTGCTTGGCCACCAGTTCCCCCCAAAATTGCCGCCCCTGCAACGTGACATATTTTACCTCTTTCTCCCATATTCCCTGAGTGTTAATCGTGGTTTGAATGTCACGTAACTCGTTGGGGCTGAAGGGCGTTTTTTGGAGAATATGCCCCGCACTATTCAGAAGTTGGGTTTTGGATTTGGCTTCAAAAAGTTCAACGGCTCGATGGTTACAGTCAATGGTCAGCGTCGTTACGGCATCGACGACAAAAATAGCATCGGTGGACTGTTGGAAAATTTCGGCATAGAGCATAGTCGAAGCTGCAAAAATGAGGTGATCGCACAGTCATAAACAGAATCGCAAGGGAGAGAAGCGGAAAACAGTAGCATCAATTAAACTTACAACCTATTGCAGAAATAGTCTGATCGGCGTTTACAGTCTTGCGTTCTCTTGGGGTTGCCGCTCATATCAAGAGATCGATCTCACGTTTCACATCTTGCGTCATTTCCCCGGCCCCCCTTGCAAAAGCTACTGCTTATCCATAACCCAAGTTACGAATCTGGAGGGGGTATGAGTGAGCCAGAGGCTCACACTACCCTTGTGATCATCCTCTGTAGTGCGAGCTTCTAGCTCGCTGCCTTGACGACAAAGGGGGATTAGACGCAGGTGAGGTCAACCTACCCTTGTGATCATCCTCTGTAGTGCGAGCTTCTAGCTCGCTGCCTTGACGACAAAGGGGGATTAGACGCAGGTGAGGTCAACCTACCCTTGTGGTCATCCTCTGTAGTGCGAGCTTCTAGCTCGCTGCCTTGACGACAAAGGGGGATTAGACGCAGGTGAGGTCAACCGGAGAACGTTGTGGATCAGCAGTAGCTTGCCAAAGAGAGGAAACGCTCAAAATCCCGCTGTGCAAAAGAGAGTTAGGGGGAGTAATCGCAAGGTCGGTGACGGTGAGCATTGGCACGGTGTAACTTGGTTAATCCAGTCCTCTGGTAGACGGTTAGCCGCCGATTTGGGACATGGTGCGGTGGTAGTGGCCGGTGGTAGTGCCGGATTCGCGGGCTTTGAAATTGATTTCGGGTTTGAGGGCGAGGAGTTCGGCCACTTGGGCGCGGAGGGTGGCGATCGCAATCCCATCGCGCAACCCTTGGCGGAGGTTGATCTGGCCAGTTTCATTGAGCAGACAGGGACGCAGCCACCCATCGGCCGAGAGGCGCATCCGATTGCAGCGATCGCAAAAACACTCCGACATCTGACTAATAAACCCCAGGGTTCCCGCTGCCCCCGGAATCTGGAACACATCCGCCGGACCATTGCCCCGCACCTGGGAGGTTTCTAAGCCCCACCGCTGCCGAATCCGTTGCCGCAACTCCTCCGAAGGAATCCAAGCCCGCGCCCCGAATAACTCTGGATTGCCAATGGGCATAAATTCAATAAACCGCACATGCCATTCTTGCTCGATGCTCAGGGCGGCCAAGGCTTCGACTTCGTGGTCGTTCACCCCCGGAATCACCACCACATTCAACTTCAACGGGTTAAACCCGACCCGATGCGCGGTTTGAATCCCCTCCCACACCTGACCCCAACGATCGCGCCCCTGATTACCGATAATCTGCTCAAAGATTTCCGGTTCTAGGGAGTCGAGACTAATATTCAGCCGCCGTAAGCCTGCGGCGTAGAGATCGGCGGCCAAGGGCGCGAGGTGAAAGGCATTCGTGGTGATGGCGAGGTCTTCGGTTTCGGGCAGTTTAGCGAGCGATCGCACCACCTCCACCACCCCCGGCCGTAACAACGGTTCCCCCCCCGTCAGCCGCCAATTCCGAAAGCCCAACGGGATAAAAATTTCGCGCACCACGGTCAAAATTTCATCATCCGTAAGCACATCGTCCCGTTGCACATACTGCAACGCGGCATTCTCCGGCATACAGTAGGTGCAGCGAAAATTACAGCGATCGATGAGGCTAATCCGCAGATAATCAACAGGGGGCATGGCTCAGGTTTCGCAACAGACAGTTTCTAGGATAGTGCGGAACCTCCGGCAGGGGGGCGATCGCTTAATAGGGGCCAAACATCCCGTTACCCGGTGCGCCGGGATCGTCACTGTAGAAAAATTCATCAATGTGGCTGAGCACAGCCTCGCGGCTCAGGTTGCCATCCGTATCGGTTGTGAGTCGGGAAAAAATGAGCGGCGCATAGATCGGGGAGGTGTTGTAAATACAAAGGAGATTGCCCCATTCAGCCGCGCTCAGGGTGTTGTCTTCGTCTTGGTCAAACACATCAAACACCAGTTGGGTCAAGGCTTTGACGCGCTCATTGTAAAGGGTTTCATCGGCGAGCACTGCGTCATAATAGGCAAGCCATTCATCGAGGGAAATTTGGCGATCGCGGTTGGTGTCCGAGGCTTTTTGCAACCCTTGCCAATCTTGGGCAAGTTGATTTTTAAGGGTGATACCCTTGGGCGATCGCACACTCCACCCAGCGCGATCGGCTAATTTTGCCGCCACATCCTCAAAATCTTGTTCCACAATAAATCCGTCACAGTTCACGTCATACATACTGAACAGTTTCATCAATTTGCGTTTTTGAAAATCCGTCAGCATAAACCCCATCCCTTGGCGTAAACGTATTGGCCCCATAATAACAAGCCCGCCCCCGTGACAATCATCACACCCTGAATGCAAGAAAATCGCACCCTGAGCCTGTGGCGCACCCTGAGGGTCGTCGAAGGGTAAGCATACATCAAGCATCAGCCAGTTGGGTGCAGAGTTGGCGGAAATGGTCGCCCCGCTGTTCAAAGCTAGTGTATTGGTCAAAACTGGCACAGGCGGGAGAGAGCAGCACCGTTGAGGCTCCGTGGTGGTGGGCGAGTTCGAGGCTACGGGGCACGGCTTGATCGAGGGTTTCGAGCTGTTCAAATTGGGTATAGCCCACCTCAGCCAAGCGGGCGGCAAACTGGGAAGCCGCATCGCCAATTAAGACCACGGCGGCCGCTTTGGCAGCGATCGCCCCTAACCACGCCTGATCATCCCCGGCCTTGGGGTCACCCCCCGCGATCAAGATTGTCGGGGTAGGCACAGCAGTTAACCCCACCAGAGAGGCATCGTAGTTGGTGGCTTTGCTGTCGTTGATGAAGGTCACGCCCTGATGGGTGCAGAGGTATTCGAGGCGATGGGGCACGCCCGGAAACTCGCGCACGGCGGCGGCGATCGCCTCTGGTTCAATCCCCGCCAACCGCGCCGCCCCGACTGCCATCAACAGGTTTTGCTGATTGTGATCCCCCAACATTTTCAGGTCGGCGATCTCCATCACCCGTTCCCCAAAGGCAATCACCTCACCCTTTTTTAAATAAATCCCCTGATCCGGGTCACAGGGCAAGGCGGCGGGGCCGGTGACGCTCGTCCAATGGGCGCGGGGCCAATCAGAGGCGCGATCGCGTAAATAGGGATCATCGCCGTTAAAAATTTGGGACTGCGATCGCGCCAACAAACTGGCTTTAATCCCGTAGTAATTCTCCAGGGTGTAATGGCGGGCCAAATGATCAGGGGTGAAGGTCGTCCACAGGCCAATCCGGGGTGCGAGGGTGGCGGCGGCCTCGATTTGATAGCTGCTGATTTCGGCGATCACCCAATCGAGATCCTGGGGGTTGTTGGGGTTGATCAGGGCCAATTCACAGGCAGCATGGCCAATGTTGCCACAGGCGGGGGCATTGAGTCCGGCTTGGTGGAAAATAGCGGCGGTGAGGGCGGTGGTGGTGGTTTTGCCGTTCGTACCGGTGATGCCAACCCAGGGCGTTGCGTGCAACTGTCGCCAGGCGAGTTCCATTTCGCCGAGGGTGTCAATTCCCGCGTCCCGCGCTTGTAAAACCGTGGGGCTATCCCAAGGTACGCCGGGACTGACGACGAGGAGATCGGGATGGGGGGCGTTGAAATCGAGGGATGCACCGAGGCTGACGGTGATGCCGTCCTGTTGGAGGGAGTCCCGGAGGGCATCGAGGCTGGTTTGGGTGGCGCGATCGCTCAATTCCACCTGCCAACCCTGCTGCTTCAGCACCCGTGCCGCCGCAATTCCCGACCGTCCTAACCCAATAATATGAGCCTGTTGCATCTACACCACCTCAATTTCCGGGGTTCCGTCCACATCCAGCCACGCCAGGCGACGAATGCCACTCTCACGGGCATAGTCCCGCAGTTCCGCCGGGGTGCGGCCGCCGAGATCCAATTCCACCCGCACCACATGTTCCGATTGGCGCAGTTGGTGGGCATAGGTGAAGGCGATCGCTTCAGCGGCGGGCGTTTTCGCCACCACGAGCCAATCATTCACGGGCATGGTTTGGGGCAGTTGGGGCGCAGCGAGGAGGGCGGTATGGAGGTCTTCCACGTTGAGGGCAAACCCTACCCCCGCGCCGGGCTTCCCAGCGGGATCATAAAGCGCGAGGAGTTGATCATACCGTCCCCCTTTCCCCAACACCGAGGAGCGATTATGACGGGACGACACCACCTCAAAGACGATGCCCGTATAGTAATCAATGGTTTCAAGCAAGCTCAGATCCAAAATTAAGGGTAAGTCATCCGGCGCACTGGAACGCAACCGCTCAATCAAGGTTTTTAAGCCCGCAACACAGGCCTGGCCGGTGGCATCTAGGTCAAGTTGGCTCACCCGTTGCAGCACATCTTCCGGGCGGCCGCGCAGGTCAAACATGGTCAAAGCCCGGTGTTGGAGTTCGGGGCTGAGGGGGAGAGAGGCGAGGTGAATGCGGTCGAGGTGAGCGATCGCCGTTCGCACCGCTGCTTGATGTTCGGGGGGGAACGGCGCGAGGAGCGATCGCGTCAACTGGGCTTCCCCCATCAACAGCGACCAATCCTTCAGACCCAACGCCACCAGACAATCCACCATCAACAGCACAATTTCCGTATCCGCCAAACTGCCCCCGGTGTAGAGCAGTTCGACCCCCATTTGATAAAACTCCACCTGACGGCCGTGGTGGCTTTTCGGGGCGCGGCGAAATACATTGGCATTGTAGTAGAGGCGCAACGGCGGCGTATCGTTGGCCATCCGTGCCACGGCCGCCCGCGCAATAGAGGCGGTCAACTCTGGCCGCAACCCTAACCGCCCTTCAGCCGTTTCGCCCACTTCAATGACACTATCAGGACGAATCGCGCCGCCCGCCGTGAGGGTGTCGAGCCATTCGAGGGTTGAGGTGATAATCCGTTGATACCCCCAGCGTTGAAAGACTTCTTGTAAGCGGTCAACAATCCAGCGTTTTTGAGAAACCTCTAGCGGCAGAATGTCACGAGTTCCGGCCGGGGGTTGGTGAATCATCATCAAATTTGGGTTACAGCGATTGGGGAAAAAGAGATCGAGACGACAGGCGGCAGCATCGGGCCGGATGCTGCGATCGCCCCTCTACTTTTTCTTACCACCAAACAGCCCCCCAAACATGCCCCCGCTGCCAGATTTCTGATCCGACTTGCCAGAATTCGAGGCCGAACGACCATCGCGAGCCTTACCCGTTGTATTCCCCGACGAGTTAGACCCCGCACTGTGGGCACTCAAGGGCTGTCCGAGTTTTTTCTCGATCACCGCTTTACATTGCAAGGCGATCTTTTCTTCAGGATTCGACTGGAGGGCCTTCATCACATGCACCTTCGCCATACTGACTTGGTTTTGCTTCAGATAGGCCATCCCCAGCAAACTATGACAGGTGCTATTTTTGGGTTCGAGCTTCAAGCCATCCCGCAACTCCAGCACCGCCTTCGCAAAGTTATTTTTTTGAATATATTCCTGCGCCCGGCGCACGTAGGCACTCACGGGGGACTGTTCCGCCCTCGCCTGGGCCGCTGCTGCTGCCGCCGCCGCCGGGGTTGCCGCTGGCGGTACTTTCGCTTTCGGGGGCGCTTGCGGCGCGGGGGCCGTTTGGCGCAATCCCTGGCCCGCCTTCATCATCAAATACACCAAATTTAATTCACTCAAGTCGCCAATGGACTGTTCACATTCAGCGATCGAGCGATATTGATTTTCTGTTAGAGCCTTGAGAGCTTGGGCATAGGCTAAGTCTACGTTGTTCCCCGCTTTTAACAGACCCTTCGCGATTTCATTGGTCACGGCGGGCGTGCCGCCTTCGTTGGCGAGGCGTTTACCCGTTTGTTCCAAAACCAGTTGATGTTCGTCGCGGGTTTTGCCTTTTAGGGTTTCGTAGGCGGGGTTGATCAGTTTCGAGAGCAACTCGCTGGCCTGGGCCCGTTCTTGCTCGTTGTTGACTTTGACCGTATCAGGGTGCAGCAATCGTGCCAATTTGAGATAGCGTTTCCGAATACTATTGGCATCGGCGGTGACGGGAACACCAAGAATGGCATGGTGATCCATTAAGTCATATTTAAAGAGTCCGTGTTTAATGTTTAGCGACATCAGGGTTCACCCAAGGCAGGATTTGAAGATCTATATATTTTTAGTATCCCCTAGATTTTTAGGGATGATTGCAAGAATGGCCTAAGACAGCGGCGCAACAGTCGCCATTTTGTCCACGTCACTCCAGGTACTTAGGGGCGGCGTGGCTTGGAGGGCCGCGCTGAGGGCGGCATGGATGGCGGGGTTGGTGGCCAGGAGACGGCCGGAGGATAGGTCGAGGGGGCTTTGGTCGTAGGCGGTGACGATGCCACCGGCTTCCCGTACCAACACAATCCCCGCTGCAATGTCCCAGGGTTTGAGGCCCCGCTCCCAATAGCCATCGAGTTCACCACAGGCGACATGGGCTAAGTCCAGGGAGGCGGAACCACCCCGGCGCACACCTTGGGTGAGGTGGGTGAGGTAACAAAATTCGGCATAGTTGTTGTCGCTGGTGAGGTGGCGATCGTAGGCAAAGCCGGTGACGAGGAGGCTGTTTTGGAGTTTGGCGGTGGTGGAAACCTGGATCGGTTTGCGGTTGCAGGTGACACCTAAACCCGTGGCGGCACGGTAGAGGCGATCGCGCCCTGGATCGTACACCACCCCCACCGTCGGCACATCGTCAATCAGCAACCCAATGGAAACGCCGGACACCGGGTAGCCGTGGGCATAGTTCGTCGTGCCATCGAGGGGATCAATCGCCCAGCAATATTGGGTCTCACTGCCTGCAATCACGCCGGATTCTTCAGCCAGGATGGGATGATCGGGGAGGTGTCGTCGGAAGGTGGCGAGGATGACGGCTTCGGCGTTTTTATCGGCTTCGGTGACGAGGTCGCCGGGTCGGCCTTTTTCTTCGATGGATTGTAGTTTCCCCCAATGGGTTTTGAGGACGGCCCCCGCAGCTTGGGCTGCTTCGGTGGCCACATCCAGAAAGAGTTGGAGAGTTTCGGGGGAGGGTAACGCCATAAATTCAACGGTGAAGGTGCGCAGGGCTGGAACTCAATGTTAGGGTGTCCCACGCCGAAATTCAGCCGGGGTCTGACGTAGGGGAGCATCCGGGTTCCAAAGACCCGCTCCTCTCATTCTTGCATAGTCTTGAGCATGGCTCAATTCTTGCGCTGGGGGGCTGGGATGGGGCGTAAACGTGGCCAACACATGGCCCTGGGCGACGAGCCACCGATTGATCCATTCGTTGCCCTGCCAGAGGTCGCCCCAGTAGCGATCGTAGACATCGGGTTCGGCACGGTTGAGGACGAGGGTGGCGGTGGGGGTGCTGCGGAGTTGGGTTTCAAGGGCTTGGCGGGCGGTTTCACCCCAGGGGACTTGCTGTAAATCCGGGGCGTGAATCCCTTGGAGGCGGATGGTATAGGCGGCGGTGGGATCGGTGGGAATACCGCGCACGATCACTGTTTGGCCGCTGATCACCCGGTCTATGGTCACGTCAATGCCGGGGGGTGGTGCTGCCGTGGCAGTACACCCCACCACCGTCCACCAGAGGCTGAGGAGGAGCAGCGATCGCACCCAATACCAATTAATCCTCATCCAGGGGTAAGCCCAGCCGTACCGCCCCCTTGCCAAAGTAGCGGCCAAACTGCATTTCATACACTTCATCTTCGTCTTGGGTTTCCACATCCAGATCAGACCGGGCATAGCTCACACAGAGCAACGCATAGCCCTGGGCTTGAATGTCCGGCGACAGTCCCATGGCTTCCGGTTGAACCAAGTCGCCCAAATTCACCCGCACGGCACAGGTGGTACAGGCTCCATTGCGACAGGAGAAGGGGAGGATGTGGCCCTGAGCTTCAAGGCTGTGGAGAATGTATTGATCATCGGGGACTTGAGCGGTGATCACCTTGTCGTTTTGGCGATCGTGAACGCGAATCGTGTAATACTCTGGCATAGCTAGCACAACAACAGCGCTTTTTATTGTAGAAGATGGGCGCGAGGTGCGATCGCGCAAAAATCTCAGCCCAACCCTGCCCCAATGCGCAGTTTGCTGCTATAGTAGAAAACTGCACAAGGAGAGATGGCCGAGTGGTCGAAGGCGCAGCACTGGAAATGCTGTAGGGGCGAAAGCCTCTCGAGGGTTCGAATCCCTCTCTCTCCGTACCGAATCAGCCCCATTCATCCAGCCTAGAAAGACTGATCAATTGATAAGTCGATAAGTCTTGCCTTATTTACACCCGTTGCACCCATCTGCACAGGCGCGATCGGTTCAATGAAGATTCAATGCGTTTGCCTGCGATCATGCGCAGATCACAACCATTAGACCTGGCGGCTTCAGCCCCTGGTTCTTTTGAGAGGTAATGCAGCCGAAAAGAGCGATCGCTGAGTGTTTAGACTCAGCGATCGCTCTTTAAAATCATGGGCGATACTGGATTTGAACCAGTGACCCCTTCCGTGTGAAGGAAGTGCGCTACCCCTGTGCTAATCGCCCGCGCGATTTACTACTATAGCGGCGCAGTAGGTTTTCGTCAACTGCGGCACTTTTGCAAATAGGCAAAACCCTGACAGCCCTCTACAATACAAACACTCTGAATCTTCGCCATACGAGATTATTCACAATGCTGCGCCGCTGGAAGCAATTTATCTTTACGGTCATGGGCATTATCTTTCGCCATCCCGTCACCGGAACCACCGTAATTCCGATTCTGCCAGACCAGCGGATTGTCTTGGTGCGCCGTCGTGACACTGGGCAATGGGGGCTACCCGGCGGCATCATCGATTGGGGGGAAACCATCCCCCAAGCCGCCGAACGAGAACTCCGCGAAGAAACTGGCCTCGAACTGCTAGAGATTGAACGATTGGTCGGGGTTTATTCTGCCCCCGATCGCGATCCGCGCCTCCATTCTTTGAGCATCTTGTTGGCCGTCACCGTCACCGGATCATTACAACCGCAAGACACCTTGGAAATTTCAGAAATACGGGCCTTTGCACGGGATGAACTCCCGCAAGAAGACTTTAGCCATGATCATGGTGACCAATTAAAAGACTATTTCAGTGAAATTACCCGGATCGCGTAATCCCAAATTCGTGAGTATAATGACGGAAATTTTTTTAATTTATTGAAAAATTATGAAATCATAGGCACAGCATTAATGATAATGTCCCACCGCTTTGGCTCACGGTTGAATCACAGTTGAATGATTACAATGCAGGCTCCGCCCATCCGCATCGGTCGAATTCGCCTTTCCCAAGGACATCTATTCTGGCGTGAAGTGGGAAAAGGCCCCACAATTATCTTCATCCACGGTGCTTTAACTGACGGCTCCCAATGGTTACCTGTTTTAGAACAGTTGGGCAATCGCGTCCATTGTCTCGCCCCGGATTTACTGGGCTTTGGGGAATCGGATGATCCGGAATCCCCTCAATCGATCCAACTCCATGCCGACTGTCTAGCGGACTACATCAATGCACTGCATCTTGAAGAGGTGTACCTCGTAGGTCATTCCATTGGTGCGTGGATTGCCTCCCGGTATGCGATCGCCCACCCCGAACGAGTCAGCGGCATGATCCTCCTTGCCCCCGAAGGCGTGGACGTACCCGATCGCCGCAGTCGCTGGCACACGGAATTGATGCTCACCAGTTCGATTCCCGTCGTGCCCCTGGGGATGAAACTCGCCAAACCCGTCACGAAATGGTTCACGTCCCATCACCGCAAAGTGACCAACCTCCTCGCCTATCGCGAGCAACTCCTCGCCTGTCCCCCCAGTTGCCATCTCCTCTTCAGTCGCCCCGACTCGGAGATCGCCGCTGAATTGATCAACGATGACCTCGAAGCCCTCAAAATTCGCATCCTCATCCTCCAAGGCGGCCAAGACCACCCCATCCAAATCCGCCAAAGTAAAACCTACGTCAAACTCGCCCCCTATGCCAAACTGCGCATGATGAAGCAAGGCGGTTGGGATTTGGTGGAATCCTGGCCGGATACTGTGGCACGAGAGATCGAACGCTTTACGATCGCTGCCCTGATCGCTCGATGAGTCGCGTCTTGATCATCGTCTCCCATCCCATCCCCTATGTCGTCCCTCTATTTCAAGAAATGGTGGCGCGGGGGTGGGATTTTCAAGTAGCCTATTGTTCCCGCGTTGGTCTTGAAACCTATCAGGACGTGGATTTTGGCCAAACGATCGCCTGGGATGTGCCCCTGTTGGCGGGGTATCCGTCGGTGTTTGTGCCCAACCGATCGCACCGTCCGGGGTTGGGGCGGTTTTGGGGGTTGGTGAATCCGCACCTGTGGCCAATGGTGGCGGAGTTTGATGTGGTGATTTGTTTTACGGGGTATGTATACGCGAGCTTTTGGTGGGCGGCGTTGAGTGCAAAATGGCATCGCCGCCCGTTTATTTTCAGCACCGATGCGAGTAGTTTAGGGTCGCGCTTTGGGGGAGGCTGGAAAGGTTGGATTAAGCCGTTGATCCTGCCCTGGCTCTATCGGGTGGGGGATGCATTGTTTGCGGCGAGTCAGGCGGGGGTGGAACTGCTGGCGGGGTTAGGGATTGTGCGCGATCGCATTTTTTTCACGCCCTTTGTGGTGGATAACGCCTGGTGGCTCGCCCAAGCGGCAGCAGTGGATCGCGCTCAGATGCGGGCCAGTTGGGGAATTCCAGATGATGCGCCCGTGGTCATCTTCTGCGCCAAGCTGCAACCCTGGAAACGTCCCCAGGATGTCTTAGCGGCCTTTTTAGCGGCGGCTGTGCCGGAAAGTTATCTGCTGTTTGTGGGGGATGGCACGTTACGAGCGGAGTTAGCTACAACGGCGCAGGGGTGCGATCGCGTCCGCTTCCTTGGTTTTTGCAACCAAAGCCAACTCCCGGCGATCTACACCGCAGCGGATTTACTCTGTCTAGGGTCAGACTATGAGCCGTTTGGGGTGGTGGTGAATGAAGCGATGTTGTGCGGGTGTGGGGTAGTGGTGAGCGATCGCGTTGGCGCACGGGAACTGGTGAATCCGGGAGTCACGGGGGAAATCTATCCCTGCGGCGATCGCACCACCCTCGCCGCCATTTTCCGCGATCTCCTCCCTGACCCTGCCCGACTACACCAGATGGGACAGGCTGCCCGCGATCGCATGGCCCACTGGTCGCCCCGCGAAAACGTCGCCAACCAAGAACAAGCCATTCAATACGTCATGGCACAGCTAAAATCAGGCTGTAATCCGCCCTAACCCAGCGATTACATTGAATTTTAAACGTCCAGGAACTCTCACAAGGCTAAAAACCGACAGTCCTGGAAGCATTTAAGAGTAAGCAGGCAGCGGAATGAGTGGGCGGATTGCCTACTGCGTCATCCAATCTAACGATTTGGTCGCCTCGGAAGACTTGAAGGTGAACGGGTTAGTGTGGGAGCGGCATCGGGCTGAGTCGATAGTGAAGCGGGTTTGTATGCTGCGCCTTGGACTAACTACCGTGGGGCACAGGGGAAGTTATCCGCTTGGGAAGATTAGACCTCTGGCGGGGTTGGAGCAATTCGGCTCGGTTAAGTCCGGTCGATGAACCAAGAATCCCCGTCGCTGTCTTCGCGGGGAGTGTCAAAACGTATTCAGAAATCATCATGTCCAGATCAGAAGCCCCTCGCCCCGTGGGAGAGAGGGTTGGGGTGAGGGTAATAAGTGAACAAGCTGTTAAAGCATGTCTTGACCTAAAAAGGAATGAGAGCAGAGGGGAGATCGAAAGTCCCCTGGTCATGATGACCAGGGGATACTTCAAAACATCAGCCGTTGTTTTGCAAAAAATGAGGGCAATAACTTGAGTCATCACAGCTTATAAAACGGCCTCTTCTTGGTGGGTTTTGATCGTGCAGTCGGAAGTGGGTTTCCCGATGCAAGTGAGTACATAGCCATTGGCCATCTGTTCGTCGTCCAATTGCATTTGCCCTTCTTGATCGAGGCTTTCCCCCTCAATAATTTGACCCGCGCAGGTGCTGCACGCTCCAGAACGGCAGGAATACGGGAGATCGAGGCCTTCTGCTTCCGCCACATCTAGGATGCTCTCATCTTCGGGGACGTTTAATGTGGCGTTGATCCCTTCAGTTTCGTTGATGAGTTTGACGGTGTAAGTCGTGGGCATAGAGTTTGTCCTCGTGGTGCTACAGTTTCGATCGCACCAAATGAGGAGCGCGATCGCCCTCTATCAGAAGGCAGGCATTGGGAAACGTGCGATCGCTCCACCGAAAGATCTCAGACCTTGCGATCGCCCCCATAAAAAAAATGCCTGCATTTGGCATGGCATTGAAGATTTGAGCCCAAATTGACCCAGAGCAATGGAGTGGAATGAATCGACTTAGCAGTAGGCGCTAATATCTTCGCCACATTCATCAGCAAGATAGCACAGAGATTTAAACCGCAACATCACCAACTGCTCGTAAAACGGATTGAGCTTGCACAGGGGGGGGATGTGAAACAACACCTTCCCAAACACAGTCACATCACGCTCAAAGGGGCATTGTGCCGGAATGATTTGGCACAGAGTGCGGGCAAATTTAACATTGTCAACATCAAGAGTTTCAAGCCAGTTTTTGAGGGGTTTTAACGGTTGAAATGAGAACCGTTTGATCATGCGATGCCAGGAGAACCTTACTGTTTCTTCACGTTGATGATGAGAGTGTAAAGATTGAACGTTGTCTTGGCGATTTGTATAAGCCGTTACATTAACCATTATTACTTACTGTCCTTTCTAAGGAGAACAGGATTGTCTTTTTAGAGCAACTCCAGCCCTGGATTCAAGTCCTGAACGATTGATTCAGGGAATTGACTTAAGGAGTCTGGATTCCGAAAACCCAGAGAGAGCAAGGGTTTTGAGTCACGAGAGCCAGAGACGATGTGCTGAGAATTGAGAATGATCAAAACGATGGTGAGCAAAGATGATGACAACAGTCAAGAGTTCAGACGTTGGTTGCTCTGTGTTAATTATATTGTGCCGATCTAGCCATTGTTGTGTTGTAGTTAACATCACTTTGCCTTGTGATTTTAATCAACAGAAAAACAATCCCTAGGTTGTTTTTAAGAGCCGGCTATATTTCCCTCATGATTTAATCTCCTGCTTCTTGGTCGAAAATGTCGGGAATGAGCAGTTTTAATGGAACTATAGCGATCCGAAATCAATCGAAGATCTTATTTCCTCATCAACAAGGGGCTTAAGCCCCTTGCCTGTCCATGAATCAAATAGGATTGCTATATCTTGACGATAAATGTATGGATAGAGGGATTTGAATGGGATTGCACCGCTTTTTCAGGTGTCCCAACGGAAAACGGCAGCGGGGGGCGATCGCATCCTTTCCCCAGGGGAGTTATGAGCGCTGGGTTTGGAGATAGTCGTTAATCACCTCCACGAGGGCCGTGCGCTCATCTTCGCGGAGCCATGTACCAAAGAGAATAGTATTGTGATCTTTCACCAGACCGCAGGTATAGATGAGGCGATTGTTAACCCTGATCCCAGTGGGGCACAGGGCGACTTTTTGAATGTCGGCAGTTTTGCCGGTGAGGTAGTGATTCCAGCCGAAATAACTCCAGCGCAAATCGTAGCGATCGGCGGTGATTTTGAGTTGAAAATCGCCCCCCACCGACCAAAACACACTAGCACGGACAATGCAGAGCACAATTAAGGCAATGATGCCGATGGGAAAGACGAGACACATCCCAATGACGACGGCGATCGCAACTCCCCCCAATTGCAGCACACTGTAGGTTGCCGGAACCTGAATCATTAAGGTGTCAGCGTCGCGGCGCAGTTGGACACGGCTATGGGGTAACAGTGAGTCTGGCGGGGATGGGGAGGATGCGGGGGTTGGATGCAGGGCCACAGGCTGCATCACAAACAGGGTTTTTAATTCGCCTGCGAGCCAGTCTCGTTCTTCTGGGGTGAGGGCTTGGCCGAAGCGATAGATTTGGGGCTGACGGAGGGGGCGAGTCAGTCCCCAGACGGAACGGGTGATCGGTTCATTGTTACCCGCATACCGCAGTTCAATGTAGTTATAGCGATCGGGGTCGTAGCGGAGGCTGATGTCGGAGGTGGCTCCCATTAACGTACTTTGCAGGGGTAAGAAGCGATAGGTTAAACGGGTTGTTTGGGGGGTGATGTGGAGGGTGGTGCGATCGCCTTTGACGGCCCGTAACCCGTTCCAAAACAACCCACTGACTACCCCTAGGATGATCAGCGGAATCCCCATCATGAAAACCGCCACAATCCGCGTCACCACACTTTCCGCCGGATCGAGCGCCACGACAATCGCGATCGCCACCAACAGGGAGATCGTGGGGAGCGCGATCGCAGTCCAGACACAATTCACCACCAACAAGGTAAAGCGTTTCTTGTGCCACCATGTCCCGCTGGGGATATGGATTGTGGTGTTGTGGGGGGATTTCGAGAGGATGATCTGACTGTCGGCGGGTTGGGGGGCGATCTGCTCCGGATTGAGATTGAGGGGGAGGTTGGCGCGGAGAGCCTCTTGAGCTGCGATCGCGGAGGCAAAGCGATCTTCGATCGCCGGTTCAAGGCTAGTTTCGAGCCAGGCGGCAAACGGGCGCGAAACTGTAATTTCAGCCTGAAAATCGAGCTTCATCCGCACCTGGGGCAGATCCGCCGGAGATTTCCCCGACAGCAAAAACACCAAGGTCGCGCCGAGACTGTATAAATCCGACGCGGCCACGGTTTGACAGCGAAACTGCTCCGGGGGCATATAGCCCAGGGTTCCCACAAACGTCCCCCCCCGGCTGATCGTGGCGCGATAGGCCTCTTGCACAGCGCCAAAATCCACGAGGACAATCCGGCCGTCGGGAGTTTGGATCAGGTTTTCGGGCTTGATGTCGCGGTGGATGACGGGGGGATTGAGGCCGTGGAGATAGGCGAGAATATCGAGGGTTTGGATGGCGATCGCTTTCACCTCATCCTCGCTCGGTTGCCAGCCGCGTTCTTGTTTGGTGAGGAGGGATTCCCCCTCGACCAATTCCTGCACGAGGTAGAAGCGGCGATCGTCCGGGGTATCCAGATCAAAATAGTCCAGGTATTGGGGAATCCCCGCATGGTTCAACGTGGCGAGGACACGGGCTTCGCGCTCGAACAGTTCGAGCATTTTCCACTCGGTGGTTTGGCGCAGGGACACCACTTTCAACGCGACGCGCTGGGAAGTCTGGTGATCCACCGCTGCGTAGGTGGTTCCCATCGACCCTTGACCGAGGGTGGTAACGATTTGATAGCGGTCTGCAATGATTTCACCTTGGGCATGTAGTCCGAGCATGGGGCCTCCTTCCACCGAATCTATTCCTATTGTGGCTGAGGGGTGCGATCGCGCCCGCTGCGCCAAGGCCATGATCAGGAAGTCATGCCCTCACCCCATCACGAAGCCATAATCGAGACGTAGGGTTTGGCGAAGATCATCCGGCCCGCAGAGGTTTGGAGGGCAGACGTAACCACCACTTGTAGTTCATCGCCGAGATGTTCCGACCCTTCTTCAACCACCACCATCGTGCCATCTTCCAGATAACCAACCCCCTGTTCCGGTTCTTTCCCTTGCTTGAGAATTTTCAGATCCAGAGTGTCCCCCGGTAGATAGATCGGGCGAATCGCTTGGGCGAGATCATTGACATTCAACACCGCCACTTTTTGCAAATTGGCCACCTTGCTGAGGTTGTAATCATTGGTGAGGAGTGTACCGTTGATTTCTTGAGAGAAGCGCACCAGTTTCGCATCCACGGTGGGGATGTCGTCGTAGTCCGTGGGGTTGATCACTAGTTGTTCAGGAAAAGCGGCTTGCATGCGGTTGAGGATGTCTAAGCCCCGTCGGCCTCGGAGCCGTTTTTGGTCGTTGGAACTGTCGGCGAGGAGTTGCAGTTCTTGGAGGACAAATTGGGGGATGAGGATTTGGCCTTCAATGAAGCCGGTGGCGAGGAGTTCTTCGATCCGTCCGTCGATGATGCAACTGGTGTCGAGAATTTTGGTGATCGCGGCTTGGAGTGTGCCTTCGGCGATGAGGAGGGTTTCAATGCTGCTGGGGTTAATCAGCCTTAGGAAGGTGCGTCCGTGGGTATCGGCGAGGGAGACCCCTAGGAACGAAAACATGACGCTGACGAGGACGGCGCTGAGGGGTTTGACGAGGCTGAATTCTTGGGGAATGGGCAACAGAAAGATGGGGGCCAGCATCAGGTTGGCGAGGAGCAAGCCTAGCACCCACCCGATCGCACGGGTGAGGATGGTTTCAATGGGGAGGCTGCGGACGGTGGCTTCGAGACGGCGGTAGGTGGTCTGAGCCGTGAGGCCGAGGGCTAACCCGATGATCGCGCCGAAGCTGGCGATGATCAGCCGCACTGCTTCGATGTTGGTGACTTGGTTCAGCACGTCCGGCGGTGCCAGGTCGATAGCCTCGTAGCCGACTCCCGCTAGGGCTAAAACAAATATGCTGATAATGACGGCATCTAACATGATGATGATTCCCAAAATTGGGCAGATGTATGGTCGGTTATTGAACCTCCGTCTATTATATCGGGGTAGGAAAGGGGGCTTAATTCGGTTTTCGCGATCGCGGCTGGGGCGGTTGGGGAAGGGGTGGATAGTAAGCGAGGGGTGAAGTCCCGGTCTGTCCTAGGGTTGAGGGAATGAATGGCAGGATAGACGGTGTTTTTTTGGCAATTGTTGTGAGGCGATCGCATCCAATCAATGGACCAAAAATCGGCCCTATCTTTGTAAGGAATTCGTAATTTTTAAGTCTTTTTTTTGTAAGATTGACACAATCTTAAACAGATCAAAATGAGACAACGACGGATCGAAACGGTGCAATCTCAACCACAGGAGCCGGCGATCGCATCTCCGATTTCGTCAGCCTATCTTCACATTCCTTTTTGTCGGCGGCGCTGCTTTTATTGTGATTTTCCGATTGCGGTGGTGGGAGAGCGGCGCGATCGCACCCCATCCCAGAGCATTGCCCCTTATCTCACCGCCCTCACCGCAGAAATCACCCTCACCGCCGCCCGCTCTACCCCCCAGCCCCTAGAAACGGTCTTTTTTGGCGGCGGCACTCCCTCCCTGCTCGCCCCTGAACAAATTGATCAACTCTTGACGGCCTTGGATCGCACCTTTGGTCTGGCAGCAGGGGCAGAAATTGCGATGGAAATTGATCCGGGGACGTTCACCTTGGCGCAGCTTCAGGGGTATCAGAGCGCGGGGGTGAATCGGTTTAGTTTGGGGGCGCAGGCGTTTCAAGATGACCTGTTGCAAACCTGTGGGCGATCGCATTCCGTCGCGGAGATTTACGAAGCCGTCGAGATGATCCGCCGCGCCCAAATTGACAATTTCAGCCTTGATTTAATTTCGGGTCTGCCCCACCAAACCCGTGATCATTGGCAAAATTCGTTAGAGGCAGCGATCGCCCTCGATCCCGCTCATCTCTCCTGTTATGATCTCGTTCTTGAACCCGTCACCCCCTTCGGCAAACGCTACCGCCCCGGCGAAACCCCCCTACCGGATGATGACCTCACCGCCGACCTTTACCGCATCGCCCAAACCCACCTCACCGCCGCCGGGTACGACCATTACGAAATTTCCAATTATGCCCGCCCCGGTTTTGCCTGTCGCCATAACCGTACCTATTGGGAAAATCGCCCTTACTACGCCTTTGGGATGGGGGCAGCGAGCTATACCGACGGAATCCGCTTCAGCCGACCGCGCACCCGTCAGGCCTATTACGACTGGCTCGCGGCGGGGGCGCAGCGTCCCGATGCACCGGAAACGGCGAGCGATCGCCTCCTCGAAACCCTGATGCTCGGCCTCCGTCTTCGGGAGGGGGTCAACCTCGATCGCTTCACACCGTCAGAACAGACCCAAATTCGCGCCACTCTTGCCCCCTATGCCGCTCAGGGTTGGGTGATCTTGGGAGCAGATGCGATCGCCCTCACCGATCCAGAAGGGTTCCTCTTTTCCAATACAATTTTGGCAAGCCTCTTTGCACAGTTCGATCCCGATTCAGCCCCATGGTGAGGAGTCCCCGTGTCCCCAGAACAAGAACAAACCATCCTCGATCTCCGCGCCCAAAACCATACCCCCCGCCAAATCGCTGCCGAACTCAATCTGCGGGTGTCAGAGGTACGCAGCATCATCGCCAACCACGGTGAAGGCCCCATCTTTACCCTTGCCACCAAAGGCGATTTACCCCCGATTCATGAATGTCTCGTTGATCAGACCTGTGCCGACTATCTCCTCGCGGGTCAGCAACCCGACGATTGGCCCCAAAGTTGCCTGGGGTTGGTGTTAGTGGCGCGGTTGAAGGGGATGGAGCGCGTTTCGGTCTGTACCTATTTGGTGGACTATCTCTGTTTAGGGGTCAAGGACACGATGAAGCCCCACCAACTCGATCGCGCCCAATATCCCGATTTTGTCCAACGGTTCTATGGGGCATTTCCGGCGGGATATCGAGCGATCGCCCTCCACGAGGCCCAAGCGATTATTTTCGGAGCCGTAGAATATGCCGCCCGCCTCGGCTTCAATCCTCATCCTGATTTTGAGCAAACCCTCTACCACTTGGGGCATTGGTCAGGGGAACCCGCTCTGCGCTTCGGCTATCAAGACAAGCCCCTCTATATCAATGGCCCCTACGACGACAATCGCCAAGTGATTAAAATGCTCGAACTGAACGCCGGACGGGATCAGTTCAACTATATTTTGGGCGTGGGTTAACGGGAGCCCTCACCCAAACAAATCCCCACGATTTCGCAACCGTGGGGCAATTAATTCTATAGTCGTCGAAGCTGAGCAGGGTGGAGCGTCGTCGTCAGGGTGACAGGATAGCGGTTTATCCTTTGTTGCGACGCTTCATCAACGCTGCGCCACCGAGAGCGATCGCGCCCCCTAGCATCGAAAACGGTTCCGGGGTGTTGGTTGTCGGTTTCGCGGCCGTTCCCATCACTTTCCAGTCCGGGCCGTTGTAGCTCGATCCCCGGCTGATCACCCGTAAGCCATAAATCGCGCTGTCATTTACGCCAAAATCTGTCAAGCTCACGCCGATGGATGCCACAGACTGAGCAGTCCTAATCTCTTTGGTGTCGAGCTTGAAGCCTGCATCACCCCAGCCCCCTTGATTGGATTTCCCCAGCGCCAACAAGTTACCGATCAAGTTGCCGCCAGCATCGATCGCCTGCACATCTAGGGCACTGTTTTTGCCCCGCTCCCAAATCAAAATATCTTGTACGCCTTTGTCAAAAAACAGGTCAATGGCAAAGTTGCCGCGATCTTCCGTGTCGATGATGCTGCTGAGGTTTTTGTTTCCCAGGGCTTGGGCAATGTCGCTATTGCTCGCCCGTTCTGACTTTAAGCCCACCGTTGCCAAATCGCCCATGTCAGCACTGGCGGCTCCGGTGTTGCCGCCCGTCCAAAGATCGTTGCTGACGATGTTGGCACGATTGACTAAGCTGAAATCACTGTAGGTTTGGCCACCGTAGGTGACGGAATCGAGCATTAAATTGCCTTTCCACTGGTTGCTGCCACTGTGGGAAGCGGTGTAGTTAGTGGTGAAGGTGAAGGCTTGGGCTGCACTAGCTCCAACAGCGATCGCAACTCCGGCTAACAATACGGCTAAGCGGCTATGCTTCAAGACGTTCATGGGTTCTGTGCTCCGTTTCTATGATTTTGAATAAGAATGAACTAAAAATTGAGTATATGGCGATGATGAACCCGACACATTCAGAATATCGTGACTCTTGTTTGCTGGCATAGCCTCAGGCACAGATTTTACTAAAACTTGATGGAGTGAATTGGTTATGTAAAGTCAAAATGAAGTCAAAACAACTCAACTTATGCGATCTCAGTATTATTTCGGATTAAATAAGCCTGAATTCAGCCGCATTTCACTCTCTACGTGATTTTACTGAACTGTTGGATTGGGGAGGCGATCGCCCTTGAATTGAGCTAACTATTAAGCGATCGCCAGAGAAAATTAATCATCAAATGTCAGTTTCAGTTAAGGCGCTTTTCTCAGATAGTTGCACAAGAAATCAGGAGTTCAACCAACCAGAGAATCCGGCTTTTAGCCTATTCAGAACTCACAGGGTTGCAGAAGCCGTGGCGCGATCGCGCAGTGACCCCAACTGATCCGGCGCAAACACCCCATGCTCGGTAATAATCCCGGCAATCAAGCGAGCCGGTGTTACATCAAACGCCGGATTATAAAACTCCGCCCCCTCCGGACAAAGGCGCGTATCTCCCACTTGATAAATTTCCGCCGGATCGCGCTCCTCGATGGGAATTTCTGTCCCGGTGGCGAGCTTGAAATCAATCGTCGAAAGGGGCGCGGCCACATAGAACGGTACACCATGGGCTTGGGCAATCACCGCCAGGCCGTAGGTGCCGATCTTGTTCGCCGCGTCGCCGTTGGCGGTGATGCGATCGGCCCCGACGACGACGAGATCAATCATGCCCCGCTGCATACAATGGGCCGCCATGTTGTCGGTAATTACGGTGACGGGGATGCCCACTTGGACACATTCCCAGGCGGTGAGTTTGGCTCCTTGGAGACGGGGGCGGGTTTCATCAGCAAAGACGCGACCCAAGCGATTTTCACGCCATGCAGAACGAATCACCCCGACGGCGGTTCCGTAACCAGCGGTGGCGAGACCGCCCGCGTTGCAGTGGGTGAGGAGGGTCAGTTTTTCGGGGCTAGGGGGGAGAATGCTCAGGGCGTGATCGCCGATCGCATGGCAGCGGTTGAGGTCGTCGGCTTGGATGGCTTGGGCGGTGTGCAGGAGGGTGGCGCAGATTGTGGCGGGGTCGCCGCTGGTGGTTTGGGCGGTGTGCAGTTGGCGGTCAATGGCCCAAAAAAGGTTAACGGCGGTGGGGCGGGTTTGGCGCAGGGTTTGAGCGATCGCGTCTAAATGGGCCAAAAATTCCCCGCGATCCGAGCCGGTGTATTCCCGTGCGCCGAGGTACATTCCATAGGCGGCAGCTACGCCGATGGCGGGTGCGCCCCGAACGATCATGGTTTTAATCGCGATCGCCATGGCATCGCTGCTGGTGATCTCAACGGTGGTGAGGGTTTCCGGGAGGCGGGTTTGGTCGATGAGGAGGACGCGATCGCCCTCCCATTGCACAGGGTAAAATTCCGGCATCATGGGGACAGGATAGAGGCTAAAGTATTCTACAGGAATTGTTCCTGCGGAAGAACACCCCGCCCCTCGCCCTTGTTGATACGTTACGGAATGCTCGGAAAAAAAGTTTGGTTTTGCCTCTTGGGGCTGATGCTTGCGGGGTGTCAGGGCTATCCGCGATCGCTCAACTTACCCTATGATGCGGGCGGTCGCGGCGTGAACACCCCCGCCTCGGAACTCTCGCCCCAAATGGTGGGGGATTATCTAATCCTCGTCTCCGATCGCAAAGGGTCTCAGGATGTCTTTCTTTTCGACATGGCCCAACGACAGTTAATTGATCTGCCGGGCTTAAACTCCCTCGATGCCAGCGTTAACGACCCCACCATTTCCGAAGATGGCCGCTACATTGCCTACATGAGCAGCCGCTTAGGGTTGGCGGACATTTATGTCTACGATCGCGACACCGGCCTAACCCAAAACCTCACTGAAACCCTCCAAGCCGAAGTCCGCCGCCCGGTGATCAGTGCCAACGGGGAAGCGATCGCCTTTGAAGCCAACGAAGACGGACGCTGGAATATTAGGGTCTACGACCGTCAAGGTAATGCGCTGGATTAGGCATGGGGGCGCGATCGTTATTTTGGGCTGGATTTGTAGCGGTTGTGCTCTGTTCATTCAGCCGCAAATTCCCACAGGGGGATTAAATAGCGATACCCCCGAAGAAGGGCCGAGCTACAGCGGCGATGGGCGATATTTGGCCTTTAGCAGCGATCGCAACGGTCAGCGCGATCTCTTCCTCTACGACCTCCAAACGCGCCAACTCGTCCCCCTGCCCAATTTAAACCGCCGCGATTCCAGCCAAGACCAACCCGCCCTCAGTGCCGACGGTCGCTATCTGGCCTACGTTTCCACCGAACGCGGCCGCTCCGATGTGCTGGTGTACGATCGCCAAACCCAGCGATCGCAACTCCTCACCGCCAACCTACGCGGCACGGTGAAAAATCCCACGATCAGCGGCGACGGTTCCCAAGTGGCGTTTCAAACCAACCAATTGGGGCAATGGGATCTTGCGATCGTCGAGCGGAATAATTTGCCCTAGGGACAGAATTTCAGCCCACCCCATAGATCCCGTCACCCCTTAAAATAGGCCGTGACTTTGTTAAAGAAATATTAACAACCATGCCCCACACGATTGTCACGGAAGTCTGTGAAGGTGTTGCCGATTGCGTCGCCGCCTGTCCGGTGGCCTGCATCCATCCCGGCCCCGGCAAAAACAGTAAAGGTACAGACTGGTTTTGGATTGACTTTCAAACCTGTATTGATTGCGCGATCTGTCTCCAAGTCTGTCCCGTTGAAGGGGCGATCCTTCCCGAAGAACGTGCCGATCTGCAAAAAACGCCCCAATAATGCCCGCCGCTGGGGAACCGTTCCCCGTCGCTGCCTTGCCCGTTTTGCTGTGATTCTGTCTCCCGTCTGAACTCTTGAACACCGATAACCCTGCGATCGCCCCTGCTCAACCCCTGCCGCCCCCCGAAACCCGCTGGGAGTGGCACAGCTTACAGATTGGGCTGTTGGGGTTTTTTCTGTTTCCGAGTCCGTTTTTTTTGTTTGTAGCGGCGGCCTTATTGGGGACGGCACAACGAACCTGGGCACAGTGGCGATCGCACCCCATCAACCAAGCCCTCGGCCTGCTCTTCGTCTTGCAATTGGTCAGCGTCGCCTATTGCGATCGCCCCCTTGATGCCCTCTTGGGGATGGCGAACTACGGACCCTTTTACCTCTTTTTTGCCGTCATTCCCGACCTCGTGCGCACCGCCGCCCAACTCCAACGGATCGCCTTTTTATTGGTGATCGGCTCCGTGCCTCACATCATTCTTGGTTGGGGGCAAATGCTCTGGGATTGGCAAACCCCCGAATGGTGGTCGGGAATGTTCGGCTGGTCGATGCTGCCCGGTGGGTCGCCCTGGCTGCGGATGTCCTCCGGCTTTTTCTATGCCAATAACTATGGGTTTTACCTAGCGATCATCCTTTGTTTTGCCCTCGGTCTTTGGCTCATATCCTGGCGCAATTGGCGCAGCACCGGGCAGAACAGCACGCTGATCCGCCTCGTGGGGTTGAGCAGCATTATTTTGGGGAATACCTCCACCCTCTGGATGACCCAATCTCGCAATGGCTGGATGTTGGCGATGGTGGCAGGGTTAGCGATCGCTCTCTATGCGCGGTGGTGGTGGCTGCTCTGTTTCGCGGGGGGATTTGGGGGATCGGTGCTGTGGGCAGCCTTCTTACCGGCTCAAGGTGGTGCATCCCTGCGCGAAATCATTCCCTTTGCCCTCTGGGGACGGTTATCCGGGGAAATGTACCCGCTTCCCGATGCCCTGTCTCGCGTTAGCGTTTGGCAATTCGCCCTCGATCGCATCCAAGACCGCCCGCTGTGGGGGTGGGGGGTGCGCAGTTTTGAACGTCTGTACGAACCCGCGATGGGGGTGTGGGTGGCCCATCCCCACAATATTTTTCTGCTCTGGGGGGTGGAATGGGGGATTCCCCTGGCTTTGTTTTTTGTGGTTTGGGTGGGCTGGGTTTGTTGGCGAGCGGGCTGGTGGATTGGGAAGTCAATGCCGAGAGTGCAGCGGCGCGATCGCCCCCAGCAGCAACCCATCCTGTTTGCCCTGGGGCTGGCCTGGGGTCTTTGTGTACTTTATAACTGTTTTGATGTGTCGATTTTTGATTTTCGCACTAACTTCCTAGGGTGGTTGTTGCTGACCCTGATTGCAGGCATGAGCCGCCCCAGGGGTCAAGACAACCCCTAAGCCGGAATCGTGTCGGCATCATCCCCATCGGTATCTAACTCTGGCCCCACATCCGGAATCAGCGTTTCATCCTCATGGCCAGCGAGGGGACTGTAGGCACTGAGGGATTCATGGATGCGATCGCCGTACAGTTCCAAATCCGGACTGTCGGGATCAATCACTGTCGCATCATCACTCCTGCCGAGGGGCATTTCCCCCTCTGGCATCATTAACGTATTCGCATCCGGGGGAGCGGCTAAATTCGCAATATAGTCACTGTCCCACGCATCGGGGAGAATTGGTCGCCCTTCTGCCACTTCAATTGACCCGGCAGTGAGGGGGGCTTGCTCTGGGTCAGTCGCAGGCATCATTGCCCCCGATGCCTGCACAACTGACCCCTCCGTCATCCATTGCTGCTGTTCTGGGTTGAGGCTGACATTCACAATACAGGCATCGGTGAGGGTGGCTTGCCGGAGGACTGTGCCGGTCAGGTTCGCGCCGGTTAAATTCGCTCCTTCAAGGTTGGCGCGGTAGAAGTTGGCGTGGCTGAGGTTTGCGCCGGTTAAATTAGCCCCTTGGAGGTTGGCTTGGGTGAGGTCGCTATGGGCGAGGTTGGCATAGCTGAGGTCGGCCTGTTGGAGGTCGGCACGATTGAGATCAACCCCTTGTAAATGAGTGCCTCGGAGGCGGGCGCGGGGGAGATGGACTTGGGGGAGGATGGGGCCGATGTGGGTTTGAATCCCGTCAGGGTTCAGCAGGGCGAGGCGATGGAGAAGATGGGCAAAGCGATCGCCTTCTCCCTGATCCGGATCACCGCCGGGATAGCAGGGGCTGCCGAGGCGTTGGTTGAGCAGACAGAGGAGGACGAGGGTATTGATCCCGACGATCGCTTCGATCTGTTCGGCATGGTGGGGATTGCCGCGATCGCGTAGGTCTTGATAGGTGCGGTGGGTTAACCCGGCATCGCGCCATTGACTGCGGAGATAGGTGCGATAGAACGCATCGATCACACTGAGCAGATCCGGGAATTGAGCCGCTGGAAATTGCTCTAGGATTAGATTCCACAGGGGATGCGGGATGATTTGGGCCCCGAAAATGGGGTAGAGGTGAGCCGCGATCGCCGCCACGTCGGGCAGGTGCGACCCGTGGGGAGCGTAAGGGGCGAGGGTGCGATCGCTAATCTGACGCAGGTGATGGATCAGGGGATCGGCCATCAGCACCGGCACAAAGTAGGAATGGGACAGGGTGAGGGGGGAACCCTGTCGGAAGAGGAGCGCCGAGAGGGGTAGATCCACCGTCACCGCCGTGCCTTGCCAGGTTGCGAGCAGGGGCTGACGGAGGGGAGATGGGTTATAGGCGACGCTGGCGAGGAGATGGGTGGCGATTTCGGTTTCAATCAGCGATCGCGACAGCAGAAACCAGCGCCGTTCGAGGTGTCCCTCGCGATGGAGTCGCCCCAAGAGATAGAGCGACAGCGGCCACAACGCCCAGGGCAACAAGTGGTGTTTCGTTTTCCGAAAACAGCCCACCCCTTTTAGTAAAGAAAAATACTCATGGGATTTCGCCTTATTCGTCAGCATCGACCAGCGTTTAAACCACAATTGCCACCCGTCGCGGTCGAGGGGTTGCAGGGTGGCGGTGGAATAGGCGATCGCACTGTGCCAACCGGGGGGGAAGGTGTCCGGGCGCGTTGTGAGAATGAACTTATGGCGATAGGCCGTCGTGCGGTGAAACTGCTCCAACTGACAGAGAAACACCGCCACCGTATCAAAGGCATCGGGCGATCGCCGCAATTGATCCAACCCATCCAAAACCACCACACAATCGCGCTCGGCCCAAGGCACATCCCCCAGCACCGAGGCTAAGGTCGCTTCAAAATTTGCCCCCAACTGCACCCCATCCAGGCGAATCCACAAGGGTAACGCCATCTCATTTTCCAAATCCAGCGCCAACCCTACCATCCACTGTCGCACTGTCTGGCTTTTGCCGCTCCCCATTGGCCCTGTGATCACTGTAATCGGGGTGGTGTGGGGGCGTTCTTGCTTCAGCCATTGCGCCAACGCTAAGGGATGGCCGCCATCGGGTTGGACGTGGAGAGGAATACAAAGATCGCCGCTGGCAAAGGGTTCATCAAAGAGGGGCAGGCTTTGCTGCTGGAGAAAGTGAGCGCGGCATTGTTCCGTGGCAATGCGATGGGGAGTGAGGGCGGCGGGATAGAAACGCTGCTGGATGGGGGTGAGGGGTTCGGGATGGGCGAGAACTCGCGCCATGACGTGACCGGGAAGGGCGGTGATAATCCGATGGGCCAACAGTCGGGCTTCGGATTCACTGACTCCACTGGCTCCGAGCCAAGTAATCGCAACGGTTTGCAACTGTTGGATGTAGGGGGATTCGTCCCACTGGATCAGGACTTGGACGGCTTCACTGTCGCCGAGGGCGTGGGTTTTGAGGGCGGTGAGGTAGGTGTGGAGGGTGACATCGGCGAGGGGGGTGGGTTGGGCGTGATCGGTGGGGAGATCGGCGCGATAGAGCCAGGGGCGATCGCGCTCGGTTTCTTGGTCGAGAAATTGCCGCCAACTGTCGAGATAGGCGATCTGCACCCCCAGGCTAATCACAGCGGTGCGATCGCATTGCCGCTCATGCACCGGCCAGGCACAGAGGAGGGTTATCGTCAATTCAGCCACGGCGGCCAGGTGCGATCGCAACGTTCCCAACGGCCACTGCAACACCTCCGCCACAGGAGCTAAATCATTCAGACCAAGCTGTTGTTGCTGCATCGCTTGAATCACACGATGGCTCACCCCCTCCACAACGCGGCCAGGGTGTTGCAGTGCAGCCAGGGGAACCTGATGTTCAGCGAGCCACCGGTATAGAGAAAAGCTCATAACCAAAAGTCTCAGCGGGTAGAGGGCAATACAATCCCTTTTCATCCTAGCCGGAAGACTTTCCGTGCAAAGTCTTCCCCCGCTAAAGAGGGGGTTATTTTGGCCGTGGCCTCATTCCCAATCCACCGGAAAACCATCAGCAAGCTTCTCCCCTTTCCTGCCCCGTTGTCGCCCACATTGCGATCCGTTGAATCTCTGAATCAATGCAAATGTATTCATTAAGCACATGGACGGCAAAAATCTTCCCCTGCCGCGTTTGGCTGTTTTGCCATGAATTGATCCCCCTAGCCCATCGCGTCAGGGTCAATTTGCCTTGGTTTTTTTCCCATCGTTGCGGCCGTTTTGCGGGCTAGAACCGGAGTTTAAACTAATGACTTGCCGGGAAGATCAACCTCTGCCAAAAACAGTCGAATACTGTTGACACTCCCCGCGAAGACAGCGACGGGGATTCTTGGTTCATCGACCGGACTTAACCGAGCAGGATTGCTCCAACCCAGCCAGAGGTTTAATCTCCCCAAGCGGATAACTTCCCCTGTGCCCCACGGTAGTTAGTCCTAGGCGCAGCATACAAACCTGCTTCACTATCGACTCAGCCCGATGCCGATCCCAGACTAACCCGTTCACCTTCAAGTCTTCCGAGGCGACCAAATCGTTAGATTGGATGACGCAGTCGGCAATCCGCCCACTCATTACGCTGCCTGCTTACCCTTAAATGCTTCCCGGCCTGTCGGTTTTTAGCCTTGTGATCGTTCCTGGACGTTTGAAATCCAATATAATCAACCTAACACGACTGGCCCAGGGAGGGCGACTAACGTCGCTCGTGTCGTCTTTCATCCCCGCAATCAATTGACGGGGCTTTCAGACTCCCGCACTATTTTCGTAAGATTTTGGCTTCAGGGTTAGTATGAGATTCAAATTCATCATTTTGCTTGAATGATGGGATCTTTGTCGCAATAACAGGACATTTGCTATGAGCGCACTTCGTAAACCGATTGAATCTCCGACTCCCCGGTCGGTCACGCCGCTGCCGGGTCGCCGTGTTGTGCCGATGCAACGTCGTAGCGCCCGCCGTCGTCCGTCCCGTCAATACCGAGGGGTGACGACGGAAACCCTGCTAAAAGTCATGGTGAATGGTGTACTTTCCGCAGCGGCGATCGCAACGCTCAGTAATCTCTTTCCCTACTATTGGAGTCAACAGGCAAAGCTTCAGGAAATCCGCAACCAAGTCCAGGCCACCGAGCAAGAAGTCGCAGAATTGCAAAAGAATTTTAACCGTAGCTTTGACCCCACCCAAGCCGGTAGCGTCATGCAAGAGCAAAGCGGCCGCTTAGCCCCCAATCAGCGGCGAGTGGTGCTAACCAACGAGAACCCCCAATAACCCGGATCTGAAGTGGATCGCTTCACCGGGTCGCTTTGACGGCCTACGTTGGGGATTTATGGCGGCGGTGGGGTGCGATCGCGCCCCGACGGTAACATCCGCGTTTGATCCGTCATCCGGGCGCGGGGTTTAGAGCGGCGAGCGGGCTGACGGAAGGTTTTCCACGCCGCCTTCAGGCCAACGAGGACCGTGCGCGTGCCATGGTGGGCGCGGCGGACTTGTTGGCGCACCGTCGTCAAACTCGTGTCCACCTGTTGCGCCACTTGGGCGGCACGGGCAACCCCATCATTGAGTTCATCGGTTAATTCTGTAATTTCTAACCCCGTTAACCGAATCGCTTCAAGGGTGGGGGGAAATTCACGGCAGAGGGTATCAAACAGTTTTTCCGCACTGCGCGAAGCTCGCGACAGATCCCGGAAGGCGGGCAAGGCTGCAATCAACACAGCCGTAAGACTGACCGCCACCAACAGTAAGGACAATCCTAACCAAAACAGAGGGTCAATCACGTTCAAGCCCACCGCCTACAAAGGGTCTACAACAGAAGAAGAAGACTCCGATTGAGGAGCATCAGAATCGTGGAGGGCTTGGTTTTGGGCTTGGCTGGCTTCGATTCCCGCCGCGATCGCCTCCCGTAACCGTGCCAAAGTGCCATCCCAACGTTTCAGGGCCGATTCAGACAGCCGATCCGCTTGTAATTGCACCGTACTCGACAAGTCTTCGGCTAATTCTGGTAGGGCTTCGGCGGATTTTTTCAGAATTTGCCGGGTTTCTCGTCCAGACCGAGGCGCAGCCAACAGCCCCACCAGGGTTCCCACGGTGCTACCCAAGAAAATTCCCCCTAAAAATGCCCCAGTTTTTTTTGCCATGCCAAGTGTGAATGTGCGTCCGTCTCTATATTGTAGGCAGATTTGCGACCCCTCGCTTGCCTATCGCCCGCCGTAGGGGTTGCCCTGCCATAGTTTATGCAGAAGATTGAGGAGCGTCAAAAGTTGTTGCAGTTGGTGAGTTTGGCGCTGGAGAGTTTGGTAAGCGGAGCGGGTGTTTTGGGCGTGGATGGCTCCCTGGTGGAGAATCAAGGGGGTGGGCTGAAGAATGCGGCGGGCTTGGCGTTCGATCCGGATCAGGGTGTGGTGGGTGTGACGAAGACACCGCCGCCACCGACAGATTTTCCAAACGAGATAACCGTTGAATGCTGCGATCGCTACGTTAAAAACCACAATCCAAACCACCATCATCTCTTATTAAAACAATTAAATTCCACGGTTTTATCCCATCTGATTCGATACAATCAAAGCACGAATCAAAGCATTCTGTCTGCCTGCATCTGTGACGGTTTTGCCATGCGACTCTACTACATTACCCTGAACACTGCTGAGGAAGCGCAAACGATTAGCCACGCTCTTCTCCGTCAAAATCTCGCCCTCTGTACCAATTGGTTTCCGATCACCTGTGCCTATCGCTGGGAGGGCGAGATTGTCACTGAACCGGAAACCGTTTTGATTGTCAAAACGCAGGCGGGCTATCGCGATCGCCTCGAACAGGTGATCCGTGAGCAGATCGACTATACCCACTGCATCCTAGAACTGACCCCAGATTCCGTCAATGCGGGCTTTCTAACCTGGCTCAACCGAGAAATCCCCCAACGCCTTCTCTAGGGGCAACTCCACCACAAACTGCATTCCTTCCTGCCAGCAAGACATCGATCGCAACGTGCCATGGTGTTGGGTTTCTACGATCCGTTGACAGATGGGGAGTCCTAGCCCGGTTCCCTTGCCCACTGATTTTGTGGTGAATAGGGTCTCAAAAATTCGAGCATGGATCGCATCATCGAGGCCGCCAGCATTGTCACGAATGGCAATGAGAATCTGGTGAGTCTCCGGCTTGTAGTGGGATGCGATCGTAATCTGGTTGGGGTGAATTTCTAACTCATCATAGGACTTGCCGGTATTTGCTTCCTCAAACGCATCCACTGCATTGACCAACACATTGAGAAACACCTGACTGAGTTGCCCCGGATAACACCACAACAGCGGCAAATCTTCATATTCACGAATGATCGTAATGGCCGGACGAGACATCGTTGCTTTGAGGCGATGTTTCAACAACATCAAGGCACTTTCGATAATTTTATGTACATCAAATTCAACTTTTTGTTCTTGATCTGAGCGAGAAAAAATCCGGGCTGAGGTGCTGATTTTACGAAGTAAATCCGTGCCTTCTTGCATCGCATTGAGAAGATTTGGAAAGTCTTCAATGAGGTAATCTAGATCGAGGTCTTTAATCTGAGCCTCGAAATCTGGATCAAAGCTGAGATCATGTTTTTGATAAAGCTGGATCGCTGTAATTAAATCATTGAGGTATTCCCGCGCATACTTTAAGCTGCCGGCGATGAAGCCCACAGGGTTATTGATTTCATGGGTGATTCCGGCAATCATTTGCCCCAACACTGACATTTTATCCTGTGCGAGGAGTTGGGCTTTGGACTGCAAAATGGTTTGATTCGATTGTTTTAAGGTGTTGAGTAATTGAGCATTTTGAAATTGCAGAGCATCGATCATCTGCTGCTGGTTCTCAACAATGTGACGATGGTTGTAGTTTTGAATCGCGGTATTGATGACATTGGTTAAATCATGCGATCGCCACGGTGTAGATAGGTGGAGCGGGGCTATTTTTGCCGGGAATGATGACCAAGGCGGCGGCTCATCACCAGGACAGAGCAGAACCAGACTAACGACCGGAAAATGGCGGCGCAAACTTTCGATATCCTCTGCGCTCTGCATTGCCTGCACATCCCACAGCAGTGTGTTGAGCATGTTGCCCATCCCGCGCAGATCTTTAAGCCGCGCGAGGGCGGAGTCCCAATGTTCTGTGCTTTCGATGTGATACTGGTCGGCATAGTTGCCCTGAAGCTGCTGTTGGAATTGGTTACGAATTTCAGGGTCATGGGCAACACAGAACAGGACAGGCTTAGACATGGGATCAAAACGCCGCAGCATTAACGAACAAGAGCGGGAGGGAAACAAATCAGGGCGAAAGGGTGTGGCAATACGCTTGGTTTTTCTATCGTAGAATAGTGCCTGATCGATCAGGACAGTTGGGGTAATGCTGGAGTTCTAGCGATCGCTCCAAACCCACAGCAGCCAGAGTCAAGCCCACGGGATTACAGTGCAATGGGGAATGAGCCACCGTCCTAGGGGTACACTCCAGCATAGATTTAGAGGGCAAGACTCAAGGCTTGTGTTGTCGTTCAAAGAGAGAGCGTTCTGATCCGGAGAGTTCACCCTTTTGCCATGCCGGAGCGGATCAAAGTTTTGGCGGTAGCTTGGGCAAAATCCGATAGAGTGTTTTAAACGTAACTTAATGAATTTTTACCTCCCCAATACGGTATGACTGCCCTAGACGATAAGACTATTGTTAAAGAGTATTTCAATACGCAAGGATTTGACCGCTGGCGACGCATCTACGGCGATGGCGAAGTAAACAAGGTACAGCTTGACATTCGCGACGGCCACCAACAAACCATTGATACGGTGTTGGCCTGGTTAGCGGCGGATGGGAATGTATCGAGCTTGACGGTATGTGATGCGGGCTGTGGGGTTGGGAGTCTGAGCTTACCCCTCGCCGATGCTGGGGCAACGGTGTATGCCAGTGATATTTCCAGCAAGATGGTGGGGGAGGCGCGCGATCGCGCCACGAACCTCACCGATCCCGCCAAACTCACCCTCGCCGTCAGCGACCTCGAATCGATCACCGGCCGCTACCATACGGTGATTTGTCTCGATGTCCTGATTCACTACCCCCAAGCCGACATTGAACAGATGATCGCCCACCTCACCAGCCTGGCCGCATCGCGGCTGATCTTGAGCTTTGCCCCCAAAACCTTCGGGTTAAGCCTACTCAAAAAAGTCGGTGAATTTTTCCCCGGCCCCAGCAAAACCACCCGCGCCTATCTCCATCGAGCCAGCGAAATCATCACCATTTTGATTGATCAAGGCTTTCACATTGAGCGCAAAAATATGACCAGCACCCGCTTCTACTTTTCCCAAACCATCGAAGCCGTCCGCAATTAGCCCCCTAGGGCACGCGGATTGAAACCCAAAAAAGAGGTGGAACACTCCACCTCTTTTTTGAGCGCTATGGCAATGGACAAATGCGTTAGGACAGGCAAGGGGCTTAAGCCCCTTGTTCCAGAGTCTTTGGATATCCTCACTCTGAGGCCAGGACAAACGTTGAAATATACGGCGGCATCTTGATTTTGATGGGGTGGGAGCATCCTGCTCCCTATTTTGTCTGATCCCAGCGGGCAAGATGCCCGCACGACAGACTATGAATTTTTAGGGAGCGTGTTGAGTTTTGCTATCGTTCCACCCAACCTAGTGGACTGTCTAGCCTCAGATGGCAAGTAACTTGAAGACTGAGCGAAGTCGAAGTCTGGTGCTCCGGGGTTCGACCCCGCTCACCCCTCTGGATAACAACTCACCTTTTTAAGCTAGACAAGACACTAGACAGTCCACTAGGAAATCATCAGGGTTTCAGTCAAAGCCTGATTGTTTGTCCTGCACTCAGATCCTAACTACCCTGGCTAGTGCTATCAATTCTCAACATCAATGGCACAATCTGCGGTTACAGTTGCTTCACTTCTGAAGCCAACTGACCCACCACATCCTTTGCACTGCCAAAGAGCATTAGGGTTTTGTCCTGGAAAAACAATTCATTCTGTACCCCAGAAAAGCCCGTACCCATGCCGCGCTTAATCACGATCGCATGTTTGGCTTTATCCACTTCGAGGATCGGCATTCCGTAGATCGGACTGCTCTTATCATGGCGAGCGGCCGGGTTGACCACATCATTTGCGCCAATAATCAACGCCACATCGGTCTGTTCAAATTGAGGATTAATATCATCCATATCGCACAGTTGCGGATAGGGCACATTCGCTTCAGCGAGCAAGACATTCATGTGACCGGGCATCCGTCCCGCGACGGGGTGAATGGCATATTTCACATCCACGCCCATGGATTCCAACTGATCCACCAATTCTTTAACGGTGTGCTGGGCTTGGGCCACGGCCATGCCGTAACCGGGCACAATCACCACGGAACGGGCATAGCCGAGCATCATCGCGCCTTCTTCACTGTCAATGCTTTTCACCGTTTGCTGTGCGTTGCTACCTGCTGCTGATGCTGCGCCTGTGCTCGTTTCAGACCCGAAACCGGCAAAGAGGACGTTAAAGATCGAGCGGTTCATCGCTTTGCACATGATGTTGGTGAGGATGATCCCCGATGCCCCCACCAAGGCCCCGGCAATGATCAGCATGTTGTTGTTGACCACAAACCCGGCAGCGGCGGCGGCGAGTCCAGAATAGGAGTTGAGCAGGGAAATCACCACGGGCATATCACCGCCCCCGATGGGAATTACCACCGCGATCCCTAAAATTAGGGAGGCGACGATTAGCCCGATGAAGATGGGAAAGTTGCTCGGTTCAAGGCAAAAGAAGACGCTGCCCACAAGAAACCCAATTACCAAAAGGGCGTTGAGGGGTTGTTGCAGTGGGAAGAGGAAGGGCGCACCGGGGAGCAGGCCTTGGAGTTTGCCGAAGGCGATCAGGCTGCCGGTGAGGGTGACACCGCCGATCAGGATGCCGAGGATGATCGTTACGAGGGAGGTGAGGCTGAGGGGGTCGCCGGTGGAGAGGAGCCGCCAAAATTCGGCGATCGCCACGAGGGCCGACGCTGCCCCCCCTAAGCCGTTGAAAATCCCCACCATTTGGGGCATGGCGGTCATGGCGACCCGATAGGCCGCGATCGCCCCGATTACGCCCCCAACGACAATGCCGCCGAGGATCATCGGGTAGTTCAACACCTGTTGCTCTAACAGTGTTGCCACCACCGCGAGGAACATCCCCACAGCGGCCAATTGATTACCGCGCCGCGCTGTGGCGGGGGAGCCGAGTTGTTTTAAGCCAATGATGAACAGGGAGGCAGCGACGAGATAGCTGAGTTGAATCCCCGTGGGGAGAAAGGTTGAGAGGGTCATGGGGTTTCGCTCCTATTTTTTAAACATCACCAGCATGCGATCGGTGACGAGAAATCCACCGATGACATTAATCGTGGCCAGCACCACAGCGATTAAGCCGAGAATAATACTGACACTCCAACCCAAGGAACCCGACACCAAGATCGCCCCCAGGACAGCGATGCCGGAAATGGCATTAGCTCCGGACATGAGGGGCGTGTGGAGGGTGGGTGGCACTTTGTTGATCACTTCAAAGCCCACAAAGGAGGCGAGAACGAAGACAAATAAACAGGTAATTAACGTTGCAGTGGTCATTAGAAAAAAAGTTCCATTACTAGAAAATGTCAGCAGTCCTCACCACCCGGCGAGCGGGCTGGGGTGAGGCGAGATGGCCCGTGGCAACCGGGGGGCTATACCTGCACTTCACTGCTAATTCCGAGGGCGGTTTTGACGCGATCGCTACGAATTTCACCGGCGTGGGTGATGCAGGTATCGCGAATAATGTCGTCTTCAAAATCGAGGTTGATCGCGTTATCTTTGACCAAATATTGCAGCAACGTGGCGATATTTTTCGCGTAGAGTTGGCTGGCGTGGACAGGCATGGAGGAGGGTAAATTCGTCGGGCCAATCACCGTTACGCCGTGGTAATTGATATCTTTGCCGGGATCAGTCACTTCGCAGTTGCCGCCTTGGTTGGCGGCCAGATCGACGATCACCGAACCGGGGGCCATGCCTTCCACCATGGCAGCGGTGACGAGGATGGGGGCACGTTTGCCGGGGACTTGGGCGGTGGTGATCACTACGTCGGAGTTGGCGATATGTTCCGTGAGCACCGCTTGGGTTTTTTGCTGGGCGGCTGCGGACACTTCTTTGGCGTAGCCCCCAGCGGCAACGGTATCTTCACCGAGGTCAATTTCAACAAATTTCGCCCCCAGGCTTTGGACTTCTTCTTTGACGGCGGGGCGAATGTCGAAGGCTTCGACGATCGCACCCAAGCGGCGGGCGGTGGCGATCGCCTGCAATCCGGCCACCCCCGCCCCCATCACAAATACCTTCGCCGGGCGAATCGTGCCCGCTGCGGTGGTCAACATCGGGAAAAATTTCGGCAGCGCCGCCGCACCGAGTAACACGGCTTTATAGCCCGCGATCCCCGCTTGAGATGACAAGGCATCCATGCTTTGGGCACGACTGGTGCGGGGAATTAATTCCATACTGAAGGCGGTGATCTGGCGATCCGCCAGCAGTTTGATCAACTCTGGATCACCCAACGGATTCAGAAAACTAATCAACGTTGAGCCTTCGGGCAATAAATTGACTTCATCCCGACTGGGGGGAGCCACCTTGAGCAGCACATCCGTATTGCTCCAAAGTTCAGCTTTATCGGCCACCACCGCCGCCCCCGCATCCACATAGTCGGCATCGGGAATGAATGATCCCTCCCCGGCATTGGCTTCGAGAAGAAAGTACCAATCGGGTTGGGCTAGTCGTTTCACGAGGGCGGGAATTAAGGCCACACGGCGTTCTCCCACTTCAATAGCCTCGCGGGCGATCGCAATTTTCATAACTTACTCCTTAACTCATCAGTACACATTACCGCTCATGGCAAATCGGTCTCAAACACCCGGTTTGCCATTCCCACTCAATGCTGCGATCGCAACTGAGGGATTTAACTCAACACCCATTAGATGCCTTCGGTCACTCCATACCATCCGTTTTCGTTTCGACTTTCCATGCGATCGTGCAGCCTGAAACGCTGCACCCGTGAATATTTTCTCTTGTATCCTACGAGCGTTTGCCCCCCGCTTGCCCGTTCTTTACCTTGTTTTATGTTTTATCCCCGCCAGCCATCCGCCCCATCACAATGCAACGCTCCCGGCAACTCACCATAGACAGGGAACAAATCGCCACACCTTCCCCGTCAACGAACACACCCGTCTGATATAGTCAAGAAGAATTATCAAACGTTAAACTCGTTCACAAAATTTTGTGCATAGAACGTCCTTTAACGCCAGTCACACCCTTCCCACCCCCCTCAACGTTTTACCTAACCAATCGCCTATGTTGTTCTCCAAAACACTTAAACATCGTCTACTCGCTGGACTAGCCGCCGCTGGTTGTGCGATCGCAGCCACGCCCCTCGCCACCTTCGCCCAAAACTCCGGCCTGACGATCTTTAGTGGTGTGAACCGTCCCAACCTCCTCAACTACCGCATTGAGCACGGGGGACGCAACGCCCGCAACGCCCGCTACAAACTGCGAATCCCAGCGAAAAAAGTTGAGGGAACCGTCGCCCAAATTTCCGTCTACTATCCCGACTATTTCGGCGAGGCCGATGAACGCTTCCGGGATGTCGTCTGTGTGGAAAACTGTGAAGTCACCGAAGGCGAAGAACACCCCAACCGGATTTTTGCCTTTGAAGATCCCGAAGATGTGATCGAAATTGGCTACGGACGCGGCTACGACAAAGAAGTGGGCGTAGGCAATGTGCGCATTGAAGAAAACTGCTACCGTGTTTGGGATGGCGACCAAGAAAAATACTTTAACTGCCTACGGATTCCCCTCACCGAATCCATCGAAGCCCGTAACCCCATCGAAATAAAACTCGAACATATCCGCAATCCCTGGTTTGGCGGTACATTCTATTTCCATGCCCTCCTCGTCACCTGCTTAGATGAGAATGGCTGTTTTACCGACGCAGATCACGAGCCGGTGAATGATTCCCCCGAATTCGCTGATTTCCGCCGCGCCAGCATTGACTATGTCGGCACTTGGATCGTCTCGATCGCTGACTAATCTACCCTTGATTGTGATGGACTGTGCGCCCGGTCGATCGCGTTGAACGAATTACACCCAAAAACGGAGCTAGGTTTGCCTAGCTCCGTTTTTGGGTGGGGGATGGGTGGCTAACCCTGGGGATGGGTGGCGGTTTTTTGGAGGGCGAGGATGTGGGTGCGGAAGCGTTCGAGGTCTTCTTGGATCGTGGCTTCGACGGCTTTACCGAGGAAGAGACTGTCGAGGAATTTAAGAATGGTCGGGATGTTGTAGGCGACGGAGAGGCGGACGACGCTGTGATCGTGGCGATCGTAAAAGCGGATCGCGCCCCGATTGGGTAAGCCGTCTACGGATTCCCAGCGGATGATTTTGTTCTCGATCACATCCACCATCCGGGCTTGCCAGGAAAATTCGAGGCCGCCCGTGTCCAAGGTCCAGCGGGAAATGTGCGGAGTTTCGGGGGGAACGGTGACGGATTTAATCCATTTCATCCAGAGGGGCATTTTTTCAAAACTCGACCATTCTTGCCAGACCAAATCCATGGGGGCTTTGATTTCGACTTGGACGCTATGTTCTAACCAGTCAGACATTGTTTGTGGGGGTTAGGGGTGAGTGTGGGAGAGATTGGGGTAAGGGGCTAGGACTGGAGACAAGGGGCTTAAGCCCCTCATTTTCGGAATTGAGGGGCAGATTAAACGGCGATCGCTTCCTTCCCCTCGGCCACTGCTGCCAAAATTGCCGCTGCTGCCTGCCGTCCGGAGATCGTCGCCCCTTCCATGCTGTCGATGTAGTCCTGTTGGGTGTAGCTCCCGGCGAGGAAAAAGTTGGTAACGGGGGTTTGTTGGGCGGGGCGGTAGGGGTCCATGCCGGGAGCTTCGCGATAAAGTGATTGCGCCAATTTCACCACGCTGTACCAAGTCATGTTTAACTCCCGCGCCGAGGGGAACAGTTCCCGCACTTGATCAAGCACATGGTGCGCGATCGCCTCATTGCTCTGCTTAATAAAGGGATCACCCGGCGTTAACACCAATTGCAACAGAGACCCCTCGCCCTCGCGGTAATAGTCCTCTGGACTCGTCAGAGCCAAATCCGCAAAACAGGAGAAATCCGCATCCGGGGTATAGAGGAGATTATCCAACCCACAGGCCTCGGCTTGTTGACGCTTGGCGGGATCATTCATTTCCGTCACCCAACCATCAAAACGCAATTGCACCGTTGCCACCGGAACCGCCGTCAGTTTGTAAATATTGTCGAACTGGGGCCACTTGCGCCAACCTTCAGGCAAAAGCCGCTGAATCCCCGGAATATCACAAGCTGCCACATAGGTATCAGCGGTGAGGGTGCGATCGCCCTCCCCATCGGCCAGGCTTAATCCGGTGACGCGATCGCCCTCATACTGAATCTCGCGCACCCGGCAATTGGTGGTAATCGTCACCCCCCGCTCCGTTAAATAGTTCACAATCGGCTGATGCAGGTATTCATTGGGCGACCCCGCCAACATCCTCAGCACCGAAGCCTCGGTTTTCGCCGCAAAAAACTGGAAAATCGTCAGCATACACCGCGCCGAAATATTTTCCGTATCAATAAATCCCAAAGCATAGGCGATCGGATTCCACATCTTCTTCAAGCTGCCATCATTACCGCCATGGCTGCGGAACCAATCCGCAAAACTCACCGCATCGAGGTCGCGAATCGTCCGCATCGCCCCCTCAAAATCCACCAAGCCCCGCACAATCGGACTCGTCCCCAACGCCAGGGAATTCGTCAGCTTATCCACCGCATTGAGTTGCGACGTGGTAAAAAAGGCCTTCAAGCCATTAAACGGCGCACCCGTCAAGAACCGAAAATCCAACTCCCCAATGCGCCCACCCGAATTCACAAACGTATGGGTATGCTCCTTGAGCAGCAGAGAGTCAAACGCGCCCACCTTCCGCATCAGGTCGAACAGGTTGTAATAGCAGCCAAAAAAGACGTGCAACCCCATTTCCAGGTGATTCCCGTCTTTGTCGATCCAACTGCCCACCTTGCCGCCGACAAAGTTTCGCGCTTCATAAATCTCGACTTCATGACCGGCATCGACTAATTCAATGGCTGTGGCAAGCCCGGCTAACCCTGCGCCAACGATCGCAACTCGCATTATGGTGTGACTGTAAATGTTTAAGATTTCTTCACAAATTGTAAATGATTCTGGGGAGCATTGGGCGGGGGGTGTAGATGGCGCGATCGCACCATAATTTTCTACACTGAAAATCTGTAACGTTTCTTCACATAACGCGCCATGACCGCCACCCAAACCCCGCCCACCTGGGCCATCAAACTCCTCTACGACGGCCAATGTCCGATCTGTGTCCATGAGGTGGACTTTCTCCGCAAACGCGACGGGGATCGGGGTCGTCTGGCTTTCGTCGATATCATGGACGACGACTATGATCCCGCAGATCATGGCGGGGTCAGTTTTGAGGATGCCATGGGACGCATCCATGCTGTGCGGGCGGATGGGACGGTGCTGAAAAATGTCGAAGTGTTTCGGCAGATTTACGCCGTCATCGGCTTGGGTTGGGTCTATGGGGCAACCCGTTGGCCGATCATTGGCCCTGTTGTCGATTGGCTCTATGGCATTTGGGCGATGCTGCGACTCCCCATCACCGGCCGCCCCAGTTTGCGGCAGATCGTCGCGGAACGAGAGGCGAAATTGTGCGATCGCGATTGCCACTATGCCGCATCCGAATCAACCTATCGCAACAAATCCCTTTAATGTCTTATTTCTAATCTCAGAATCTGACGAGTGATCTTGAGTTAGCAGATGTCACGTTAAGTGATTTTATGCCCCAATTACTGCAAGGTTGGACGCTTCAAAATCGCCAGTATGTACCGTTGCAACCCAATGATAGAGGGTGGCTTTGGTGCGAATCTTTAGAGCTTTGGCTTAGCACGTGGCACGGCCCAATTTTGCAAGAGCAGGCCGATTGGTTGCGGTTCTATTTTCCTAATGAACAGTTAGTTTTGTTGCCAAGGGAGCGAGAGTATGAACGGGCTAAAAAAGCCCATGAAGAGGTTGAAAAGCTCCGGGCAAAGTTGCGGGAGTTAGGCGTTGATCCGGATGCGGTGTGAGGGCGATCGCACCCCCAGTAAAAGTAGGGCGCGATCGGCGGCGATGAATGACAAACTCCCACCGATTAACCTTAAATTTCGCCGTAACGCACCATACGGGGATGCTCAAACGGTGCGTTACGCTTTGCTAATACCCCTGCTTCTAACCCAAATTTCCACGCTAGAATCTGTGTAGTTCAAAACAACTGTAGTGAAGACCTATGACGCAACCCATCACCTCAACCACTACAACCCATGAGCCAGATGTCTGGTTGCCAACCCTCCCCCCCACTGATCTTGTTTTTGATGATGGAGTGCCCTTGGAAAGTAACCGCCATCGCCTAGCGATGAACCTATTGATTGAGTCGGTATATGCCGCACTCTCACCCCGTAAAAATTTTTACGCGAGTGGGAATATGTTCATCTACTACAGCCTCCAGCAAATTAAAAATCGAGATTTCCGTGGCCCTGATTTTTTTGTGGCGTTAAATGTAGATGGTGCAAGGGAACGTCAAGGTTGGGTGGTTTGGGAAGAGGGGGGAAAGTACCCGGATGTGATTGTGGAGTTGATGTCGCCCTCGACGGCAAACGTTGATCTCACGGAAAAGAAGAACATTTACGAACAGATTTTCAACATTAAGCAATATTTTGTCTACAATCCCGCTGATCCAACATCTTTACAGGGTTGGGAACTTCAAGGTAATGGGTTTGTGGCGTTACAGCCTAATGATAAGGGCTGGCTCTGGTGTGAAGCCCTAGGCTTATGGCTTGGCACTTGGCACGGTTCAATTGTGCAAGAGACAACAGATTGGTTGCGGTTCTATTTTCCCAATGAGCAGTTGGTCTTGTTGCCAAGGGAGCGAGAGTATGAACGGGCTGAAAAAGCCCATGAAGAGGTTGAAAAGCTCCGGGCAAAGTTGCGGGAGTTAGGCGTTGATCCGGATGCGGTGTGAGGGCGATCGCTCTCTCTATTTTTGAGTACACGGAGGAAATTTTAAATGACAGTTGAAGAAAAAGTTATCCAAATTCTGCGCAGTTTGCCCGATGTGGGTCAACAAGAAGTGTTACATTTTGCCGAGTTTTTGCAAACGCGAGAAATCCACTCGTCCACACCAGTGGAACGTGAAACATCAGCCTTGTTCGGTGATGGGCTGGCTAAATTCCGTCAAAAGTGGCAGATCGAATCTTTGGATATTAATCCAGATGAGGTCTTTTCAGGTGTTCGTGACTCGTCACCAGGGCGGGAGGTTGTTCTATGAGTTCGCTCCGGTTTCTGCTAGATACGAATATTTTATCTGAGCCGTTGAAGCCACAACCGAGTCAAGCTGTGATCCAGAAGATCACAGAAAACCAGCAGAGTATTGCTACCGCGTCAGTGGTGTATCACGAAATATATTACGGTATGGCATCGTTGCCCGATTCACGTAAGCGTCGGGCGATCGCAGCATATTTACAAGATGAGGTGCTGGCCAAGTTACCGATCCTCAGCTACACTACCGAGGCTGCTCAATGGCACGCGATCGCACGGGCTAAGTTAAGACAAGTCGGCCTGATTGACTGACAAAAGATCATGTTTGAATCCCGAAACCCCTTTCCTGGTAAGGGGTTTAGCGTTAGAGAATTGGATGCCCCTGATCTTGAGCCATCTCGGTGTTGAGTACAGATCGGCAAAAGCCTTACCAGTCCTTGGTTATGCTTGCTTGCCAGGGTGATCGCTGAAACACCCAGGGGGTAAGGATTTCCAAAGTTTTGTCAGTCAATCAGCAAGTCGGCACAGTCATACCGTTTGCAGATGGACAAATTGCGGCGATCGCCAGAGTAAATAATTTGATTTTGGTGACGCGCAATCTGGCTGATTATCAAGCGTTGCAGGAATTGAACGTTGAGAACTGGTTTAGTTGATTGTTTCGGCTACAGCTTGTTCAAAAATAATCTGAAAAGCGGGCAGGGGGCGATCACCCCTCCGTTACCCCTCACTTAACCCTAGGCGTTGTGTGTTGGGGTATTGATACTGGGATGGGGGCGATCGCGATCACCGTCATATAGTGGCGTGAGTTTGATCACTTTGTCTTGACGGGGGTTATGGGAATAGCTACATTCGTGTTTAGAGTTTTTCGATCTATTACTATTTGATTATTTTCCCGTGTTGATATTCTCTGATTGCCAGAAATTTGTGTTTCGTTGCGCTCCTGCGTTGCTCTTCAGTGGGGCGGGGGTGTTGGCTGAAACGCTGATGGCTGTAGGGGGGGGGGAGAATGTTGCTCTTGGGTTAAGGGGGGCGATACCCGCGACGCAAGACTATTCTTTCGTCGCAAAATATTCACTGGCTGAGTTCAGGTTTTGCCGGGTGAGCGTTTGGCTCATCCGGTGTTTTTGTTTGTTTATTTTTTTGGGAGGTTTTAATGAAAAATGTTTATTTTGTACCGAATAAAAACCAAAAACGTAGGGTGTGTTAGGCGGCAATAAATGGTCATTCCAATCGATTAATCTTCATTCCGCCGTAACGCACCACCCCCACTTTTCTGTTCACATTAGAAACCACAACATCTAAAACAATGAAATCACTCTTTTCAACTCAATGTGTAGCCCTTTCGCTTTCTGCTGGAATCGGTTTGGGTTCAATGTTAATCGGGGCTGCACCCAGCGAAGCACAAGTCACAATAAATGTAACTGGGGGTAATGTTTCTGGTGATTATTTCTTTGATGTTATACAAAATCCAACTGGGACACTCATCACCCCCTATGGCGTTTATACCGGGCCATTCGCCGCAGGAGAGACCGATAATTATGCCTTCACTCCCTTCGGAGCAACGGTGTTTCAATCTTTCGGTTATGTCAATCATAATCCTGGTAATAATGAGTTTACAGGTAACGCTTATGTGAACGGCACATCAACCCCATTTGCTGGCAACCTCGATCTCACGGTAGATTCAGCTTGGAATACTTTGGGCGCTGTTTCCAAAAACATTACGGGCGGCACAATCACCCTGAACACCCCCGCCTCCCTCACCGGGTTCTCCTTTGAAGCCCCCGTCACACCGCCCACTACACCCACCACACCCACCACACCCACTACACCCACTACACCCACTACGCCCACCACACCCACTACACCCACCACACCCACCACACCCACCACACCCACCACACCCACTACGCCCACTACCCAACCTGTCACAGTCACACCGCCCACCACATCCGTAACACCGCCTACCCCACCCGTTACACCCCCAACCACAACGATCTCAACCCCAGACATTCCCGAACTCACCGCCACCACCTTCACCACCCCCGAACCCCTCACCGAACCCGGCGGCACAGGGCAAACCACCCTACGCACCCAAGCCCAACAACCCCAACAATTCCGACCCAACGGCGTACATACCCGCATCATCCCCATCTGGACACCGGGCCTGTATCAATAACCGGGTGTTGCGAACCGTTGTCAAGATATGTCGTGGGAGCCACACACCGCCAAGAACTGAAGTTCTTGGCTCATAGCTCAAACCCGTTAAAACGGGTTACGGCATTTTATGTATTGAGTGGGCTTTAGCCTACTTTCGCTATGAGCCGGGGATTTGAATCCCCGGCGGGGTGCGCTTCCCAACATTAAGCCACGCAATGGGCGGATCGCTTACACACAGATCAATCTCAATTTCCACAACCCTCATGATCCCCCCCAGCCCCCCTTAAAAAGGGGGGAGCTAATTCAAGTCCCCCTTTTTAAGGGAGGAGCTAATTCAAGTCCCCCTTTTTAAGGGGGGAGCTAATTCAAGTCCCCCTTTTTAAGGGGGGAGCTAATTCAAGTCCCCCTTTTTAAGGGGGGAGCTAATTCAAGTCCCCCTTTTTAAGGGGGATTTAGGGGGATCGACCACAGCCACGCGATACCCACAATATTCCTAAATTCAAACTGTCACCGTGAACCCCTCAATTAACCCCATTCCCTTCACCGCCCTCACCCTCGCGATCGCCACCCCCGCGATCGCCCAAACCCTCCCCACCGCCAGCACCCAAGCCGCCGACCTCCTCAACCCCGACAGCCTGGGCCAAATCACCAACGTCAACCAACTGCGAGACCTAGACCCCAACGACTGGGCCTATACCGCCCTCAACGACCTGATCCAACGCTACAACTGCCTCCAGGGATATCCCAACAGCACATTTCAAGGGTCACGCCCCCTCAACCGCTACGAATTCGCCGCCGGACTCAACGCCTGCGCCAACGTACTCGAAACCCTCCTCACCGCAAACACCGATTTTGTCACCCGTGACGACCTCGAAACCCTGCGCCGCCTCATGGCAGAGTTTGAAACCGAACTCGCCACCCTCGACGGTCAGATCGACAACCTCGAAAGCCGCGTTAACTTCCTCAGCGATAACCAATTTTCCACCACCACCAAACTCTACGGCCAAGTCGTGATGGGACTCCAAGGACGCTTGAGCAACAGCGCCGATGCCCAAAAAGCCGACGGAACCTTTGGCAGAGACGGCAACCCCGACACCCCCGACCCCAACGACGAAATCAGCCTCGGCTACAACGCCCAACTGACCCTGCTGACCCAATTTAACCCGCGTAGCTTTCTCCTCACCGGGATGCAAGCAGGCAACCTCAACACCAGCGACTTCACCAGCAACTTTGGCCTGCTCAACAACAACTTCACCCGCCTCGGCTACGAATCCAACACCAACAATAACCTCATCCTCAGCGATGTCACCTATCGCCAACTCCTCACCGATAACCTCGCGATGATCGTTGGCCCCGCAGGCGTGAACCCCGTCAACGTCTTTCGCGGCCCCTCACGGGTCGAAAGTGCCGGCTTTGGCCCCCTCTCCCGCTTCGCCCAACGCAACCCGATCATCCAAATCGGCGCAACCACCGCCGGGGTCGGCTTCGACTGGCAACCCACCCGCACCCTCAGCCTCCAAGGAGTCTACTCGGCTCCCTTCGCCAATGCTTCCACCGCTGGCCTCTTCAATGATGGCTATACCGCAGGCGTGCAAGCTTTCCTCACCCCCACCGATCGCATTGACCTCGCCCTGTACTATCTCCATGCCTATTCCGGCTCCAATGCCGGACGACTGCAAACCGGAGTCGGCGATAGCGATATTTCGTCCTTTACCGCTGCGCGATTCAATACCGATGCCTTTGGGGCGACGGCCAACTGGGCGATCGCTGATGGTGTCACCTTGGGCGGCTGGGTCGGGTTCACCACCTCGCGCCAGGTGAATCATGCCGGATCGGTGCAAACGAATAATTGGATGGTTTCGTTGCAATTTCCCGATCTGTTCGCGGCGGGGAATTATGGCGCGATCTTCTTTGGGGTTCCGCCTCGAATTACGGAGAGTAATTTAACGGTGAATGGGGCATTAACGGGAAATTTACCGAGTATTTATGCGGGGAATTTAACCACGAATACGAATGGCGGCCGGCGAGACAGTACCTATCACCTCGAAGCCTTCTATCGTTGGCGGTTATCGCGCCATGTCACGCTCACGCCGGGGGTGATTTTGCTGCTCAATTCGGGGCATAACGCCGGGAGCGATCCGATTGTGATTGCGGGTTTACGCACCACATTGTCGTTTTAAGCCCGCACGGTGCGTTCCTGATGAGTGGGGGCGATCGCTCTCGGCCTTCGGGTTAACTTTCGCGGTAGGCGCGGATCATGGCTTGGGTTCCTTGCTCTGCGCCGCCGAGGGCTTCGACTTCCTTAAAGAGGCGATCGGCGTATTGGGTTCCCGGTAACTCTTGCGAGCCGCCGGCGGCGATTTCTTGGACGAGGCGGAGGTCTTTGAGGATGTGTTTCACCATGAAGCCGGGATCAAAATCGCCTTTGGCCACTTTCATGCCTAAATTTTCTAACGTCCAAGATGCCGATGCGCCGCGATTGCAGACATCGACGATTAACTGGGGATCAATACCTTGGGTTTCGGCGAGGAGCATGGCTTCGCAGACTCCGACAAGGTTCATTGCACCGAGGATTTGGTTACACATTTTCACGGCTTGGCCGTTGCCTACGCCGCCGCAGTGGGTGACGGCTTGGCCCATGGCTGCAAAATAGGGTTGGGCTTGCTTAAAATCCGCCGCATCGCCCCCCACCATGATCGTCAGCTTGGCATTTTTTGCCCCCACATCCCCGCCGGACACAGGCGCATCAAGGAAGCGGAATTCCTGGGCAGCAAGTTTCGCGCCGATGTGGCGAGCGCCTTGGGAGCCGATGGTGCTCATGTCGATGATCAGGGCGTTGGCGGGGGCGAATTGTGTAACTTCACCCACAAGAACGGCTTCGACATCAGGGACATCGCCAAGACAGGAAATGATCACGGGGGTATTTTGTACCGCGTCTTGAAGGGTGGCGGCGATCGCAACGCCAGCGGCGGCGGCGATCGCACATCCCGGTCGCTCCGGGGTGCGATTCCAACCCGTGACACTGTAGCCCTGTTTCGCGAGGTTGGCCGCCATATAGCCCCCCATCACCCCTAGACCTAAAAATGCGATCGCTTCACTCATCGTCAACTCCTTGTTCTGTGCTCCCGTTATTTTAAGAAACTTTGGGAAAACGCTGAGGACATCGCCCCCCGGATCAAATTCACCTACACTCGAAAAGAATCCCCTATCATCTCCCCTCACGCCGTTGCCATGACTGATGAGATTAAACGCTTTCCCTGTCCCCAATGTGGCGCAGACTTAGCCTTCAGCCCGGATGTGGCCCAGTTGCAATGTCAATATTGCGGTTGGGAAGATGCGATTCCAGAGGGCAACAGGGCGGCGATCGCAGAACAGGACTACAATGCCCACCGCCAACGCTTCACCGTCGAGGCCTCCCAACTGAGCACCCTCTCGCAAACGGCCCTAGAGGTGGACTGCGACAACTGCGGCGCGGCGATCACCTTTGAACCACCCCAAACGGCGGGGACTTGTCCTTTTTGTGCCGCTGCGATCGTTGCCCAAGCCCATACCGCTAACCCTGTGATCGCGCCCCAGGGCGTGGTTCCCTTCAGCATCGGGCGACGGGATGCCCTCAAGCAGTTTAAACAATGGCTCAAGGCTCAATGGCTCGCCCCCAATAACCTCACCAAACTCGCCCAAGGGGAACAACTGCAAGGCATGTACCTGCCGTTTTGGACCTATGATGCCGACACCGCCAGCCGCTACCGAGGCGAACGGGGTGAATATTACTACACCACCGAAACCTACCAAACCACAGATTCCGAGGGAAAATCCGTCACCAAAACGCGACAGGTGCGCCATACCCGCTGGTATCCGGCGCGGGGTCATGTGTCGCGGTTTTTTGATGATGTGCTAGTCGCCGCGAGTACGGCGGTGGAGCGTCAACGTCTCGATGCCCTCGAACCCTGGGGATTGCCGGGATCATTGCAGCCCTACAATTCGTCGTTTTTGGCTGGATTTGAAGCCCAACGCCCCCAAGTCAGCCTAGAGGAAGGCTTTCAGGTGGCCAAGGGAGTGATGGATGCACAGATTCATCGGGATGTGGAGCGGGATATTGGCGGCGATGATCAGCGGGTGCATTCGGTTTCAACCCAGTACGATCGCGTGACGTTTAAGCATATTTTGCTGCCGGTGTGGTTGACGGCCTATCGCTACAACAACAAGCAGTTTCAGGTGTTGATCAATGCGATCACCGGGGAAGTCCAAGGGGATCATCCCTACAGTGTGTGGAAGGTGACGCTGTTGGCGATCGCAGGAACAATCGGAGCGGCGATCGTGATCTGGCTGATCATTCAGTACGGATAGCATCCAAGCCGGCGATCGCACCTTAAATCAGCCAGCGATCGCCCCGTCAATCCGTAATCACATCGGCTAAATCGGGAATATCCCGCGCCCGTTGCCAATCCCCTTGGCCATTGCGCCATACATTGGTGCGCCCCGTGACACCCTGTTCCACCAGTTGGGATTTTGTGAAGGGGCCGGTGCGATCGCCGCTGCGGAATATATACCATTCCGGCGTTTCATCCGCCGGGGGTGGTGGTGGTGCATCAGCGATCGGGGGCGGCGGTGGCGCGGCCGTCGGGGGCGGCACAGGGGGCGGCGACGCAGGCAAGGCACTGGCCAAAGCGGGCACTTGGGCCGCCGGTTGCCAACTGGGCATCCCTTGACACCACACCAACGTTTCCGGGGTTAAGCCCTGTTGGGCCAACTGGTGCGGAGCTGCCGGGCCGATCTGCTGGCCATTTTTGGACATATACCACTGATTGGCAGTGGGGGGCGGTGGCGGGGCTGCCGGGGCAGATTGGGGTTGCATCGCGTTGGCCATCTGTTGCCCCATGGCCATCCCCATCCCCATCCCCATACCGGGATTGCTGCCGCCGGGTTGTTGGGAAAAGTTTTCGATCGCTTCCGCCGTTTGGTATTGGGTATATTGCTGCATATCTCCCAAAATGCCCATGGAAGACCGTTTATCGAGGGCTTCTTCAACATTTTTCGGCAGGGAAATATTCTCAATCGTTAACTGCGCAATCTCCACCCCCAACGGCGTAAAGTCGTTTTGGACAGCGGCTTTCACCTGGTCGCCCATCTGGCGATAGTTGGCGGCAAAATCAAGCAGGGCGATCCCGGAACTGGCCACCCAACTCGTGACGGAAGGGACAATCACATTGCGCAAATGATTACTAATTTCATGGACTTGAAAGAGTCCATCCGTGCCAATCACTTGCTCCAACAAAAAGCGTGGATCACTGACGCGAATGCTGTAGGAACCAAAGGCCCTAATCCGCACCGGGCCCATTTCATTATCCCGGATCATGATGGGGTTAGATGTGCCCCATTTTAAGTCAGAAAAAATGCGGGTACTGAAGAAATAAACTTCTGCTTTAAACGGGGATTCAAAGCCATATTTCCAACTTTTTAAACTGGTGAGAATCGGGAGGTTGCGGGTGTAGAGTTCGTAGGTTCCTTCGGTGAACTCATCGGCCACAAATCCCTCGTTGACAAAGACAGCTTTTTGACCGGGACGAACGATTAATTTTGCCCCTTGTTTAATTTCATTATCTGACCGTTCAAAGCGGTAGGCAATGGTGTCGTTGGTATTGTCTAACCATTCAATGATGTCAATTAGCTGACGTCCAAACAAGCCCATGTTGATCTATGCTCCATTGGCGAAATAGTTACGATTCGTTACGTTTCAGCAACTCACCCATCTGCTCAATTGGTTCTATCCTAGCCAAAGCTGTTCTGAAACGCATCTAGACTTGATCAGGATTAGAGGACGGGAGAAAAGACGGTGAAATATACGAGTTTGCATCGCCAAGTTGCGACTTCAGTGTCCCACAATGGCGCGATCGCTAAAACGGTGTTGCTGGCCCCAGGGGAGGCCGAACCCGTGATTCAATTTGCCCAAGCCACATTTCCCCCTGGTCAAATTGCGCCCAGCCATGCCCATGGGGATATGGCGGAGGTGTTTTTTGTCGAGTCGGGTTGGGGGGAGATTGCCATTGAGGGGCAGGTGCATCGCTTGGAGCCGGGGGTTTGTGTGCTGGTGGAACCCCAAGAACGCCATGAGGTGCGCAATACGGGGACGGAACCGCTGGTGTTGACCTATTTTGGAGTGCGATCGCCCGCCCGCTGAACCCAGCGAAACGATACACTAAGAACGGTTTTTATCTTGATATCATCCTCGCTATTCAGGTTTTTTTATGGTCGCTTTTTTACGTCAAGTCATTGCACCGTTGCTGGTGGTGCTGATTTTTGTGGTGGCATTGGTGGCGGTGAGTGCGCGGATTTGGCTGCCCTCGGACATGATGGCCCCCGCGCCGGTTTCCGCCGAAGATGCCCCCAATGCGCCCCAATGGATCATGCCGTCGGAGTCTCATCCCCAGGGGTGAATCTGCCGTCGGGGTATCAGTGGCAGGTGGGCACGGTGGGCGATCGCCTTGCCTTAATTGACACCTTGCTCGCCGCCTATCGCGAAATCTTCCCCCACCAACAGCAATTTGATCACCTCGTCCCCACCCTGGACTACTACCTCAGCGCCAAAACGCCGCTGCGGTGGGTCATCCATGGCCAAGAGCGGATCGGCTGTATTTGGTGGGGTCATGCGATCGAGCAGGTGAGCGGCGATCGCTACGTTCACATTTTTTTACTTTACGTCGTGCCAACCCATCGACGGTGCGGCATTGGTACGGCATTGATGGATTTAGCCCAAGCCTGGGCAGCCCAAGAGGGCTATCGCAAAATTGGCTTACAGGTGTTTGCAGAAAATCAGGCCGCTTTATCTTTGTATAATCGTCTTGGCTATCAACCCCAATCTGTGCTGATGCTGAAGGCAATTCCCCAGAACAGTCCGGTTGATGTTCCGTGAACCCAGATGTAACCCCGTTCAATGACCCCCACCTGGCATCCGCCGAGGTGGGGGAGTGACCGGAGATAACCCGGTCGTAGCTGCGAATAGGCCACCAAGGTTAGTACGGCAACACTTCCGGTTGCTTCTCTAAATCGGATTATTTGTAAGGCCCTGGAATCTCAGGGAGTGGGTTCAGCCCAGAAACACCGTACTCACTGGCTGAAGAGACCTGTAGTTTTGGAATTATCTTCCATGCAACGCATCCCAGTCCAAAACCCTGATGGTACTCCTGCCATGCCCACCAAGAGTAGTCGCGCTCAACGGTGGGTAGCGCAGGGCAAGGCCCAATGGGTGAAAACCAATCTACGGATTAAGGTAGTGCGCCTGAAAGCGGAGCCATCGGGTCGTAATACCCAGCCCATCGTGGTCGGGGTCGATCCCGGCAAACTCTATTCAGGGATTGCCGTTCAATCCGCTCAAGCGACATTATTCCAGTCCCACCTAGAACTCCCCTACCCCAAGGTGCGTGAACGGATGGATCATCGCAGAATGCTACGGCGTTCTCGCCGCCGTCGGCGGATTAATCGAGAGTTACCCTTCCAGCTACGAAATCATCGCCAAAAGCGATTTACCACCCGAAACCCGCCAAAAGGTGCCCCCCAGTATCCGAGCCAACCGAGACCTAGAGTTTCGAGTTGTTCAGGAGTTGTCCCAACTGTTCCCCATTGCCACCATTGGCTACGAGAAAGTTCGCGCCGACGTGGACTTAACCTCAGGTCGAAAGGGAGCAAAATCTGGGCAAGGTTTCTCTCCGGTCATGGTGGGGCAAGCCTACGCCATTGAGAAAATGGAGCAGATTGCCCCTGTCTACACTCGCTACGGATGGCAGCAGGATGGCAATGGCACCGCTCAACTTCGCTCTACCCTGGGATTGAAGAAGTCTCAGGACAAAGCAGAACAAATTCCCCAAACCCATGCGGTAGATGGTATCGCTTTAGCCTGTGGATACTTCATCGAGTATCGTCCCTTCCACCGGAAACGCAGTCACGGTTATCTTTGGTTTGGAGAGGTTAAGCTCACATCTGCCCCATTTGTGGTGATTAAACGGCCACCCATCAGTCGCAGGCAACTGCACCTCATGGTTCCCCGTAAAAAGGGTCTACGCCGCAAATATGGGGGCACAGTAACCCGCCATGGATTCCGGAAGGGCGATCTAGTGCGGGCTGAGATGGCAGGTCGCGTCTCGGTGGGCTATGTGAGTGGGGATACAACTCGGCAAGTTTCTGTTTCTGAGTTCACTGGGAAGCGTATTGGGCAGTTTAGTGCTGCCAAGGTTGAGCTACTCTATCGCGCCACGGGTATTTTGGTCAGTTGCCCGCAGAGATTGTCAGTCAGTGGGGCATTTAACCCCGCTGCCTGACGCTTGTTTCCTCCCCCACCTGCGGTGCGAGGTGGGGGTTTCCACAAGGAGTTTTTGATGAACGACGACGAATTGAGCCTCCTGAATTTTGAGAGCGAACTTGATGATCCTTTGGATGAATTGGATCACGTTCCGGCGATCGCTCCTCCTGATCCAGAGGCCATGTTGGCGTTGTTAACCGCCGAGGACAATGCCCAACGGATTATCGCTGCCCGCGCCTTTAGTGAAATTCGCGACCCCCGCGCCATTCCCCACCTGATTCGGCTGTTAACGGATGTCTGTCCGTTGGTGCGGGTGAGTGTGGCCTATGGGTTAGGGCGCAATCCATCCGAAGCAGCCGTAGAACCCCTGATCCGGCAATATTACGGCGATTTTAATGGCTACGTGCGCAAAGGGATTGTTTGGGCCTTGGGGAATTGTCGCGATCGCCGCGCCGTCCAACCCCTCCTCCATGCCCTCAAAACCGACATCCCCGCCGTCCGCCTCTGGGCCGCCAGTGGCCTCGCCCAGATCGCCCACCTCGACTACAACGACATCATCACCGCCCTGCCCCCCCTGATTCAATCCCTCCACCGCGATGCAATCCCCGCCGTGCGCAGCAACTGCGCCTGGGCGATCGGGCAACTCTGCCGCGAACTCCCCTCTAATGTGGTCTATGCCACCGCGATCGATGCCCTCCTAGAATCCCTCGTGGAAGATCAAGACATGGGCGTGACCGAAGACGCAAAAGCCGCCCTCTTAAAAGTGGGCGATCCCCGTGGTTTGCAAATGATCGAAGATTTAGAACTCGAAGGATTGGTGTAATGCCATCGCACCGCTAGAATCAGGCTTGATTCGAGCTTGATTGTAGTGGACTGTTTCGGCTAAAGCTATGTATTAGAAAATCGCTGAAATCCTCTGCAATGCAAAAAAAACATCAAAATTCTAAGCTAATCAGCATTCAAGCTACACTGTGCCACTCGCCCTAAAGCTCTCTTATAAAGAGACTCAGAAAAATCAGGATGCAATTTAGCTGCCGATCAGCTTATTGCACTATTTTAACTGCAATAGTCCAGTAGGGTGGGTTAGGCGGCTTAAACTCCCGCTATCACTGCAATCCGACAGTCCGCCGTAACCCACCGATGATCGTGTATCGTGTTGTCAGCACCCCGCACTAAAGTGACGGGGCTTCATGCCTCTAGCTTTGGTTAGCTGACCAGCCTAAGCCTTAACTGGCTACGTTTTTGAGGTCATGACACCTGCGAATGCTTTCCAGTTTGTAGCTCTGTCGTTAACGGTTAAACAGTTGAAGCTGGGATGTAGACAGTGCCGTGAGCTTCAACAAGCCTTGAAAACATTGGCGAGGAAACCATTACCCGTTCTACGGAGATTTCAATGTCCAACTTTGTGTTTGTTCTAGACACGAAGAAGCAAATGCTCAATCCGGTACATCCGGGAGAGGCTCGGTGTTTGCTAAGTCAGGGAAAGGCTGCGGTGTGCCGCCAATATCCTTTCACCATCATGTTGAAACAGGAGGCAGAATCCGAAATCCAACCTTTACAGTTAAAGATTGATCCAGGCTCAAAAACCACTGGGCTAGCCATTCTAAATGGTTCAACGGTCGTTTGGGCAGCAGAGCTTACCCACCGGGGGCAAGGCATCAAAGATGCTTTGCTAAGTCGTAGCCAACTGCGGAGAGGGAGGCGCAATCGCAAAACCCGCTATCGTGCGCCTCGGTTTCTCAACCGCACCCGTGCTGAAGGATGGTTAGCGCCTTCTCTAATGCATCGGGTCAAAACTACCCTGACATGGGTTAATCGGCTATGCCGTTATGCTCCCATTGCGGGTATCTCCCAAGAGTTAGTCCGGTTTGATACTCAGGTCATTCAGAACCCTGAGATGAGTGGCACTGAATACCAGCAGGGTACTTTGGCAGGCGATGAGGTCAGGGAATACCTGCTAGAGAAGTGGGGACGCAAGTGCGCCTACTGCAAGGCTGAAAACACACCGTTGCAGATAGAGCATATTCAACCTCGCTCGAAAGGCGGTTCTGATCGGGTGTCTAACCTGACGCTAGCTTGCGAACCGTGCAACAGGGCAAAGAGTAATCTGCCTGTCCAAGAGTTTTTATCAGGCAAGCCTGACCGACTGAAGCGCATTTTGGCACAGGCAAAAGCACCACTTAAGGACGCTGCTGCGGTCAACTCTACCCGATGGGCGTTATTCAATGCACTAAAAGAAACAGGTCTACCGGTTAGCACTGGCTCAGGGGGGCAAACCCAATACAACCGAACTCGGCTCAATCTGCCTAAAACTCATTGGCTGGATGCTGCCTGTGTGGGAATGGTCAATCGGCTAGAAATTCTCACGACTCAGCCTTTGTTGATTAAAGCAACTGGGCATGGAACCCGTCAGATGTGTGGCACTGATCGATATGGTTTTCCCTCTCGCCATCGGTCACGAGTACAGATACACAAAGGCTTCCAGACGGGTGACATCGTTGTTGCAACTGTCACGGCAGGCCAGAAGATTGGCTCCTACTTAGGACGGGTTCTTTGCCGTGCCTCTGGCAGCTTCGACATAGCAACCAAGATTGGGAGGGTGGCTGGGATCAGCCACAAATACTGTAAATCAATTCATAAGAGGGACGGTTATGCCTATACACTCTGAAGGTTGCGGGCGGCTAAAGCCGCTTGAGTCGGTTTTCTTCCTCCCCGCTCTGAAGAGACGGGGCTTCCAACCATCCCAGGAGCTTTTACGTGATGATTGCCGTTGACCAGGCCGAAGCGCAGATTTTAGACCTCGTACAGCCGATCGCAGAAATGGAGACCATTTCCCTGATGACCGCCACCGGGCGCATCTTGGCCCAAGCCGTCACTAGTGCGGTGGATTTTCCCTATTGGGACAATTCCGCGATGGATGGCTATGCGGTGCGGGCGGCGGATGTGGTGACAGCTCCGGTGACGCTGACGGTGGTGGCAGAGATCCCGGCGGGAGTGAAGCCACAGCAACGCCTCGCACCAGGACAAGCGGCGCGAATTTTTACTGGGGCGATGCTACCGGAGGGAGCCGACACGATCGCAATCCAAGAAGAAGTTACCAGGAACGGCGATCGCGTCACCCTCCACACCGCCCCTCGTCCCCAAGCCTTTGTCCGTCACCAAGGGGAATTTTGCCAACGGGGGAATGTTCTCTTAGCCCCTGGAACCCCCATCGGCCCGGCAGAAATCGCCGTTTTGGCCACGGCCCAAGCCGCAAAACTCACGGTCTATCGTCGTCCCAAGGTGGCCATTTTCTCCACCGGCAATGAACTCGTCCCCCCCGATGGCATCCTGCAACCCGGTCAAATTGTCGATTCCAATCAATATGCCCTCGCCGCCTTTGTATCCCAACAGGGCGCGATCCCCCTCCCCTTGGGGATTGTGCCCGATGACCCCCAGCAACTCCGCGAGACAATCCAAAGCGCGATCGCCCAAGCGGATATCATCCTCTCCACGGGGGGCGTTTCCGTCGGGGACTATGACTTTATTGATCAACTCCTGACGGAATTAGGCGGCGAAATTCACATTCAGAGCGTGGCGGTGAAGCCGGGTAAACCTCTCACCGTGGCAACATTTCCCGGCTGTCTCTATTTCGGCATTCCCGGTAATCCCGTTTCAGCATTGGTGAGTTGTTGGCGATTCATTGCCCCAGCATTGCGGAAATGTTCCGGGCAGCGGGGGCGATTCACGCCCCTGTTTGCCACGGCGGTCACTGAGCATGAGTTAAGGGCCGGGGGACAGCGGGAAACCTATCTATGGGGCAAATTCACCTGGCAACAGGGCCACGGAACCTTCGCCCTGGCGGGGGGCAGTCACAGTTCGGGCAATTTGATGAATTTGGCGGAAACCACGGGGTTAGCGATCGTGCCGGTGGGGGTGACACGCATCGCCGCTGGGGAGAGGGTGCGGGTGATGGTGGTTCAATCTTGATAACGGATGTCCGATTTGCGGGAAAATCCCCAGGTAAAAATAGCAGCGATCACAATCACCATTAACCACTCCGGCAGATTAAAGCCCGGCACCATGACCCGCATCAATAACCGCGTCCCCACCATCGCCACGGTTAGATAGCCCGCTTCTTCCAGGCGGGGGTATTCCCGCAACCACCGTAAAAATAACTCGGTTAAAAACCGCAGGGCAATCACCCCCAAGGTTCCCCCGGTGACAATCAGCCAGGTTTGATCGGAAACAGCGATCGCCGTCGTCACACTATCAAGAGAAAACGCCAAATCCGTCAAAGCAATCACCGGGATCGCCTGCCAGAGGGACGCAAAGGTAAAACCATGGGAGGTGCTACCTTCAGCGTCTGCCGCTGTATAGTAACGCCACACCAGCCAGAGCAAGTACAGTGCCCCGATCAATTCAAACTGCCAAAACTGCTGCACCCAGGTCGCCGTCACAATCAGTGTCATCCGCAACACATAGGCCCCCAGCAAGCCAATATTGAGCGCCCGCCGCTGCACCTGGGGACTCTCCAAGCCTTGGGCAATGGAAGCCAGCGCCACCGCATTATCTGCTGAGAGCACAGCTTCTAAAATGACGAGGATCAGCAGCAGAAACGGGGTATGAAGGTACTGGACAAAAGGAGACTGCGCTAATTCATTCAACATGGACAATTAAGCAAAAGATGGTAAGAAAATTCCTCATTTAGCCTAACGCTTTTCGCCCCGCTGCGAGGGTGTGGCAAACCCCCTGTGAACGATGGGAAAGAACCAAATCTGCACCAGTGCAGGGATGGTGTTGATGGAAGATTTCGACTTCCGCATCATGGCGAACGGGATACTGGGTAGACACAGATTAGATTTAGATGGAATCCGCTTGTTCTATGAGTGTATTTTCATGAATCGATGTAATCCCAAGCCTTGATTAGCCTAGTGGACTGTCTAGCCTCAGATGGCAAGTAACTTGAAGACTGAGCGAAGTCGAAGTCTGGTGCTCCGGGGTTCGACTTCGCTCACCCCTCTGGATAACAACTCACCTTTTTAAGCTAGACAAGACACTAGATTTTGGCAAATTTGTGTTTGATCTGACGGGGGCTAGATTCAAAGGATTTCATATTAGATCAATTTAGATCAATAAAGTGACACATTTCAGACATCCTCTCAGGGCGTTGAGGCATCACCCACATTCTCCAGTGCCATCGTTTAATCTAGTAAACAGCAACCACTGTAGACAGAATCCCATGGTTCAAACGCCCCTTTCGTCCCAAGACTTGTATCCCGATTCCGATGGTAAACCGATGGCAGAAAATACGGTGCAGTATGCCTGGATTGTGCGGCTAGTTGAAAATCTGAGGTATCTTCTGGCGACGGAGACCGCGTTTGTTGCGGGGGATCTGTTGTGGTATCCCCTGCCTGTGAAACAGCCCCCTGTCCCCTGCCAAGCCCCTGATGCCATGGTGGTGTTGGGTCGTCCAGTGGGCGATCGCGGCAGTTACAAGCAGTGGGAAGAAGACAACATCCCGCCCCAAGTGGTCTTTGAAATTCTCTCACCGAGCAATACTGGGGAGGAAATGGCCACCAAGCAACTGTTTTATGTTCAACATGGCGTTTTAGAGATGTATTTCTATGATCCCAAGTCTGATAACTTTTGGGGATTTGTCCGCTCAACCGCAGCAGAGGATTGCACCCTGATCACCCCTCTCCATTTGCCTTGGACATCACCCCTCCTTAAGATTCGGTTTGAATTGTTTGAAGATGGACTCGATATTTTTTATCCCAATGGTGAGCGGTTTCGAGATTTTAGTGAAATTGTTGCTGAGCGCGATCGCGCCCAATCAGAACGCGATCAAGCCCAATCAGAACGCGATCAAGCCCAATCAGAACGCGATCGCGCCCAATCAGAACGCGATCGCCTCCGGGAAAAGTTGCAGGAGCTAGGCATTGACCCCGATCAACTTTCACCCTAACGCCCTAGTGTCTTGTCTAGCTTAAAAAGGTGAGTTGTTATCCAGAGGGGTGAGCGAAGTCGAACCCCGGAGCACCAGACTTCGACTTCGCTCAGTCTTCAAGTTACTTGCCATCTGAGGCTAGACAGTCCACTAGGTGATTACAAACGTTTGAGATAGCTGAGGAGATCGGCCATGTCCTGGGGTTTGGGTTGAAATTTCGGCATGGGGGGCGTTTCGCCGCTAATCACTTGGTGGATGATCATGCGATCGGACTTGTGGCGGGATAGGTTTTCTAAACTGGGCCCCACATCACCAGTGGCGTAGACGCCGTGGCAGCCTGCGCAATTAATTTCAAAGATGGCATGGCCGCGCTCCGGGTCACCGCTTAAGGGCAACACACTTTGCAGATAGGGATCTCCCCCTTGAAATAAGTACAGCCCAACTCCCAAGAGAATCACACTCAAAAGGGTGACCACGATGATAAGCGATCGCTGCGCAAAAGAAGAAGGGGCGGACGGGTTGGTCACAAGTCTATTGAATTCAGTAGGGGCGAAAAGCGGCAACCTTTAAATCAGCCATTCCCTGGGTGAATGGATACACGGTCTGAAGGTTGCCGTTTCAATTAATAAACATAACTTAAGTTTCGTGAACTCGTGAAGACCAAGGCTAAGAATCGCCCGACGCAAAAGGGGCCGCAGCCCCTTTGATTGCCCAATCGTGAATTGTGCCGAGTCAGTCAGTTAGTCTTCGGCGAAAATGTAGCGACGCAGTTCGCCGGGGTCGGGTTCAGGGCTGCTTTCGGCGAATTCGACCGCATCATCAATTTCAGCTTGTACCTTGGCATCGATCGCCTCTAACTCCGCTGCCGTTGCCAAGCCCCGCGCTTCTAGGTCTTTCGCCAGACGTTTGATCGGGTCACGGGAGAACCAAAATTCTTTCTCTTGGGCGGCGCGGAGTTCGTCCGGGTCAGCGAGGGAGTGACCCCGGAAACGATAGGTGAGGGCTTCGATCAGGGTGGGGCCTTCCCCAGCGCGGGCGCGTTCCACCGCTTCTAACGCCACCTTCCGCACGGCGAGCACATCCATGCCGTCCACTTCCACGCCGGTCATGTTGAAGACGCTGGCTTTTTTGTAGATTTCCGGTTGGGAGGTGGCGCGATCGTGGGCCATGCCGATCGCCCATTTGTTATTTTCCACCACGTAGAGAATCGGCAATTTCCATAGGGCCGCCATATTCAAACATTCAAAAAACTGGCCGTTATTACTCGCCCCATCCCCAAAGAAACAGGCCGTCACCTGATCGGCGTTGGGATCATTCATCATTTCGCGGCGATATTTGGATTGGAATGCGGCCCCAGTGGCGACGGGAATCCCTTCGGCGACGAAGGCGTAGCCGCCCAGTAAGCGGTGTTCAGCGGAAAACATATGCATCGAGCCGCCCCGGCCTTTGCTGCATCCGGTGGCTTTGCCGAACAGTTCCGCCATCACTTCCCGCGCTGGAACGCCTGCGCTGAGGGCGTGGACGTGGTCGCGGTAGGTACTCGACACAAAATCTTCATCCCGACGCATCGCCCGAATCACTCCCGTAGAAACGGCTTCCTGTCCGTTGTAGAGGTGGACGAAGCCGAACATTCTGCCCCGATAGTACATCTCGGCGCATTTGTCCTCGAACAGGCGACCCAGCACCATGTCCTCATAAAGCATCAGCCCTTCTTCTTTGGTGAGGGGCAGAGAACTCGTGTCAATGTGGGGAACGATGCGTTCAGATTCTACGGATTGGGCGATTGTCTTATCTGTCATTATGCGAACCTTAATGAATGTCGTACAGGGGCAGCCAGCATCCAGGCAGGCTTAATTATAAAGGATTAGGGCATGGCAGATTGACAGGCTTTGATCACCGTTTTCAGGGTGGCGGCGGGAACTTGGTCGGTGATCGTGACGGCTCCGATCGCGGTGGGGAGAATGAACCGGACGTTGCCGTCTTGGACTTTTTTGTCGTTTTGGAGAATGTTGACGAGGTCTGCGATCGCTAAAAAATCCGGAATCGTCGTCGGGAGTCCCGTTTTCGCGATCAATGCATCCTGACGCTGGGCCGCCGCCGTATCCCACAGATCCAACTTCACCCCCAACTGACCTGCCGCCACCATCCCGATCGCCACCCCTTCGCCGTGGTTGATCACCTTATACCCCGTCAAACTTTCCACCGCGTGGCCAAGGGTATGACCATAGTTAAGAATCGCCCGCAGTCCCCCTTCCCGCTCATCCTGGCGCACCACATCCGCCTTCGCTTGACACGATCGCACCAAAATCGTCTCTAGCAGGGCCGGATCGATCGTCTGAACCGTATCGAGGTGTGCCGCCGCTTCCAGTTGCGCAAACAAATTCGCATCCCAAATCACGCCGTACTTAATCACCTCCGCCATCCCCGCTCGAAATTCGCGGGGGGGCAGGGTTTCTAAAACGTCGGGATCGATATAGACCAATTTGGGTTGATAGAATGCACCGATCAGGTTTTTACCCCGTGGATGGTTCACCCCAGTTTTGCCCCCCACCGACGCATCCACCATCGCCAGCAGCGTCGTGGGAACCTGCACAAACTTAACACCCCGCAACCATGTCGCCGCCGCAAAACCCGTCATATCCCCAATCACACCGCCACCGAGGGCGAGGAAGGTGGAATTACGTTCAAAGCGATGCTCTAGGGCGCTGTCGTAGATTTTTTGGATCGAGTTGAGGGTTTTGTAGCGTTCCCCCACGGGAATTAAATGGGTGACCACCTCGAACCCAGCCGCAGTGAGGGACTCGCGCACGGTGTCGCCGTAGTATTTATTGACGATGCGATTGGAAACGAGGAGGATTTTTTTACCGAGTCCTAACGGGGTGAGAGCCGTGCCGATCTCCGGGAGGGAACCGGGGGCGATCGCAATATCGTAGGCATTTTCAGGAAGATCGACACGAAGAACTGCGGCCATAGGAACGGGTACAATACGTAAAACGGTTTAAAATACAGGCCCTTTAGTGTAATTCATTTTGCAGGAGAACCCCCCATGGCAGTTGTGGTCTATTTCGGTATTTTGGCAGTCTTCACGGTGATTGCGATCGGTTCATACAAAGCCTTTCGCGGTATCGGCTTGATCTAGTTGCTGCGGTGGAATCCCCGCAGTCTTGTCGGCTACTACGGATACATCAACCAATCTCAAGGACTCACCCGCCGATCCCCCCCAGCCCCCCTTAAAAAGGGGGGAGCCGCTCAAGGTCCCCCTTAAAAATAGGGGAGCTGCTCAAAGTCCCCCTTAAAAATAGGGGAGCCGCTCAAAGTCCCCCTTAAGGGGAGCCGCTCAAAGTTCCCCTTTTTAAGGGGGGAGCCGCTCAAAGTCCCCCTTAAAAATAGGGGAGCCGCTCAAAGTCCCCCTTTTTAAGGGGGGAGCCGCTCAAAGTCCCCCTTTTTAAGGGGGGAGCCGCTCAAAGTCCCCCTTTTTAAGGGGGGAGCCGCTCAAAGTCCCCCTTTTTAAGGGGGGAGCTGCTCAAAGTCCCCCTTTTTAAGGGGGATTTAGGGGGATCGATCGCCGTAGGGCGGACTGTCCCATTCCGATTAATATTCACCCCCATCGCCTCCATCCTTTTCCCTCCCCCCCATGCCTGAACTCGATATCGAACTCCAGCAAGCCGTTGATTGTCGGCGCAACTTTGCAATCATTTCCCACCCGGACGCGGGGAAAACCACCCTCACCGAAAAACTCCTCCTCTACGGGGGAGCGATTCACGAGGCGGGGTCAGTAAAAGCACGGCGGGCCCAGCGCAAAGTGACATCAGACTGGATGGAAATGGAGCAGCAGCGGGGGATTTCGATCACCTCAACGGTGTTGCAGTTCAGCTATAGCGATTATCAGATTAATTTGCTCGATACGCCGGGCCACCAAGATTTTAGTGAAGATACCTATCGCACCTTGGCGGCGGCAGATAATGCGGTGATGTTGATTGATGCGGCGAAGGGGTTGGAGCCTCAGACCCGTAAATTATTTGAAGTGTGCAAGTTGCGATCGCTCCCCATTTTTACCTTCGTGAATAAGATGGATCGCCCCGGTCGTGACCCGTTGGAATTGCTCGATGAAATTGAGCAGGAATTGGGGTTGCAAACCTATGCGGTGAATTTTCCGATTGGGAGCGGCGATCGCTTCAAAGGCGTGTTTGATCGTCGTCAACAAAAAATCCACCTCTTTGAACGGCAGGCCCACGGCAGCAAAGCCGCCACGGACACCACGATGAACCTCGATGATCCCCGCCTGGTGGATCTGCTTGACCCCGATCTTTACGACGGCCTGCAAGAAACCCTCGAAATTCTCGACGAAATCGCCCCGGATTTTGACCTCGAACAGATCCACGCGGGCAAGATGACCCCGGTATTTTTCGGCAGTGCGATGACCAATTTCGGCGTGCAACTGTTCCTCGAATCCTTCCTCGACTACGCCATGAAACCCGAAGGACGGCATTCGTCCCAAGGGGAAATTGATCCCACCTATCCCGACTTCACCGGCTTTGTCTTCAAACTGCAAGCCAACATGGACCCGAAGCACCGCGATCGCGTCGCCTTCATTCGCGTCTGTACCGGCAAATTTGAAAAAGACATGACCGTCAGCCATGCCCGCACCGGCAAAACCGTGCGCTTGTCGCGACCGCAAAAACTCTTCGCCCAAGGCCGCGAATCCCTCGATGTGGCCTATCCGGGGGATGTGATTGGCTTGAATAATCCGGGAGTGTTTGCGATCGGCGACACCATTTATCAAGGGAAAAAACTGGAATACGAAGGCATCCCCTGTTTCTCCCCAGAACTCTTCGCCTACCTCAAAAACCCCAACCCCTCCAAATTTAAACAATTCCACAAAGGGATCAGCGAACTCCAAGAAGAAGGCGCGATCCAAATCATGCACGCCGCCGACGAATTCAAACGCGACCCGATCCTGGCCGCTGTGGGGCAACTGCAATTTGAAGTCGTCCAGTTCCGGCTGACCAATGAATACAACGTTGAAACACGCCTCGAACCCTTGGGCTACAGTGTGGCGCGGTGGGTAACGGGAGGCTGGGAAGCCTTAGAAAAGGCGGGGCGGCTGTTTAATACGATGGTGGTGAAAGATCTGTGGGGGCGGCCGGTGTTGCTGTTTAAAAATGAGTGGAATATGCAACAAATTGTGGCGGATCACCCAGAGTTAAAACTCAACACCACCGCTCCGGTGGGGTCGGGATTGCAACCAAGCACTTAGTCCTAAAATCTGTCGGATCACCATTTGCTTGAAACTTTGTCTGAACTGTTGATCTGTAGTTAAAAAATACGAGCATCCTGAGTACAGGACAAAAAATCAGGCTTTGGCTGAAACCCTGATGATTTCGTAGTTGGGTGGAACAATAGCAACACTCAACACGCTCCCTAAAAATCCATAGTCTGTTGTAGTGCGGGCATCTTGCCCGCTGGGATCAGACAAAATAGGGAGCAGGATGCTCCCACCCCATCAAAATCAAGATGCCGCCGTACATTTCAACTTTTGTCCTGTACTCAGACGAGCATCTTGCTCGCTAGAGGTTTAGAGCCTTTTTTAATTACCAGATTAAATAGTTAACCTCCATGAGCGCGGGGAGTGTCAACCAATGATTTCCCGTCCTTATTGTCAGTTTAGGCGGGATTTTTTTTAGGATTGGGGAGGGCGATCAGAATCTAAGGGGGGGCTAATAGCACGGCGTTTGAACCCATAGCGATAGCCCACATAGCCCAAGGCGAGAACTTGCAACGGGATTAATGCCAGCCATTCCCGCGCCCAATTGGCTTCGGGGCCGTAGCGGGATACCGTGGCGAAACAGAGAACGCCAAAACCAACAGACACGAGGAAAACGAGGGGTTTTGCAGAGGGGCGGCGGGGGGGCATGGGGCGTGAATGCTCTACACTATGAAGGGTTATTTTGTCGTCTGTCGTCTGTCATGCCTGCCTATACTCTTCCTGCGGATGCTGCCCAGTTGACCGAATCCACGTCGATCGCCATGGCCCGACAGATTCAGGTTGAACCCATCTTAACGCCTCTTTCGGAGCGGGCGATCGCCTCCACCTACGTCACCCAAGGCACCGGCCAACCCCCGATCCTCCTCCTCCACGGCTTCGACAGTTCCCTGCTCGAATATCGCCGCCTTCTCCCCTTCCTCAGTGAGCAGCATCAGGTCTGGGCGATGGATTTGCTCAATTTTGGCTTTACTGAACGGCGCTTGGATCTTCCCGCTGGAACCGAGGCGATTAAAACCCACATCCATGCCTTTTGGCAACACTTTATCCGGACTCCGATGATCCTCGTGGGGGCATCCATGGGCGGGGCGGCGGCGTTGGATTTTGCCCTCAGTTATCCGGAGATTGTGCAACAGGTGGTGTTGCTCGATAGTGCGGGTCTTGCGCCTCGGCCGATCGCCGGAAAATTGATGATTCCCCCCCTCGATCGCTGGGCGACGAATTTTCTCAGCAGCCCCAAGGTGCGCGAAAAAATCAGCCGCAAAGCCTATTATAATGACGCGAAATTTGTCACCGAGGACGCGAACCTGTGCGCGGCGCTCCATGTGGCGGTGTCGGGTTGGAATCAGGCGTTGGTGAACTTTACGAAGCAGGGCGGTTATGGGTCGTTTAAACGCCAATTGCCTCACTTGCAGCAGCCGACGCTGATCGCTTGGGGGGCACAGGATGCGATTTTGGGGACGAAAAACGCGCCTGTGTTTGAACGGTTGATTCCTAACAGTGAATTGGTGTGGATTCCGGAGGCGGGTCATGTGCCCCATTTGGAACAACCGGAGACGGTGGCAGCGGCCATGGTGCGGTTTATTGCCCAGCATCAGCCCCAAGCCTCGACCTCGGTGTGATGCGGGTGCTCCATGTAATCCCCTCGTTGTCGCCCCTGCGTGGGGGGCCGACGGCAGTAGCGTTGAATTTTGGGCGGGAGTTGCGGGCCCAAGGGGTGGAGGTGGAAATCTGCACGACAAATGACCACGGGCCCGCTGTGCTGCCGGTTCCCTTGGGGGAGCGGGTGGAGTATGAGGGGGTTCCGGTGTGGTTTTTTCCGCGTTTTAATGTGCCGTTGCAGCGGTTGTCTTTGGGGGGCGATCGCAGCTTCCTCTTTTCCATTCCCTGGACGCGCTGGCTCTGGGAAAATTTACCCCGCTACGATGTCCTCGATACCCATTACCTTTTCGCCTACGGGTCAACGGCTGCCGCCACGATCGCCCACCTTCGTCACGTACCCTACACGATGCGCACCATGGGCCAGCTTGCCCCCTGGGCCTTGGCTCAAAGTCGCAAAAAAAAGCAGGTGTACAGTGCGCTGATCGAACGGCGATCGCTCAACCATGCCGCTCTCGTCCATTGCACCACCCCCGGAGAAGCGGCAGATGTGCGCAACTTTGGGATCACCGCCAAAACGGCGATTCTTCCTTTGGGGGTAACGCCAGGGGCAGAGATTCCCGATGCGGCGGCGAAATTGCGCCAAACCTACGCCATTCCCGACGATCGCCCGATTATTCTTTTTCTCTCCCGAATTCACTACAAAAAACGCCCGGATCTCCTCCTCAATGCCGTGGCGCGGTTGGGCGATCGCACCCCCTACCATGTCCTCCTCGCGGGGGAATTCCACAGCCCCGATTATGCCGCCGAACTCACCGCCCAAGTTCAACGGTTAGGATTGAGCGATCGCGTCACCTTCACCGGCCTCGTGACGGGATGGGATAAAGAATTAGTCTTGCAAGGGTCGGATCTCTTCGTCTTGCCCTCCTTTGCGGAGAATTTTGCGATCGCCGTCGCCGAAGCCATGGCCGCCGGGCTGCCGGTGGTGATTACCCCAGAAGTGCAGATCGCGCCGGATGTGGACCAGGCCGGAGCGGGTCGGGTCATTCCCGGCACAGTGGAGGATTTAGCCGCCTGTTTAGCGGAGTTGTTGAGCAATCCTGAGCAATGCCACAACCAAGGCGAACAGGGGAAACAATGGGCGCGATCGCACTACCACTGGCCCACCATCACCCAACACCTGATCACCCACTATCACACCGCCCTGCAATCCCCAGGGTTTTAACCACGTTTGCCATTCCCTAATTTCCTCCCCTATGATTGAGATCCATCCCGCTTTCATCAGGGCATTGGTTGGATTGATCCACCCCTCGATTCTGCACAATATCGAGAGCGGCTTGTTCCACTGGTTTTGTCTTTCGTCACTCCCCGTCAATAACCATGAAACTTCATCACTACGCATTACTGGCCGTTTTAGGTTTGTCCAGTCCCCTCATCGTTGCGGCGACTGTCCCCCCGATTGCGATCGCCCAAACCCTCCCCACCGGAGTCTTTCAAAACGAAAACTGGATCGTTACCCTCGACTACACCAACAACACCCTGGCCTACTACGGCGAAAGCAAGCGCAACGGCAGTAATATTTACCTCAGCGGTGCATCCGTCGGCGGCACACGGAACCGTCGCATCTACACCTGGCACAATGGCGATGTGCGCTATCAAGTGGCCTGGCAACCCGCCCAAACTGACCTGATTCGCCTCCAAGTGTTTGACGGCCGAGGCCGCGAATTGGTCAATGAACTACTCGTCGAAGAGTATTAAGCGTTAACCTAAACGAGCAAAATATAATCGCGTTTTGGCAACAACAATCTCCGTTCCCACGCCAAGCGGGACGGAGATTGTGCCCAGCGTTGAGGCTTGGGCATCGTGGCTCAGGATTGATCGAGGTGATCGGCAAGGAGACTTTGGACGAAATTTTCTAGTTTTTCCGGGGGGCAACAGTCGAGCAAGGTACGGTAGGCTTCGTATAGCTTCGCCGCACTATCGCCTAACAGCGGACTGAGGCCCCACACATCTTGCACCCAGTCTTCCGGGGCCGTTGCTTCAAAAATGAGGCGTTCGAGGATTTGCTGGGCTTCGTCTTTGCTGAGAGTCATGAGGGCAAAAGGATGAAGGATGCAGTGTGACAGTGGGGCAAGGGGCTTAAGCCCTTTGTTCTGGTGTGGTTTTGGGGGATTGGAGGTCGGGGGGGAGGGTGAAGCCGTGGTGTGGATCGGCGGTAAGGGGGTAGACGGCGGTAACGGCATCGAGGTTGAGGGGGCCGTAGAGGTGGGGAAATGTGCCATGATCCGGCACGGCTTCCCATGCCAATTCGGCATGGAGGCGATCGCACTCAATCCTCAACAATACCAATTCTGTCTGACCGGCAAAAAAACGATTCGCCGTCGCGATCACCTGCTCTAGGGTGGAGGCATGGATAAAGCCCTCGGTGGCTAAGGAGGGCGGCCGATAGTTGCCCAGAGCTTGGGCAGCGTTCCAGGCCGTCCGGGGGGTGATGTGGAAAATCGGCGCAACGGGTCGCGTCACCTACTGCACATCCCACCAGCCAAAGGCCGGGCCGATGAAGCGCACCGTAAACCAGCCTGTGGCTAATGCCCCGATGCCGATCCAAGCTCCACGGGTGGTGATTGCCATGAATTGTTCCGATTGGCGTTTGGTGATCGGAACCCAGGGTAAGATTCGCTCTTCTTGGCCGTATTTTTCGCCGAGGGATTCCTTGCGTCGTTTAGATTCGCCCATAGTTTTCCTGTGTCGTAGGTGAAGCATAGCTATGATATCAAACCCCTGGGCAGTGGTGGGATTACCAGGCGTTGCCGATCAGGGTGTAGGCGGCCCAATAGAAGGGGTGGGTGAAGGTTTGGCCGTTTTGGGTTTGGGTGAGGATGACGGGGTCGAGGTCGATCGCACCGGCGCGGGTTTGGAGTTGGCGGTCAGCGATCGCCACCTGACCGCGCAACATGGCCAGTTGAGCCTGTTGGAGGGCCACCGCCTTGGTGGGTGCAGTTTGGAGGGCGTGATAAAACTCACCCATCACCCCCACGGTTCCCAAATCACTGATATACCACAAACTCGCCAGGGCCGATCGCGCCCCGGATTTGACGATTAACCCAGCAAACCCTAGCTCTGCTTCGGCGTTGCCCGCCGCCGTTTCGCAGGCACTGAGCACCACCAATTCCACGGGCGGGTCATCCCAGGCAAATCGCTCAATGTCGTCGAGTTCTAAGCGATCGCGGAAAAATTGAATGTAGGAATCTTGCGGCGTTCCGGCGTTGAAATCGGCATGGGTGGCGAGATGGACAATGTCACAGTTACAGGCGCGACGCTCCCGCCGTAACCGCCGTTGGGTGAATTCGCTATTGAGAAAGGCGCGATCGCGCCAACGGGACGGAATATTCGCCAGTTCAGTCTCCACCCCCGGCAGTGGTGCTTGTTCCTGAAATTCCGAAGCCCCCATCGCGAGCACCGTCGCCTGATCGAGCCGATGGGCAGCCGTGTTCAGGAGATTAAACGCCGGAATCTGGGCGAGGCTGAATTGTTCAACGAGAAATTGTTGATTTGCCTGGTCGTACAACGCCGCAAAGGGAAACGATCGCAGCCCATTCCCCCCGCAAATCAACAGCAAATCAATCCCATCTCGGCGCAAAATTTCAGCAAGAGGGGCAATCATCCAATCATAAAGCCGACTCGCAGCACCCAAATAGCGATCAGAGTTCAGGTTACGGGGCTGCGACACTTCCCGCTGAAATTCCCGCATCGTTTGCATCAATGCGTTGGCATTGGCAGCAGGAATATCCCGACTGACGGCCAGCGTGTCGGGGGTGGTGAGGGCAAGATTCAAGGCATCGGGTTTCGACATTAACCACAATACCGCCCCCTTTTGTCCCGTGACTTGCTCTAGTTCCGTCAGTTTGGCGGCAATTTCTTCAACTTGAATCTCAACCTCGCCCAGTTCAAGCCCCCAATACTCCGCGTATTCCCCGCTCCACTCCTGTTCCATGGCGGCGATCGCGTCAGCCACCCTCGCGTCAGCCACCCTCGCGTCAGCCACCCTCGCGTCAGCCACCCTCGCGTCAGCCTGCACCTGTCCTCGCGCTGGACTCCAAGCCACAACCCCCAAAAACACCAACATGGCGCAACACAAACTTAAAGCCCAAGATCGCTTGATCATCATCACTATCAAAATTTCTCTCTGCCTGTTCTGTGACTGGGTGGGTACATTCCCGTTCTACCTCATCCCATTGAATTTTAGGAGATTCAGATCGCAATCTTGGCGGCTTGATGAACGGATTAGAGGCTCAATCCCCTGGGTGTGGGGATTCTAAACTTCACCATACCTTACGGATTGCGGGATGACGTTCAGGCGATCGCAGCCCCGATCCGTCTCCATTGCAGAGATACCAACAACCCCATGCACGCCCTATCACATCGACGATCGCCGGCGACGCACCACCGCACCAATGCCCAGTCCACCCAAGAGCATCACCCAGCCGCCCCGCGCCTCTGGCACCGATTGATGCAGTGCGGTCAGGGTCACATTGTCCACAAATTGTGTGGGGGTCGTCGCGGTGGTGAGATAGGGGCGGGTCAATTGGAAGCCCACGTCATACCAACCCTCGGTGAACACATCAAACCGAGCGGAGAGGCTGGCATATTTGACTAAGTCCGGGGAGATTGCCGAAAAGTCATGGCGGGCGATCGCCTCTCCATCAAACATTAATTCCAGCAGCCCCCCCGAAGCATTGCGGCGTTCGGACTGACTGGCCGCGTCCACCGTCAATTCAAACTGGCCCGCCTCTAGGTAAACCGACTGCGTCAGACTGCCGCCCCCAAATTGAGCTTCTTGGAAATTCACCTGTCCCACGCGAAACTGAGCCGCCAGGGAGGGAAACCCACTCCCGGTCACATCAAATTCCGTAACATTCGGTAGGGGGATATTGCCGGGGTTAACGCCATGGGAGCCATTGGCTGTGGTTTGGATTGTCCAACCGTTGAGATCTCCTGTTTCAAATCCTCCATTGGTCAACATTGCGGCGTTGACATCCGCAATTCCGCCAATACCCAAACTCAGAATGCTCGCGCATGCGACTAGACATCCGTTCATACGACCTCATATTTGCGATTAAATAACAGTGTTTAATGCACCCATGCACCGCCACTTGTAGGGAAGCGGTACTGTTAAAACCCTATGTTTTTCACTTTAGCAACTTAATTCCGTAAATGTACGGATCAGTTCGGTAATTACGGAAGTTTTACAAAATTTCCCTAAAAGTGCGATCGCGTTCATCAAAACTTTATATATTTTCGTCCGGAAAAAATATTCATGGTTGAGTTTGCCTTCATTCTCCTACCGTTGGCGAAACCATTCCCCCGGTTGCCGAGACGCTTAGAGTTCCAAGGGATTGAGGATCTAATGGGAGGAGCGGCGCAGCTTCGTCCCAATCCAGAGCAGGACAGCAGTGGGAAGCAGCCAGGACGGCTCAGGGGTGGTGATGTGTTTTTGGAAATGACGGCCCAATTGCTCAAGATCAGGGTGTTGATCGGTCGCTGGGGTGGAGGCTGTGGTTTCTACGTAGAAGAAGCGATCGCTTCGATTGCGATTGGGATTGACAATGTCGGTGGTGTGACCCCCTGTGGTTTCACGGATGAGGACGGGATAGCCGATGGCGGTGGGTGCATAGGTGCGAGTGACCACAGCGAGATCGGATTCATTTTGCACATATTGAGGTTGAGGGGGTTGGGTATCGGGAATGTCTTGGTTGATGTAGATCAGGCCGCCAATGACATCCGTTTTACCCTGAGCGTGGGTACTGAGAATCGTGCCAGGATTTTCCGTTTTTAACCCCAGCACCCAAAGCTGGCCGCCCTTGTTGATGATTTTCGCCTCACCGGCTGGCGGTCGCCCTTCGACATTCAAGCTCCGCGCCCATAGGGCTTGATGCTGCATCGTGACTTGATTGGTCACAATGTCTTCTAAAAAGGTGTCGCCGTTGCCTTGGGGGGTGTTGGCATAGCTGCGCAGGGAGGATTTTTGAACAACAAGGGTGCGATCGCTATTTTGCAGCACGCTGGCCTCTTCTAACCGTTCGATCACTACGATCGGCGCATCGCCCGCCTCCAGTCGAAAACTCGGCTCCACGGAATCGTTGCTAATCCGTGCGCCCATGCCCGTAATCCGGCGCACCGTACCACGAATCTGCACGGGTTCTGTGATCTCATAGGTGCGATTGGGCAGAAACACCGTATCCACACCCGGCGTATCGATGGCGGCTTGAATGTCTGCGCTCCTGTTGCCTTGGGCGATCGCAACCTTGCCCAGATCATCGGGTAAGCGAGGCGTATCACGTACCGGCAGTTGAAACGGCGGGGTTTTGGCTGCCGTACCGAGGGGGTCAGCGCAAGACCAGTAGGGGATATTCCCCGTCAGCGGCGTTAATGCTCCGGTGTTACAGTCGTACAGTGTGGCAGTGTTGCCATAGCCCTGCTGTTCCACATCGATCAGCAATGTGGCCATAGTGGCATTTTCACCGGGGGTGCTGTTGCCGTCGGGACGATAGCGGGTCGTGATGGCACTCAGGTCAGCGGGGCCGGTGTTCGTGAGACGAGCGCCGAGGAGGGAGAGGGTCGCACCGTGGGCGAGCATTTCAACGGCGGGCACGGGGTTTTCGCTAACGAGATTCCGCAGGGTCAACACCTGCATTACTTGGCGAATCCCGGCTTGGGTTTGATCGCGGAGGTGAATATTTTCCATGTGGACGGAGTTGGTTTGACCGCCGCCCACATGAATCCCGTGGGCAAAGCCGATCACCTCTAGATTTTTCACGAGGAGGGGGCCCACTTCGGGGGCGGTGAGGTCGAGGCCGCTGACTCCTTGGCGATCACCCGATCGCATCTGAACATCAAACACGCCGCCGCCATTGTTGGAATTGAATTTCAGGGCGATCGCACCCGGATTATTGCGCCCGGTATCGAGGGTGAGATTTTCCACCCGATTGCGGAACCCATTGGCGCGGTTTTCCCCGGTATCCAAAAGGGGTTTGGGCGAGGTGCGATCGCCAAATCCCGCCGCCCCATCCGCCAGCTTCAAAATCGTACCCTGCCGACTTTCCCCTAAAACCGTCGTGCGTTTATAGGCCAAACCGTCATGCTCGCCCCTGGGCCATTGCACCGTGTCCCTGAGCAGATACGTCCCATCGGGGATGTAGATGATTTTACTGCCATTGGCAATCTCATCGCGGGATAATGCCCGCTGAAACGCCGCCGTATCATCCGTCACGCCATCCCCCACGGCTCCATAGTCCCGCACATTAATCACCCCGCCCGCCGCTTCTGGCAATGCCGGGAAACGCTCATGGCGTTCCGTAAAAAAAGCCTGAAGGGATTGATAGGTTTGGCTGGCAACCGGTTGAGGGAACAGTGTTGCTGCGATCGCCCCCACCGCGACAGGCAACAGCATCGCCTGAACAATCAACATAAGACGCACGGAACATCGCATAACCTTTCTGACTCAAATCTAGCTGCTTGGACGGTGAACCGAGACGGTGCTGTCGTTCCCGTTGCTCAAACTCACTCCAGTGATCAATAGACTGTCGGATGTTGATCGTTGATCAGTCTATGGTTGATATCACAGAACCCACAGCCCCAAACAATGGGGCCACGACTCCGGCTCTATTCAGTGGGCAGGGGAGTGGAAATATTCATCGAATTCACGATCCAATCGACCGTT